>JBEIRX010000016.1:0-33625 GCA_040375715.1 Aphanothece sp.
ATCTGCAGCCGCACGGGGGAAGAGGATTTCGCCACAACGCCATGAAATACAGGCCTACAGAGCGTCTGTAGCTGTTTGCTACTGCTCTTTGGTGGAGTCCCTTAATCCATGCGTTTGCAAGACGCCCAGCACCCGCTGGGCCAGCGGATTCCAGCTCGGCGATGGTCAGTGAATCAACACGAGCCTGAGCGCCTCAGGTGGCCAGGCGGCAACGCCAGAGGCCGCCTCAGCTCGCCAGCACTGCTTGCAGCCCACCGCTGTAAAGGAGGGCGGTGCAGAGGATCGCGCCGGCCCAGCAGAGGCTGCGCAGGGGGGGGATGTTGGCCACGTAGGCCCCGATGTAGGCCAGCCGCAGCAGGGGATGGAGCCAGGCGGCGCCGATGGCCAAGGTGGTGGGAAGCCAGCCATGCGCCGCGGCCAGCAGGGCCAGCAGGCAGGCGGGGGCGTGGAGGGTGAAGGCCTCGAAGCTGTTCTGGTGGGCCCAGTTGGCCCGTTTGCCCCAGGCCGGCAGCCGCTCGAACATGGCTCGGGGGGCGGCCAGATCGGCGGGGGTGAAATCGGCCTGGGAGCGGGCGGCGCCCAGGGGGATCAGGCTGGCCACCACCACGGCGCCGGAGAGCACGAGCGACCAGGCAAAGGGGGCACCCGCCCCCAGGCCCGTGGTGGCGCCGCCGTTGGCCAGGGCCGTGAGGGCGGTGGCGAAGAGGGTGGAGACGGGAAGCAGCGCAGGGCTCATGGGGCGTGGTCAGCCGGGTGACCCCTTTTCTAGGGGCGCCACTGCCCTTGGAGCGAGGGCTCGAGGGCGGAACAGACCTTTTAGGGTTGGGTCTGCAGCGCAGCCCTCTGTCCATGGCCGATACCTACTCCTTTGACGTGGTGAGCGATTTCGATCGCCAGGAGCTGGTGAACGCGGTGGATCAAGTGCGGCGGGAGGTGGCCCAGCGCTACGACCTGAAGGATTCCAAGACGGAGATCGAGCTGGAGGAGGCCAGCCTCACCATCACCACCGCCAGCGACATGACTCTGGAGGCGGTGAACGACGTGCTGCGCCAGAAGGCCACCAAGCGCAACCTGTCGCTGAAGATCTTCGATTTCCAGCCCAGCGAAGCGGTGGGGGGCAACCGGGTGATGCAGGCGGTGAAGCTGCGCAAGGGTCTGAGCCAGGAGCTGGCCAAGAAGCTCTCCAAAACTGTCCGCGACCAGATGAAGAAGGTGACCGTGGCGATCCAGGGCGACAGCCTGCGGGTGACCGGCAAAAACAAGGATGACCTGCAACAGGTGATCCAGCTGCTCAAGCAGGAAGACCTGGAAGTGCCGTTGCAGTTTGAGAACTACCGCTGAGGGAGCACCCGACCTCCCTGACGAATGCGGCGGCGGAGGCGTCGCGTGAAAGCAAAGCTGGCGCCAACTCCCAGGATGGGCAGCGGTCCTGGCACGGTGTTGATGATGGGATACACCTCATCCACATACATCGGGGCGGTATCTGATTGACCATTCTCCGGAATGGCGTAGACGAATTCAGAGGTGCCAATGAGTTTGGGCAGGATCAAGGCAAGGTCGGCTTCCGTTTTGGCAGTCTCTAGCTGGGCCTGGTAGTAGGGGTCGTAGGTGACACCCAATCCAGTGAAGGGGAAAGGGAAAAAGTTTTCGGTACCGTCGTCATTTGAGCCAGCGTTGAAATAGCTTCGATAGTAATCCTGAAACTGATCAAAGCGATTACCCTTTCCCTTAGAGACATCTGCCATATCGCAAGCTCCATTTTTACTGGAATTCTCCACATTTCTAAATTGATTGATGCACCAGTTGATCGAGGGTGTGCCCTGGATGGGATCAAGATGATCCTTGACCATAGCAAAATCTTTGATGCTGATGTTTGGATTCTGTGCTGGCCGAAACAGCTGTTTGGGATTCACCCAGACAAGGGCGAGATGATTCCAGAAGGCTTGATCAGACCTCGTGTCTGGAGGAGTTGCGTCATAAGGGAAACCAATTCCTCGTCCACCCACAAAGAAGTTGGCTCGCGCATTCACTGTTTCTGGTCTGGCAAGATCATATTCTGTTGGCCGGGCACGCAGCCAGTCCCCAAGATTTACTCGATTCTTTTGCTCCTGTGGTGCGTTCTTAGAGAGAATGGGGGCAAAAAAGATCGTGGCTCCGCTAACGCCAACATTGCCGACCGTTGCGAATCCTCCTGAACCCGTACAGGCGGGAAGAGCTTTGCACCAGAGATCCTTTTCATTGTTTTCCTTGTCATTGATGTCGAATTGGTGCGCCATCTTGACGTACCAGTCTCCGTTAAATTTTGTCCAGTGGTTATAATCTTCATCGGTGTAAATTTCCCTGCCGTTGATGATCTCAAGGAGGGTCTTGGGCTTGCTTTGGTCGATCACATGCATGGAATAAGATGTGTCTTTCAGCCGGTTCCATAGGGGCTTGGCCTTGAGAAGCGCCGGGACGTCGTCTGGGGGGGTGGGTGTGGGGGAGCCAGAGCCGTCGAAATGTGAGAAACCAGAGGCTCTTACGACATTCTGATCGTCATAACAATCGGGGTGGGTGGAGGACGATATGCATCCGTTTTTTAGACTAGGGAGGACAAAGTTGTAGGCTGCTTTGACAGTCTCCGTAGGAAGCATTGCGAGTGCGCAGGCGCTGAAAAGCCTGACCAACGTCAGGCGCGGCTGGAAGTTCATGCAGATCACCGAGAGGAAGGGTTCGTCAAGCCATGCTCACCCTTCAGGTAAATCCGGCTAACAGCAGGAATGTCCTTTCTGAAGAATTCGCGAATCAGTCACGCCCAACCGTAGGCAGAAGCCACAGATTGAACAGAAGGGACTCAAAACTTAATCTCAAAGAGGCTGACATCTGTTGGCACAGTATTAGGCACTGATTGATGTTGTGGGAGCCGCTTGGCCTTCATGGGCCCCGGCTGTGGCCTACCGAGGGCCTTGTTCCCTCCAAGAATGCAGGGGAGCCAAGGAATTCGTTTGAGCCCTGCCGCTGACGCCCTGCCCCCCGCGGGCCCCGCCAGGGGCTGGCGATTCTGGATCGATCGGGGCGGCACCTTCACCGATGTGGTGGCCTGTCCCCCCCAGGGCCCCCTGCAGGTGCGGAAAGTGCTCTCCGTCCAACCGGAGCGGCCGGGTGATCCGGCTGTGGCGGCCATCCGGGAATTGTTGGGGGTGGATGCGGATGAGGATCTGCGACCGGCTCTGGTGGAGGAGGTGCGGCTGGGCACCACCGTGGCCACCAATGCCCTGCTGGAGCAGGCCAGCGCCCCCGTGCTTCTGCTGCTGAATCAGGGACTGGGGGATCTGCTGGCCATCGGCGACCAGCACCGCCCCGATCTCTTCGCCCTGCGCATCGAGCGCCCCCAACCCCTGGATGTGCGGGTGGTGGAGGTGGAGGGGCGCCTTGGGGCCGATGGAGAGGAGGTGAGCCCCCTGCTGCTGGATGCATCCTTGGAGGAGCGAATCCGCCACGCCCTAGCCGATGGCCAGCGCCAGGTGGCGGTGGCCCTGCTGCACAGCTACCGGGAGCCTGCCCATGAGCTGGCCCTTGGCTCCTGGCTGGAAACTGAGGGCTTCGGAACGGTGTTGCTCTCCCACCAGATCAGCCGCCAGCCCCGTCTTCTCCCGCGGGCGGCCACCACTGTGGTGGAGGCGGGCCTGCAAGGGGTGTTGCAGTGCTACCTCTCCCAGGTGGCGGACGCCTTGGGGCCGGCCACCAGCTTGCGGGTGATCACCTCCAGCGGCGCCCTGCAGAGCCCTGGCCTGCTGCGCGCCAAGGACACCATCCTCTCGGGCCCAGCCGGCGGCATGGTGGGGGCGGTGGCCGCTGCCCGGGCGGCGGGCTTGGCGACGGTTCCCCTGCTGGGCTTCGACATGGGGGGAACGTCAACGGATGTGTTTCATTTCGATCCAGGCCGGGGTGAGTTGGCCTGGGAGCGCAGCTCCGGCACGGACGTGGCGGGCCTGCCCCTGCTGGCGGAGATGCTGCCGATCCATACCGTGGCGGCCGGGGGCGGATCGGTGCTGCAGGCGGTTGATGGACGGTTGGTGGTGGGGCCCCGCTCGGCGGGGGCCGATCCGGGCCCGGCCTGCTACCGGCGCGGTGGGCCGGCCACGGTCACCGATGCCAACGTGCTGCTGGGGCGGCTGCCTCTGGCGGCCCTGCCGGCGGTGTTTGGCGCCGGCGGTGATCAACCGGCCGATCGGCAGGCGGTGGAGCGGCGCTTCGCCGAGCTGGCCCAGGAGCTGGGGCTGGGCCCGGAGCAGGTGGCCCTGGGGGCGTTGCAGGTGGCGGTGGAGCGCATGGCGGAAGCCATTCGTCGCATCTCGATCCAGCGGGGCCACGACATCCGCCGGGCCCTGCTGGTGTCCTACGGCGGTGCGGGGGGGCAGCATGCCTGCGCCCTGGCCAGCCGCCTCGGGGTGAGCCGGGTGTTGCTCCATCCCCTGGCGGGGGTGCTCTCGGCCTATGGCATCGGCCTGGCACCCCAGCAGCTGCATCGGGAGCGAAGCCTGCGGGCCCCCTTGGCGCCCGGGCTGGGGGGGGTTCTGGGGCGCTGTCTGCAGGAGCTGCTGGCGGAGGGCACCGAGGCCCTGGAGGCGTCAGGGGATCTGGCCCCCGGCCAGCGGCCGGCCCTGGCCCTGCGGCTGGATCTGCGCACCGCCGCCAGTGAGCAGGTGCTCGAGGTGGAGGGAACGGCCCTGCTGGGGCGGGATCTGGAACGCGACGAGGCGAGCTGGATCGGCTCCCTGCGCCAGCGCTTCCAGGAAAGCTATGACCTCCGCTTCGGCCATCGCCCCCCGGATGGGGCCCTGGTGCTGGAGCGGGTGGTGCTCACCCTGCAAACCGAGGAGGTCTCCGGCGCGGGGGTGCCGGCGGCCACTTCAGGGAGCAGTGGGGCTGATGGGGCATCTGGAACTCTGCCTGGGTCCCCCGAGGGGCAGGTGCCCCTTTGCCTGGTGGATCCGGCCACGCCCCCGGGACAAAGCGTGCAACCCCTCTGGACGTCCGTGCCCCTCTGGCGGCGTTTCCGGCTGATGCCGGGCCAACGGCTCGCCGGGCCGGCGCTGGTGCTGGAGGACACGGGGACGCTGGTGGTGGAGCCGGGCTGGCAGGCCCAAGTGCTGCCGGGCGGGGAGGTGCTGTTGGAGGCCCAAGAGCCCGCGAAAATTGGCGTGGCTCCCGAGGTGGTGGCGGCTCCCGACCTGCCCGATCCGGTGCGCCTGGAGCTCTACAACCACCGTTTCACCGCCATCGCTGAACAGATGGGGGTGCGGCTGCAGCAGAGCAGCCGCTCGGTGAACATCCGGGAGCGGCTGGATTTCTCCTGTGCCCTCTTTGATCGCACCGGGCGCCTGGTGGCCAATGCGCCCCACATCCCCGTGCATCTGGGCTCCATGGGCGAAAGCGTCAGCGCCCTGCTGGCGGCCATCGCGAGGGGGGAGCTCCCGCCCCTGGGTGCCGGGGATGTGATCGCCTCCAACGATCCCTTCCATGGCGGCACCCATTTGCCGGATGTGACGGTGATCAGCCCGGTGTTCGACGATCGGGGTGGGGATGGCTCTGAATTGGTGGCGTTTGTCGCCAACCGCGGCCACCACGCCGATGTGGGTGGGCTGACGCCGGGCTCCATGCCGGCCTTCAGCCGCCGCATCGAGGAGGAGGGCCTGCTGTTGAACACTGTGCCCCTGCTGGTGGGGGGCGTGTGGGATGAAGGCGCCTGGCTCGCACGCTGTGCGGCGGGACCCCATCCGGTGCGCAATCCGCAGCGGTTTCTGGCGGATCTGCAGGCCCAGGTGGCTGCCAACCAGCTGGGGCAGCAGGAGCTGGGAAGGCTGCTGGGCCAGGAGGGCCCGCAGCAGGTGCTGGCCTACATGGGCCACGGGCAGCGCCAAGCGGCGGAGGCGGTGCGGAGGGTGATCGGGCGGTTGGCGGATGGCCAGCATGTGGTGGAGCTCGATGGCGGCGCCCGGATCGTGGTGGCCATCCGGGTGGACCGGCAGGCCAGGCGGGTGCGGGTGGATTTCACGGGCACCTCCCCCCAGCAGCCGAGCAACCTCAATGCCCCCCTGGCAATTACCAAGGCGGCCGTGATGTATGTGTTCCGCACTCTGGTGGCCGAGCCGTTGCCCCTCAATGCCGGGTGCTTCGACCCGATCGATCTGGTGGTGCCCCGGGGATCGCTGCTC
This sequence comes from Aphanothece sp., assembly GCA_040375715.1. Taxonomy (GTDB): domain Bacteria; phylum Cyanobacteriota; class Cyanobacteriia; order PCC-6307; family Cyanobiaceae; genus Cyanobium. Next base: position 6,198 of record JBEIRX010000016.1, read on the forward strand.
TGGCCCGAGCCACCGGCGGCGGTGGTGGCGGGCAATGTGGAAACCTCCCAGGCGGTGGCCAATGCCCTCTATGGCGCCTTGGGGGTGATGGCTGCCGGCCAGGGCACGATGAACAACCTGAGCTTCGGCGATGGAGCGCGGCAGTACTACGAAACCCTCTGCGGTGGCGCCGGTGCGGGGCTGGATCGCGATGGCACGGGCTTTGCGGGCGCCAGTGCCGTGCAGACCCACATGACCAATTCCCGCCTCACCGATCCCGAGATCCTGGAGGAGCGCTACCCGGTGCGGCTGGAGCGCTTCGCCATCCGCCGGGGCAGTGGCGGCGCAGGTCGCTGGCGGGGGGGCGACGGGGTGGAGCGCTGGCTGCGGTTTCTGGAGCCGATGACCGTGTGTCTGCTCTCGGGATCGCGGCGGGTGCCGCCCTTCGGCCTGGCGGGTGGGGAGCCCGGCCAGGTGGGGGAGAACGCCATCCAGCGGGCCAACGGCAACTGGGAGCCCCTGTCCGGTAGCGCCCAGGTGGAGATGGGGGTTGGCGATCTGTTGCGGATCGCGACTCCTGGCGGTGGGGGGTTTGGGGAGGCTGCTGGATGATTGGCAGGATCCACCAGCGGATGCCCCTTACCGCTGCCTCCTCCGTTTCCCTTTCGGTCGTTGTGCCGGTTTACGGAGCAAAGGCGATGACGCAGTGCCGAGCTGGAGCGCTGTCAAGCCAGTGATGCGTCCCTCTATGAGAAGTTCCACCCTTTGCTGGCCTTTGCTGGATCGGTTTCGCAACCTGCCTTGGCCTGAAGGGGTGAGCGGCAACGCTCAACTTGGGCGACTGCTTCAGCGATGGGCTGGCCAGGGCCCTCGATGCCTCACTGCTGTTCAAGGGCCAGGATTTCCCCTGCGCCGATCTCCAGGCTGGTGGGGCTTTCTTTAATGGTGACCCTCGCCTTCTGCCAATCATGTATGCCGCTGCTTGACATCGACCTCCTCATCAGCGGTGGACTGGTGGTGACCATGGATGGGCAGCGGCGAGGGATTGCCGATGGGGCGATAGCGATCGCCGCAGGGCAGATCGTGGCGGTGGATCGGCGGGAGGTGTTGGAGGCCTCCTGCCGGGGGGCTCGGCACCGATGGCTCCGCCTCCAACAACGATCTCAGCCTCTGGGAGGAGATCGACACGGCCGCCAAGCTGCACAAGCTCATCACCGCCGATCCCAAGGTGGTGAGTGCCCAGGAAGCCTTCGAGATGGCCACAATCCGCGGTGCCCGGGCCCTCCACCTCGAGGTCCAGATCGGCTCATTGGAGGTGGGCAAGCGGGCTGATGTGGTGCTGCTGGAGATGGAGCCGATCAACCAGATCCCGATCAGCAGCATCTATTCGGCCCTGGTGTATGCCACCAAGATTGGTGTATGTAGCTCGAGATTTGCAAACCCACCTGCATTCCCTATCTGCTGGTCGAATGTAACTCTTGCAGCCTTATGGTGTTGCGTTTGCGCTATGATCTGCTGAATGAGCTTAGCCAATTGTGAAATGGAGCGGCCAAGACAGATGTCTCGGATCATTTTTTTGGACTATTTGCGAATCATCGCCTTTGTTAGTGTGCTGATTGGGCATACAGTTCATCCTCAGTTGGCTGCCTTGGTTGCGAATAGCGACATTCATCCAACGCCACGACTTCTGGTGAAAGCTGTTCTCCCAATTGTCCACGAGGGCGGGGTTGGTGTTGTGCTTTTTTTTCTTATCTCTGGTTATATCATTACATTCGTGTCGCAACGGGAGAGACCACTGGAGTTTGCAATTAAACGGATTTTTCGCATCTACCCTCTGTATATTTTTGCTGTTATTTTTAGTTATTTCCTGACTGATCAAGCGAACCGTCTGCCTTTCAAGGTTGTTCTCCTTCAATGTACTTTGCTTGGCGATTTCATTGGTCTTCCATTCACTCTTGGTGGTGTGGAGTGGACTCTCCGTATTGAAATCTACTTTTATTTTCTTATGGGCATCCTTGCCCTGCTGGCTGGGAGGTTGGTACTGGTATCTTACAGAAGTGTTCCAGTCATATTCTTCATGATCGTGTTTGTTTTGGGTCTAGCGCCTCCATTCACGAATGGTTCCATTGGATGGGGTGGTAGCTGGCCGGCTACGGGAGTCGTCACGATGTATTTCCCGTTCCTGCTAGTAGGTTCACTGCTTTATCTCTATGAGCAAGGACTTGTGTCTGGTAAGGCTGCGTTGGCTCTTTCTTTCCTATTCATAGCTCAGTATTTCATCTTGATGCCAAAATACCAGCCATTGTGGTCTGATGATCACCATGCAGTCATTGCGCTGAGTATATTTCTATTGTTTTGGTTTTTTCGGCATGCTTTTGCGTCGGGGCCAGTTTTATTGTTTCTCTCAAGTCTCACTTACAGCGTTTATCTGTTCCATAATTGGTTTTTCTTCATTGCGCGCAGCTGGCTTGAGTCCCGTTCTCCTTTCCCAGTCGTTGTGGGTCCGCTTGCGTTGATTGGCCTCTTTTTGGTGTGTGTTATTTCGATGTATATGGTTGAAATTCCTGGCATTAAGATTGGCAAGGCACTGGCCCGAAGGATGGCTCACCGCTAGCATTCTTTAGGTGTCTATTTTGTCTCCCAAGGTCGTTGGCGTAAGCGTCGGGCTGATGCTTTCCCTTCACCCTGCTTTCTCTGTGAGGGCCTTGGGAAATGGGGCTGGGTCACGGACGAATTCTCTGCAGGAATCCCAGGAGCGCTTCCACCCCGTTCCCTCCAGCGGCGGCATCGTGGCGGCCCAGGACGGCCATGCGGCTGAGGCGGGGGCCCGCCAGCTGCGGGCGGGGGGCAATGCGGTGGATGGGGCCGTGGCCACTGCCTTTGCCCTGGCCGTTACCCATCCCCAGGCGGGCAACCTGGGGGGCGGCGGGTTTCTCGTGCTTTGGTTGCCGGGCCCGTCGCCGGCCCGTTTGCGGGGCTGTGTGCCGCCGATGGGCCCTTCTCCCGAGCTCCCCATCGGCACAGGCACGGCGGTGGCCATCAACTTTCGCGAGCAGGCGCCAAGGGCAGCGACGCCAGGCCTTTTTCTCAAGGCCGATGGCACGGTGGATCGCCAGCGGGCCACCCGCAGCCTGCTCAGCTCCGCCGTGCCCGGCACCGTGGCCGGGCTGGTGCTGGCCCAGCGCTGCTACGGCCGGTTGCCCCTGGCCCAGGTGCTGGCCCCCGCCATCGCCCTGGCGGAGGGGGGCTTCCCCGTGAGCTCCGCGCTAAGTGGCGCCTTCGCCGCCGCAGCCCCCCAGCTCCAGGCCGATCCCACCGCCCGCGCCCTCTTCTACCGCTACCGCCGGGCTCCCGCTGGCTCAAGCGCTCCAGGTTCTACGCCCGCAGACCTCAGGGCCCCCCGCCCCGGGGAGCGGCTCCGCCAGCCAGATCTGGCCCGCACCCTGCGGCGCATCGCCGCTCGGGGGGAGGCGGGCTTTTACGAAGGCCCGGTGGCCCAGTCGCTCACGGCCCTGATGGCCAGGCGCGGTGGCCTGATCACCCCTGCCGATCTAGGCGCCTATCGGGCCCAGCTGGTGGCCCCCCTGCAGCGCCGCTTCCAGGGCCATCCCATCCTGTCGATGCCACCACCGGGCGGCGGGCTCACCCTGCTGCAGCTGCTGGCCCTGCTCGAACCCTTTCCCCTGCAGACCAGCGGGTTGAACAGCGCCCGCTCCATCCACCTCTTCGCTGAGGCCAGCAACCTGGCCTACCGCGATCGCAATGATCTGCTTGGCGATCCGGCCCAGATCGCCATTCCCTCCCAGCAGCTCCTGGAGGAGCCCTACCTGGCGGCCCTGCGGCAGCAGATTTCCCTCGATCGCCATCGCCTCCCCGGTTCTCTTGCTCCTCGGCCCCGGTGGCTGGAAGGCACCAACACCACCCATCTCTCGGTGGCGGATCGCCAGGGCGGCCTGGTGGCCCTCACCACCACCCTCAATTTCCCCTTCGGCAACGGCATCGCCGTGCCGGGAGCCGGCTTCCTGCTCAACAACGAGATGGACGACTTCACCGCCAGCCCCGGTACCCCCAATGCCTTTGGCTTGGTGCAGGGCCAGGCCAATGCCATCGCCCCTGGCCGGCGGCCCTTGAGCTCCATGGCGCCCACCCTGGTGTTTCGGCCCGATGGGCGGCCCTGGATCGCCACGGGCAGCCCGGGTGGCAGCCGCATCATCACCACCATCGCCCAGGTGCTGCTCAATCGCCTGGTGCAGGGCCGCAACCTGGCCACCGCCGTGGCGGCCCCCCGGGTGCACAGCCAGCTCTGGCCCGATGCCCTCAGCCATGAGGAGGGCCTCAGCCCGGACACGCTCCTTCTCCTGCAAGGCATGGGCCAAACCCTGCGGCTGGTTCCAGCCATGGGGGCCGCCCATTCGGTGGAGGTGCGGGCCCAGGGGGGCAGTGAAGCCGCCGTGGATCCCCGCAGGCCCGATGGGGCTGCCGTGCCGGAATAGCCTGACGCCGCGGTTGGGATCCGGCGGGCTGTGAGCCGCTTCAGGCCGCGGTGGTGGTCGGTGCGCCGCCGCTGGGGGGAGCGGTGAGCAGATTCACCGCCGAGAAGGCCAGGGAGATGCCGAACAGGGTGCCGATGGCCCAGAGACTGTCGCTCGGCCATTCGGCGATCAGCATGCCCCCGAGCACGGCGGTGATGATGCCATCCAGCAGCACCATGCCCCGGGCCGGCAGCTGCTGGGTGGCCGCCGCCGCCAGCTCCATCACCCCCTCGGTAGCCAGCAGGGCTCCCACGAACAGGGTGAGGCTGATGGTGCTCTGAATCGGGAACAGCACGCAGGACACGCCACCGATCAGATACAGCACCCCGGAGAGGGCGCGGAACACCTTGCCCCGGGTGTCGGGTTCACTCCCCAGCCGCAGAAACTGGGACACCGCCGCCACCACGGCCGCGCTGCCCAGCAGCAGCGTGAGGAACGTGGCGGAAACAAAGGGCAACACCAAGGACAGCGCCGCTCCGGCGAAGAGCAGGGCCGCGGTGAGCCAGCGCAGGCGAGGGGAGGCAGGGGCTGTCAAAGGAAAGAAGACGCTTTTCTGCACCCTAAATGCTTCTGTTTTCCCTTCCCGCACCTGTTCACTTTTCACCATTCACCGGGCTCCGCCCCAAGTCTCCCGTCTCCGCTCCCCAGCCTCCGGCCTCCGCCTCACGGTCTCCCGGATCTGATCCCAGTCTCCGGTCTCCGCTCCAAGGGCAGCCGACCGCTCGACAGGACGGATCAGGTGCTGATCAGGGGGGATCAGGCTGCGGCCGCCTCGGTATCCACCTCCTGATGGGTTGGGGTGTGCTTGTCCTCCAGATTTGCCCGGTAGAGCCCCACATCCACTCCAATGTGCTGATCCGGCCGGCCCGTGATCAGCAGGGCCGTCCGCTGGCGCGTGGCGATCTGCCACATCCACTTGCTGAAGAGCGCGATGCGGTTCTCGGTGTCGGGGATGAAGGCCAGGTGGGCCAGGGCCCAGAGGATCCACCCCGCCAGCCCCGTCACATGCCAGCCCCTCAGATCCGCCACCGCATACCAGGGGCCGATCACGGCCATGCTGCCCAGATCCAGCCAGCGGAATGGCGGGCTCTCCTCCCCGTTCAACCCCGCCAGGATGTCGCGCGCCACCCAGCTGCCCATCTGCACCGCCGGGCCGGCCATCCCCGGCAGGGGCTTTCCATCCGCCGTGTGGGTGTAGGCGCAGGTATCGCCGACCGCACGGATTTCCGGGTGGCCCGGCACGGAGAAATCCGGCTCCACGATCAGCCGCCCCCCCCGATCCACAGGACAGCCCGTGCGCTCCGCCAGCAGCTTGCCCAGCTTTGAGGCCCGCACCCCGGCGGTCCAGCAGATCGTGGCCGCCTCCAGCTCCTCCACCCCAGCCAGGGTGCGCAGACTGACCCGGCCTGGACTGATCTCCTCCACCTTGGCGCCCAGCTTCAGCTCCACCCCCACACTCTCGAGATAGCGCCCGGCATCGGCGGAGAGCTCCGGAGCCATGGTGGGCAACACCCGATCCACCACATCCACCAGCATCACCTTGCAGAGCTCCTGGGGCAGTTGCTTGAAATCCCGGTGCACGGCGCGGTGCATCAGCTCGATCAGGGAACCCGCCAGTTCGCATCCCGCCGGGCCCGCCCCCACCACCACCACGGTCTGCAGGAAGCTTCGGCGGGCCGGGTCGGGCGTCTGCTCCGCCTCCTCCAGAGCCATCAGCAGCCGCCGGCGGATCTCATCAGCGTGCTCCAGCACCTTCATCGGCGGCGCCATCGCCCTCCACTCCTCACGGCCGAAGTAGGTGCTCCCTGATCCGGTGGCCAGCAGCAGGTGGTCGTAGCCATACCGCTGGTCGTTGAACACCAATTCCCTCGCCTCCGGGTCGATGTCGACCACTTCCCCCAGCAGGATCTGGATGTTGGGGGCCTGGCCCACCATCTGGCGCAGGGGGGAGGCCACATCCGCTTCGGACACCAGCCCGGAAGCCACCTGATATAGCAGGGGCTGGAAGAGGTTGAAATTGCGCTTGTCGATCAGGGTGACCCGCACCGGCTGGCGCGCCAGAGCATGGCAGGCCTTCAGCCCGGCGAACCCCCCGCCCACGATCACCACATGGGGCCAGGTGCGCATCGCCTCGATGGGCGGGTCAAGTTCGAGAAAGAAGCGTTCCATGGCCGGAGCTGGCCTGCGGATGACTTCTGAACTTATGCGCTGCACCTGGCCCTGCCGGTAGCCATTGGGACATTGGGACCATCTGGCCGGATCCCCGTGGCCGCCAGCGCCTGTTTAGGCCGTGCCCAGGTAGGCCGCCCGCAGGGGTGGATTGCCCAGCAGTTCCACCGCCCTTCCGGGCAGTGGCCGATGCCCAGGCGCAGGGTGCGGTGGGCCGGGGTGCGCGCCGCGGGAGATCGCCCGCAGCGTGAGCGCCAGCACGGCTCCGATCGGCAGGGGAGAGGGGGTGCCGCTGCCGGCGAGGGGCTGGTGGGTTAGGTCCGCTGAGCGGCCAGCCCAGGCCAGCACCCCGATCCCCAGGGCCAGGGCTGCGGACAACCGCACCACACCCTGTGGCGGCGCTCAAGACAGGAGGAGGGGGAGCGCATGGAGAGGGGGGGGCCCTCAGGGGCGATCAGGCGATCGCTGCGAAGCTGTCCCGGAAGGCCGCGATGGTGGCGTCAATGTCGGCGTCGGAATGGGCCAGGGAGGTGAAGCCCGCCTCGAAGGAACTGGGGGCTAGGTAGACGCCTCGCTCCAGCATGGCCCGATGCAGCTTGGCGAAACGGGCCGTATCGGTGGCCTTGGCCTCCTCGAAGTTGCGCACGGGGCCATGGCAGAGGAAGAAGCCGAACATGGCGCTGATGGCCCCGCCGCAGATGGGAATCCCCGCACTGCGAGCGGCCTCCTGCACGCCGCTGCTGAGGCACTGGGTGATGGTCTCCAGCCGTTCATAGGTGCCGGGTTGTTTCAGAAGCTCGAGGGTCTTGATGCCTGCGGTCATCGCCAAGGGGTTGCCGCTGAGGGTGCCGGCCTGATACATCGGCCCTGCCGGTGCCACCATCGCCATGATGTCGGCCCGGCCGCCATAGGCGCCCACGGGCAATCCACCGCCGATCACCTTGCCCAGGGTGGTGAGATCGGGCGTGATCCCGAACCTGGCCTGGGCTCCGCCATAGCTGATGCGGAAGCCGGTCATCACCTCATCGAACACCAGCAGGGAGCCGTGCTCACTGGTGAGTTCCCGCAGGCCCTCGAGAAATCCAGGCTCTGGGGTGATGAACCCCGCGTTGCCCACCACCGGCTCGAGGATCACCCCGGCGATCTCCCCGGGATGCTCCGCAAAGAGGGCCTTCACCGATTCCAGACAGTTGTAGGGGGCCGTGAGGGTGCTGGCGGTGACGCTGCGGGGCACGCCTGGTGAATCCGGCAGGCCGAGGGTGGCCACCCCCGAGCCGGCCTTCACCAGAAACATGTCAGCGTGGCCGTGGTAGCAACCCTCGAACTTGATCACCTTTTCCCGCCCCGTGAAGGCCCGCATCAGGCGAAGCACCGCCATGCAGGCCTCGGTGCCACTGTTCACGAAGCGCACCATCTCCACCGATGGCACGGCATCAATCACCAGCTGGGCCAGCTGATTTTCCAGTTCGCAGGGGGCTCCGAAGCTGGTGCCCTTCTCCAGTGCCTCGTGGAGGGCAGCGATCACCTCGGGGTGGGCATGGCCGCAGATCGCCGGCCCCCAGCTGCCGATGTAATCGATGTAGCGATTGCCATCCACATCCCAGGCATAGGCACCCTTCACCCGGTCAAACACGATGGGTTGCCCCCCCACCGATTTGAACGCCCGCACCGGGGAGTTCACCCCACCTGGCATCAGGTGCTGGGCAGCGGTGAAGATCTCCTGGGAACGGGTGGTGTTGTGGGGGGTTGTGGGCAATGCGTGGGCCGCGTTGCCCGAAACGGGAGCCGAAGTCAAGGCTGGATCCGCAGAGGGAGGGTTCAGGCCCGCTCGGGGCCATGGGCGTCGCCCATCCTTACGCACCCGCGGCGCGATCGGACCATTGCTCCACGCCTCGTTAAGGACTCGGAATGTGCTGGGTGCCCATCGCCGCCCCTGGAATCCCCTGGCTCCTGGAGGTAGGGTCTGGTTTCGGAGGTGAACGCATGACGACCCCTGGGCAGGGCGCTACATCCACGCTGGATTGGCAGCGGCTCGCGGCAGCCTGCCGGGAGATTCTTCCCCACCGGGCCGTGGTGGCCGCCAGACAGGAGCTGCTCGCCTATGACAGCGACGGCCTGACCCTGCACCGCTGGCAACCGCCCCTGGTGGTGCTTCCGGAAACCACCGCCCAGGTGATGGCCCTGGTGGGCCTCTGTCACCGCGAGGGCGTGCCCTTCGTGGCGCGGGGGAGCGGCACGGGCCTCTCTGGAGGCGCCGTGAGCGAGCAGCCCGCCCTGGTGATCGCCACCAGCCGGATGCGTTCGGTCCTGGATTTGGATCTCGCCAACCGACGCATCACCGTGCAGCCCGGGGTGATCAACAGTTGGGTCACCCGGGCCGTGACGGGTGCGGGCTTCTACTACGCCCCCGATCCCTCCAGCCAGGTGGTGTGCAGCATCGGCGGCAATGTGGCGGAAAATTCCGGTGGGGTGCATTGCCTGAAATACGGCGTCACCAGCAACCATGTGCTGGAGATGGAGGTGGTGCTGCCGGACGGCACCCTCACCCACCTGGGCAGCGGCCTGGCCGAGACGCCGGAACTGGACCTGCGGGGGGTGTTCATCGGCAGCGAAGGAACCCTTGGCATCGCCACCGCCATCACTCTCCGGCTGCTGCGTGCGCCCCAGAGCGTGGCCGTGCTGCTGGCGGATTTCACCAGCATGGAGCGGGCGGGGGAGGCGGTGCGGCTGGTCACGGCGGCGGGCGTGCAACCTGCGGGCATGGAAATCATGGACAACTTCACCCTGAATGCGGTGAACGATCTCTTCGGGCGCAAGGAATATCCAGAAGATGCCGTGGCGGTGCTGCTGATCGAGCTGGATGGCCAGGAACAGGAGGTGGCCGCCGCCGTGGAGATCGCCGATGGCCTCTGCCGGGAAGCAGGAGCGCGCACGATCCGCCGTGCCAGTGATCCAGAGGACCGGGCCCTGCTCTGGAAGGGCCGAAAATCGGCCTTCGCGGCGGTGGGTCGGATCACTCCCACCTACTACGTGCAGGATGGGGTGGTGCCCCGCAGTGCCCTGCCCCAGGTGCTCGGGGCCATCGAACAGCTCAGCCGGCGCTACAACCTCCCGGTGGCCAATGTGTTTCACGCAGGGGATGGCAACCTGCACCCCCTGATCCTCTATCGCGCCCAGGAGGAGGGGGTCACGGAGCGGGTGCAGGCCCTCGGCGCCGACATTCTTGCGCTCTGCCTGGAGGCCGGCGGCAGCATCACCGGCGAACACGGGGTGGGCAACGACAAGCGCTGCTACCTGGATCGGATGTTCAGCGCCGAGGATCTGGCCACGATGCAATTGGTGCGTCAAGCCTTCGATCCAAAGGGCCTGGCCAACCCCGGCAAGATCTTCCCCACCCCCGCCCGGTGCGGGGAATCCAGGCGCCGCCAGCAGGACCCGTCGATCACAGAGCCTGTGCTGCAGGGCCTGGAGGTGTTCTGACCATGGCAAGCTCAGCACTGGCTTTGTCTGGCTGAGCTTTTTCCCCTGTGACGCATTCTCCCAAGTTCTCCACACTCTCCCCTGATCCGCGGCGCCGTCAGCCCCGCCCTCTCGGGCTTTCGCTTCTGCTGGCTCTGGGCGGTCTAGGGCTGAGCCTGCTGCCACTCCAGGCCACGGCCAACCCTGCCGAGGGCACCTGCAGCGCCCCCCGTCCTGGCCGCTATGCCGTGATGGGAGAAGGGGAACTCAAGGGCGAGCCCCTGGCGCGGCTGCTTCTGGAAACCTGGAAACCCGATGGCAGCCTCCAGGGTGTGCGCCTAGAGCGCCGGGGGCGGACCTATCGGGAGTCGACCTATACCGGCCGGTTCCGCCCGATCAGCAACTGCCGGGTGGCGATCGAGCGCACCTATCTCAACACCATGAGCACCAGCCAGGTCGTGCTGGACCCCCAGGGGCGGCCCCGCTTTTCCCTGGGGGTCCTGCCGGATGTGCTGATGGTCTCCCGCTGGTTTGACCAGCCGGAGCAACGCTGCAGCGCGGCCCTGCTGGATGGGGTGGTGCTCAGCCAGCAGCAGGGGCGCGATTGGCGCGGCCAGCAATGGCAGGCCAATGCCGTGGTGCAACGGGAGCAGTGGCTGGCGGGTCAGGTGAAGGGCCTGGCGATCTCCAGTTATGGGCCCACGGTGGAGGAAGCCACCTACCGGGGATCGATCGAGGTGCAGCCCGATTGCCTGGCCACCATCCAGCAAAAGGATTCCCTGGAACGCACCTACAACTATCGCGCCATCGTTCTGGCCGATGGATCCGGCTACCTCTATCTGCAGACCGATCCGGATGATGTCACCGTGGCCTATCTGCAGCGCATTTCCGCCGCAGCGGCTCCCTGAGCATGGCCGCCAAGCCCCCCCAGAGCCTGGAGCTGCGGCGCCCAGATGACTGGCATGTGCACCTGCGGGATGGCCCCATGCTGCAGGCCGTGGTGGGGGCCACGGCCCGGGTGTTCGCCCGGGCCATCGTGATGCCGAATCTCTCGCCGCCCATCACCACGGTGGAGGCGGCACGGGCCTACCGGGAGCGCATTTTTTCGGCCCTGCCGGATCACAGCGGTTTCACCCCGCTGCTCACCTGCTACCTCACCGATGCAAGTGATCCCCAGGAGATCGCCCGGGGCTTTGCCCAGCAGGTGTTCGCCGCCTGCAAGCTCTATCCAGCCCATGCCACCACCAATGCGGCGGCAGGGGTGCAGGATCTGGCGTCCCTGGCCAGGGTGCTGGAGACCATGGAAGCCAACGGCATGCCCCTCCTCATCCATGGGGAGGTCACCGACCATGGGGTGGATGTCTTTGATCGGGAGGCGGTGTTCATTGAGCGCCATCTCCAGCCCCTGCTCAGGCAGTTCCCAGGCTTGAAGGTGGTGTTCGAGCACATCACCACGGCCGAAGCCGTGGCTTTCGTTCGGGCATCGGCCCCTCAGCTGGCAGCCACGATCACGCCCCATCATCTGCACATCAACCGCAATGCCATGTTTGATGGAGGGTTGAGGCCTGATTTCTTCTGCCTTCCCGTGGCCAAGCGGGAGAAGCACCGCCTGGCGCTGCGGCAGGCCGCCACGTCAGGGGAGCCCTGCTTCTTCCTGGGCACCGATTCCGCCCCCCATGTCCGCTCCGCCAAGGAAGCCTCCTGCGGCTGCGCCGGCATCTTCAATGCGCCAACAGCCCTGGAGAGCTATGCCCTGGCCTTTGAGCAGGAGGGTGCCCTGGATCGGCTGGAGGCCTTTGCCTCCCTCCATGGCCCCCGGTTCTACGGGCTTCCTCCCAATGAGGAGAGGATCTCCCTTCAGCGTCAGTCCCACACCGTGCCGCTGCGCCTGCATCTCAACGATGCCGCGGGCCGGGCGATCGAGCTGGTGCCGTTCCATGCGGGTCAGCTGTTGCCCTGGCGGCTCGACTCCCCCTCCAGGCTCGCTCCAACCAGGGCATAGGCCCACGGGTTGGGAGACTGGGATCTGATGTCCATTCGTGCCGTGGCTGTTCCCACCCTGGTCACCGCCCTGCGCGGAGCGGAGCTGCTGAAGGATCCCCTGCTCAACAAGGGCACGGCCTTCACCCGCCAGGAGCGGCGGGCCCTTGAATTGGAAGCCCTGCTGCCCTGGCAGGAGGAAACCATTGAGCGGCAGGTGGAGCGCTGCTGGCTGGCGTTCGAGGCCATGGGCAGCGATCTGGAACGCTTCGCCTATCTGCAGGGTCTTCGCGAGCGCAACCTCACCCTCTTCCATCGCTTCCTGGCCGAGCACATCGAGTCGGCCCTGCCGATCGTCTACACCCCCACGGTGGGCAAGGCGATTCAGCAGTTCAGCCAGTCTTATCGCAGTCCCTCCCAGGGGGTGTATCTGGCGGCACCCGATCAGGAGCGGCTCCCTGAGCTGCTGCGCCAGGCCTGCGAGAGTTTCGGCCCTCCGGAACTGCTCCTGATCACCGATGCCCAGGGGATCCTGGGCATCGGTGATCAGGGCGTGGGAGGCATCGAGATCTGTCTGGGAAAAATTGCCGTGTACACCTTGTGTGCGGGACTTCACCCAGGCCGTGCCCTGCCGGTGATGCTGGATGTGGGTACAGATCGGACCGATCTCCGGGAGAACCCCCACTACCCCGGATGGAAGCAGCCCCGCCTGAGCGGTGCGGCCTATGACGCCTTCCTGGATGCCTTCATCGCAGCGGTCCGGCAGGTCTGTCCCCAGGCCCTGGTGCACTGGGAAGACTTCGGTGCGGGCAATGCCCGACGGGTGCTGGATCGCTACCGCAGGATCCTGCCCAGCTTCAACGACGACATCCAGGGCACGAGCGGGGTGGCCTCCGCCGCGGTGCTGGCGGCCCTGCGGGGCCTCGGGCAACGCCTGGCGGACCAGCGCATCGTGATCTTCGGTGCGGGCAGCGCCGGTTGCGGCATCGCTGAGCGCCTGCACCGACTCCTGCAGCGGCAGGGTCTCTCCCCCCAGGAGGCAGCGGATCGGCTGTGGCTGCTGGATCGGGATGGCCTGGTGCACGACGGCCTGACCCGCTGGAGCGAGGCCGTGGCGCCCTACGTGAAGCGGGCGGAGCAGGTGCGGCATCTCTCCACCGAGGCGGACGGGAGGATCGGTTTGCTGGCGGTGATCGAGGCACTGCAGCCTGGGGTGCTCATCGGCACCTCCACCTGTGCCGGAGCCTTTGATCAGGCCGTGGTGGAGGCCCTCTGCAGGGGAACGGCCCGGCCGATCGTGCTGCCCCTCTCCAACCCCACTCCCCTGGCGGAAGTCACGCCGGAACATCTGCTGCGCTGGAGTGAGGGTCGAGCGCTGGTGGCCACGGGGAGCCCCTTCGCGCCGGTGCGCATCGCTGGGCAGGAGCGGGTGATCGGGCAGTGCAACAACTGCTTTGTCTTCCCCGGCCTGGGGTTTGCCGCAATGGCTGTGGGGGCCAGCCAGGTGAGTGAGGCGATGATCGATGCCTCGATCGAGGCCCTTGCCGACCAGATCCCCGCCAGCCACGATTCGAATGCGCCGCTGATGCCCGCCCTTGACCAGGTGCGCCAGGTTTCGGCCCGGGTGGCCGCTGCGGTGGCGCTGGCCGCCGTGCAGGAGGGACTGGCCACCAGGGCTTCCACCCGGGAGGAAGCGATGCAGTGCCTGGAGCAGCATCATTGGAAGGCCCACTACCCCAGCATTCGTCCCAAGTAGGCACGCAGGACCCACAGTTCCGTCTGACAACCCCTTGACAATCCGGCAGCAACAGAGAATGGGCCATCTGACGACCGGAGCACGATGAGCTTCTTCCTCCAGCTCACCGATGCCATCGCCGAGCGGCAGTCGCTTCTGGTGACGGGTCTGGATCCCAATCCAGAAATGCTCCAAAGCTGGGCGTTGCGCCGAGGCATGGCAGGCCGTTCCTTTCTCTCCCAGGCGCGCCACTGGATCAAGGCGGTGATCGAAGCCACCGGTTCCCATGTCTGTGCCTACAAGCCCAGTCTGGGTTTTTACCAATCCCTGGGGCCTATTGGGCTGGAGCTGTTGCGGGAGGTGCGGGAGCTGGTGCCCTTGCAGACGCCCCTGATCGTGGATGCCAAGCATGGGGATCTGAACAGTTCCTCGGCCCTGGCCCATTACCTCTTCCGGGATCTGGGGGCGGATGCGGTCACCCTTTCGCCCCTGCCTGGACAAGACATCGCCGCTCCCTTCCTGCTCTACCCCGAAAAGGCAGTGGTGGTGACCTGCCACAGCTCCAATCCGGCTGCCCGCGAATTGCAGCATCACCCCAGTGAGGCCGATCCGCTCTATCTGCGGATCGTGCGGGAGGCCCAGCGCTGGGCCACGCCCGATCAGCTCCTGCTGGAGGTGGGCACCAGCGATCCGGCCATCCTGGCCCGCGTGCGGGCTGAGGCGCCGGAGCGGTTCCTGATCCTGCGCAGCCTCTGGGCGGAGGAGGATCGGCTGAATGCCCTCCTGGAGGCCGGGCTCACCGATTCAGCCGATGGGTTGCTCCTTCCCCTCCCCCAGAATTTGCTGGTGGAGGACGACATGGCTGAGCGGGCGGCCCAGCTGAAGGAGCGCATCCAGGCCCAGCGCCTGACACGCCTGAAGCAGAAGTCGGCGGATCGTTGCAGCCTCTGGCTGCCGGAGGCAAAGGCGACCGAGCCGATGGATCAATTGGTGATTGATCTCTTTGATCTCGGCTGTCTGCTGTTCGGTGAATACACGCAGGCCTCTGGAGCTGTCTTCAATTATTATATTGATCTCCGGCAGATTATTTCAGATCCCAATCTTTTCCATCGCGTTCTTCATGCTTACGCGGTATGCCTTGAGGGCTTGCAGTTTGAGCGCATTGCCGGCATTCCCTATGGCTCTCTACCCACGGCAACTGGGCTCTCGCTGCAACTTCACAAGCCTCTGATCTATCCGCGCAAGGAGGTGAAGGCCCATGGAGCAAGACGGCTGATTGAGGGCGACTTTCAGGAAGGGGAAACGGTTGTGGTGGTGGATGACATTCTCATCAGCGGCGGCAGTGTGCTGGAGGGAATCGCCAAGCTGGAGAGTTCGGGCCTGCGGGTGTCTGATGTGGTGGTGTTCATCGACCATGGCGTGGATCACGGGGGCTCCAGCGGTCGCCAACGGCTCCAGACCGCCGGCTATCAGCTGCATGCCGTGCTGGATATCGCGCGCATCACCGAGGTGCTGCTCCAGGCCGGTCGCCTGAGCTCGGAGCAGGCCTCCTCCCTGGGGCGGGGTGAAGCCTCCAGAGCCTCCTGATCTGAGGCATGGCTTTGCGTTCCATCGCGGATCCCTTCCTGCGGCGTCCAGTGCTCACCATGGTGCTGAGCCTGCTGATTCTCCTGGCGGGCCTTGTGAGCCTGCCAGTGCTGCAGGTGGAAAACCTGCCCCCCATCGCCAACAGCCGCGTCACGGTGCGGGCCAGCTACCCAGGGGCCGGGCCCGAGGCCGTGGAGCAGGGGGTGACCAACTTGCTGGAGAAGCAGTTCAACGGGCTGGAGCGGCTGGATTCGATCCGCTCCACCAGTTCGGCCAATGGCAGCTCCATCTCCCTGGTGTTCAGCGGGGGCAATCCTGAGCTCAACCAGATCAACACCCAGAACCAGGCCACGGTGGTGGCCCGCCAGTTGCCGTCCCAGGTTGCCCGTTTCGGCGTGCAGGTGCAGCGCAGCTCCGATGACCTGCTCCTCGTGCTGAGCTTCAGCGCCGATCCGCTCACCTACCGCGACACCTTCCTCAACGGCTGGGTGGATCAGGTGGTGCGGGATCGGCTGCGGCGGGTACCTGGGGTCGGGGATGTGGGCTTTTTCGGGGGAAGTCCCCTGGCCTTTCGCCTCTGGTTGGATCCGGCCCGGCTGGAGCAGCGCAACCTCACCATCGCTCAGATCCGCCAGGCTCTGGAGCAGCAGAACGTGCTGGCGGCCCTAGGGCAGGTGGGGGATGCCCCCACCCCGGCTGATCAGGTGATGGTGCTTCCGCTCCGGATGGAGGGTCGCCTGCGCTCGGTGCAGGAGTTTGAGGGGCTGGTGGTGGGTCGCAGCGCGGAGGGAGGAGTCACCCTCCTCAAGGATGTGGGCCGGGTGAGCTTGGGCAGCGAAAGCTACGAATCCTCCGCCACAAACCTGGCGGGGCTGCGCACGGTTTCGGTGGCGGTGTACCAACGGGATGGCAGCAATGCGCTGGATGTGCGGCGCGAGGTGCAGCAGGCTCTGGAGGAGATCACGCCCCAGTTCCCGCCTGGAGTGGAGATGCAGGTGATCGTGGATGAGGCCGAAACCGTGCGCACCAGCATCGATGGCGCCGTGGAGGCCTTGCGGGATTCGGTGCTGTTGGTGTTTGTGGTGTTGCTGCTGGGTCTTGGCAACAGCCGCCTCGCCCTGATCACGGCCGCCGCGGTGCCGGTGGCGCTGATCGGTTCGCTCACGGTGCTGCGCCTCACCGGCATGTCGATCAATACCCTCTCCCTGTTTGGGATGGTGCTGGCTTCCGGCCTGGTGGTGGATGACGCCATCGTGGTGAGCGAAGACATCGGCCGCCGGCTGGAAGGGGGCGTTCCAGCCCTCCAGGCCGCACGGGAAGCCATGGCGGAGCTCGGCAGTGCCGTGGTGGCCACCTCCCTGGTGCTGGTGGTGGTGTTCCTCCCGGTGCTGGGGCTGGAAGGGAGCCTCGGGCGTCTCTATGCCCCCATCGCCCTGGCCATCAGCGCAGCCATCGGCTTCTCCACGATCAATGCCCTCACCTTCACCCCGGTGGCTGCCAGTCGGCTGCTCCATGCGGATCAGCGCGAGCCGGCCTGGTTGAAGCGCTGGATCGATCCACCCCGGCTCTGGCTGGAAGCCCTGGAGGCCCCCTACGGCCGTCTGCTGGACCGGGCCCTGGCCCATCGGCGCGCCGTGCTGGCCCTGTTGCTGGTGGGTCTGCTGCTCACCGCCTGGGTCGTGCGCAGCAGACCCACGGCCTTCATCCCCCAGGAAGATACGGGCCAACTCAGGGGGGTGGTGGTGCTGCCGGAAGGCTCGGCCCTGGTGCGCACCCAGGCGGTGCTGGAGCGGGTGCGGCAGGTGGTGCGCAAGGAACCCCTGATGGCCAGCGGCAACTTCTTCGCCGGCCGCTCCTTTGATGACAGCAGTCCCAACAAGGGCCAGATGTTCCTCCGTCTGATCCCCATCCGGGATCGGCCCGGCGCTGAGCAGAGCACCGCCGCCGTTGCTGAACGGATCAAGGACGCCCTGCGTCGCCAGGTGCGGGGAGCGGTGGTGCAGATCAGTGAGGCCCCCTCTGTGCGGGGATTCGGATCGGAAGGGGGCCTGCAGCTCGACCTGCTGGATACCAGCAATGGCCAGCTCTCCCTCGAGGCGTTCGAGCAGGAGGTGCGGGCGTTCCTGCGGGAGGCCCAGGCCCTCACGCTGGGGGGCCGGCCGGCCTTTGAGCGGGTGTCCACACGCTTCTCCGCCGGCGCACCGTTGCTGCGGCTAACCCCCGATCGTCTCCAGATGGCGTCCCTTGGGGTGGATCTGGCGGATGTGGTGGATCTTCTGGGGGCTGGCTTTGGCAGTGATTACGTGAATGACAGCTTTGAAGACGGGCAGGTGCGGCGGGTGATCGTGCAGCTCGATGGCGCAGCCCGGCAGGGGGTGGATGATGTGCTGGCCCTGCGGGTTCCGGCCCGTGATGGGCGCCTGATTCCCCTGACCCAGCTGGTGAGGGTGGAGAGCAGTGCCGGGCCCACCACGATTCAGCATTCCCGCCTGCTGCGTTCGATTCCTGTGCAGGCGCTTCCTCGCCCCGGAGTGAGCACGGGCCAGGCCATGGGGTTGCTGCAAGACCTCCAGCGCGGCCGTGGCAACGATGCCCTGGCCCTGGAGTGGGTTGGCCTGGCCCGGGAGGAAGACCGGTCCAGTGGGGGAAATGCCAGGGCCTTTGTTCTGGGCATCTTGGTGATGGGCCTGGTGCTGGCGGCCCTCTATGAGAACGTTCTGGATCCTGTGATCATTCTGGTCACCGTTCCTCTGGCGCTTCTTGGCGCTGTGCTGGGCCTGGCGTTGCGGGGGTTGCCCCTGGATGTCTATGGCCAGATGGGCTTGCTGGTGCTGGTGAGCCTGGCCGCCAAGAACGGCATCCTGATCGTGGAATTCGCCAACCAGCGCCTGCGGCAGGGCCTGCCCCTCGGGGAGGCCATCCATGGGGCTGCCGTGGCCCGCCTGCGCCCCATTCTCCTGACGGCCATCTCCTCCCTGGTGGGCTTCCTTCCTCTCCTCCTGGCCAGGGGGGCCGGGGCCGCCAGCCGCATCAGCATCGGCACGGTGGTGTTCAGTGGCCTCTTTGTGGCCACTCTTCTCAGCCTGTTTGTGGTGCCGGTCGTCTATCGGCTGGTGAAGGGCTGGGAGCTCGGCCGCCTGGCTCCCTGAGAGCCGGCTCAGTCCATGACAGGGGGCCGCAGGATCGGCAGAGGGGGAGGAGGCGGAGGCGGCCTGCGCGGTCGCTGGCCAGGACGGGTCAGGGGCACGGGGAGCGGCGACACGGTGGCGGGAGTCCGAACGCCGAAATTGGAGCGCACCCCACCGCGTCCAAGGGCGTCCTCATGGAGCTGGCGGAACAGGGCCTGGCGATAGGCAGCCCCCTCTGCACCGGAAAACTGACCCCAAAGCCCTTCCCAGAAGAAGTAGATCACGCCGTGGCCGCGCCGCACAGAGAGATCCACCTTGCGGCCGAGGGTGGCCATGTCCGTGGTGCGTCCACCAAAGCCGGCAAGGATCCCGATCTCCACAGGGATGCCCCAGCTCCTGGCCTTGATCAGGGCGGGCTGGTCCAGATCCTTGGCGAACCCCTTCACCGAGTAGGCGTAGTTCTGCACCACCAGATCATCGATCAACCCCCCCAGGGCCCAGAGCTCCCAGTCCTGGAGCCATTGGTTGTAGGCAAAGCGGAAGGGGCCAGGGGAGAGGCTGATCACCAGCCGCCTGGCCCCCGACACCTGCTGAATGCGGGTGCGCAGATCCCGCAGAAGGCTGGTGAGTTGTTGGCGCCTCCAGCGCATCCAATAGCGATCGGTGGGGTCGTTCGGTGGTTCTCGCCCCGTCTGGGAGCGATAGAGGGCCCTTGTGGTGTCGTCGTAGCCCAGATCCACGGGCCAGGCGAAGTGATCATCCAGCTGGATGCCATCCACGCCGCAGCGCTGCACGATTTCCGCGATCAACCCGATGAACCGCTCGCGCACCTTGGGGTGGGCTGGATTGAGCCAGACCCGCAGATCCTTGAGCGGGGAGGTGCGCAGATTTGCCCCGTGCATGGCGTAGAGCGCACTGCCATCAGCCCGCCGCAGCAGCCAATCCGGATTGGCCTGCACAACGGCGGCATCAGCAGGCTCCATCAGGCCGTATTCAAACCATGGCACCACCTGCATGCGTCGGCTCTGGGCCGCTCTGGTGAGCCGACAGATCGGATCCAGCTGCGGATTCACCTGGGCCAGCGCCGGTTCCATGGGGGCATAGCGGCTGCTGTGAAAGGTGGTGCCCCGGCTCCAGACATTGGGATAGAGGGTGTTGAACCCAGCCTCGGCCAGCTCCTGCACAGCCCGGTCCATCCGTGCGGCGTCGTAATACAACGGGCTGGGACTGTTGGTGAGCCATACCCCCACCCGTTTCCCCATGGGCTTGGGCAGTTGGGCCCGCTGGGCCATCACGGGGAGCCCGGGCCCAAAGATCGCTCCCCCAGCCAGCACGGGCACACCAGCCAGCACAACGCACAGGCAGCGCTTGAAGGAGAAGCGGCTGGTCCTTCCGGACGGGGGAACAGCCCGGCGGTGCGAAAGGGTCATGCGCCAGCTCAGCGAAACATTGAGCTCACGGAGCTTTCCTCGTGGATCCGCCAGATCGCCTCCCCCAGCATGTTGGCGACGGAGAGCACCTGCAGTTGCTTGAAGCGCCGATCAGGGGGGACAGGAATGCTGTTGGTCACCACAACCTCTTCAAACAACCCAGGCTCCGACAGGCGCTCAAGCGCTGGCGGTGAAAACACCGCATGGGTGGCGCAGCAGAGCACCCGGGAGGCTCCCTTTCTGCGGAGGAGCTTGGCCCCCTGACAGATGGTGCCGCCGGTGTCGATCATGTCGTCAATCAACACGGCGGTTTTGCCGGCCACATCACCGATGACGGTGAGACTTTCAGCCACATTGTGTTCCGAGCGGCGCTTGTCGATGATGGCCAGAGGGGCATCCTTCATTTGCTTGGCAAAGGCTCTGGCTCTGGCCACACCGCCAACATCCGGGGAGACGACAACGACCTGATCCAGCTGAAGGGTGCTCAGATAATCCACCAACACGGGTGAGCCGTAGATGTGGTCACAGGGGATATCAAAGTATCCCTGGATCTGGGAGGAATGGAGATCCATGGCCAGCACCCTGTCCACCCCGGATTTCACCAGAAGATTGGCCACCAGCTTTGCTGTGATCGATTCCCTGCCCGCAGTTTTTCGATCAGCCCTGGCATAGCCGTAGTAGGGAACGACGGCTGTGATTTGCCTGGCAGAGGCTCGGCGACAGGCATCCACCATGATCAACAGCTCCATCAGGTGATCATTCACCGGGGCGCAGGTTGGTTGGATAAGAAAGACATCGCAGCCCCGGATCGATTCCTGAATCTGGATATAAAATTCACCATCCGCGAAACGCTTGATCACCCTGGGGCCATCCGGGATGCCCAGATAGGCTCCGATCTCTCTGGCCAGCTCCGGATTGGAGTTGCCGCTGAAAAGCCGCAGGCGCCGCGTGTCGTGCGTGCCGTGCAGGTGGGTGCCGCTGGATTCCAGCCGTTCGGTGGGGGAGAAGGTGGTCACGGCGGGCGGGCTGCACGCGGCAGAGTAGATCGTAGAAGCGTGCCCCGCAGTGCTCCGCACCTCCAACCACCAATGCTTGTCGCAGCCGGCCTGGATGGTGGTGGGATCCGGCCTGGAGGCCTCCTTCGCGCCCGATGGGCCAACGGGGGCGGCGGCCCGCTGCCTGGCGGGAACGCTTGGCCTGAGCCATCACCCCATCACCGATCCGCAGGCTCCCCATCAGCAGATGCGCGAGCTGCAGGCTGCAGCGGGGGGCCGGCTGGCCAGTCTCCCGCTGGATCCAGGCCAGGCGCTCTCTGATGGCGGCACTTGGGCCGAAGCCCTCGGGGCGTGGCGGCAGCCCACCCTGCTGATCATCGACGCCCAGCAGCTCTCGAGCGGCGCGGCGGCCTCCACCACCGCCCTGCTGCGCCAGTGGCAGGTGCCCCTGCTGGGCCTCCTCCAGTGGGGTGGCCCCTGGGTTCCTGAGATGCGCCGGAGGGATGGTCTGCCCTGGCTGGGCTGCCTGAAGCATCCGGCCATCGATGGCGCCAACTCGGCGTCCCAGCTTGTGGACCTCCTGCGGAGGCGCTGGGCCTGTCTTGACATTCCTACGGCAGAGGCCACAGAGGCTTGGAGGCTGTTGGATCCAGCTGCCGCAGCTCAGGGAACTCCTGGCTCGCAGGTCTGAGGGGCAGGCTTCGGAACTGGATCGGTTGCGGGCTGTCCAGTCCAGCGGCCAGGAGGCTCAGCATCTCCTGCTCGCTCAAGTTGGTCTCCACCTGATCCTTCCAGGAGGAGATCACCCCAGGGAGCTGGGCGAGCTGGCCCGATCCACTGATCTGGGTCTGCAGAGCCCCCATCACGAGTTGCTGGTTGGCCCTTCTGCCCGCTTCACCCAGCCATTTGTCGCGAAAGCGGACGAGCTGCTCCACTTTTTCTCCCGAGAGACGCTGCAGGCCGCTGGGCAGATCAATGGTGTACTTCAGGGCCTTGTCCTGATATTTCAGCCTGCGCGGTGGGCTCACCTCCACCCCACCCACGGCATTCACCAGATCCCGGAGGGCTTTGCGGGGAACCACCACAAACCGCTCCGGTTCCTTGGGCCCAAGGTTCAGCAATTCCTGCAGGGTCTCGGCGGTCAGCGCTACCCCCCCCTGGCGATACAGCGCACCCAGGGCTGTTGGGGTCTGGCGACCCGGCAAGTTGAGGGCTAGTTCCGAGGGGAGCTGAAGCACCTGCACCGGCCCCTTGGGGTTCACCCGCACCAGCAGCACGGTGTCGCCATTGGCGGGCCCGGGGGGTGCGGCTCCGTTGCTGCTGGCTCCTGCTGTGTCCGCATCCGTCCCAATCACCAGCACGGTCACAGCCTGGTTCGGTTTCGGCGCCAGTTTCTCCGGGGTGATCTCTTCACGGAGATGGGCCGAACGGTCGGGCTTGGGCCAGATCACTCCCAGCAGCGTGGCCCCTGCCGTCGCGCCTGCCAGGGCCAGGGCCCCGAGTCCCAGCCGCGCCCAGGACAGGTGGTGGATCGGCAGCCGCCGGAGCGCGGTTCGCGGGTCTGAAAGGGTCAGGGGGGAGCGACGGTCCCGTCGTTCGGCCATGGGTGCCCGAAGTGGCATCACTTCCCCCACTCTGGCTGAAGGGGCCATCAACCCCCGGCTGCGGCATGAGCCGATAGGTTGAGCATGGCCTCCGCCTCGCGCCCCGGTTGACAGCTGCCGAGCCCTCAGCCACCTCCATTGTTCCCCCTTCAGCCGTGGGCCATGAGCGGGCTCGCCCGTTGCCGGCCGGAAGCACCCGGCCGGCCCGCGATCTCTGCAGCGATTGCGGCCTCTGTGACACCCGCTGGGTGGCCTATGTGGGCCAGGCCTGTGCCTTCCTGGATCAGCACTTCGAGGCCATTGAGCGGAAGAGCCATGGGCGCAGCAGGGATCTGGAGGATGAGGATGAGCTCTATTTCGGTGTGCAGCAGCGCATGCTCACGGCCCGTCTAACACCCCCCATCGATGGTGCCCAGTGGACGGGGATCGTCAGCCGGATCGGGGTCCGTGCCCTGGAAACGGGGCTGGTCGATGCCGTTTTGTGTGTGCAGCAGAGCACGGAAGACCGCTTCACACCGGTGCCGATCCTGGCGAGGAGTCCTGAGGAGGTGCTGGCGGCCCGGGTCAACAAACCCACCCTCTCCCCCAATCTCAAGGTGCTGGAGCAGCTCCCTGGCAGTGGCATCCAACGGCTCCTGGCGATCGGGGTGGGATGCCAGGTGCAGGCCCTGCGCACCATTGAAGCCACCCTTCCCCTGGAAGAGCTCTTTGTACTGGGTTTGCCCTGCGTCGACAACGTCAGCCGTGAAGGGCTGAATACCTTTCTCCACAGTGCCAGCCGATCCCCGGACACAGTGGTGCATTACGAGTTCATGCAGGATTTCCGCATCCATTTCCGCCATGCAGATGGTGCGGTGGAAACGGTGCCCTTCTTCGGCCTCGATACGCCGCTGCTGAAAGATGTCTTTGCCCCGAGTTGTCTGAGTTGCTTCGATTACACCAATGCCGGTGCCGATCTGGTGGTCGGTTACATGGGCGCTTCCTTTGGCCGCCAATGGCTCACGGTGCGCAATCCCCGTGGGCAACGGTTGCTGGATCTGGTGGAAGCGGAGCTGGATGTGGCGCCGGTGCTGAGTCGTGGGGATCGGCGCCAGGCCGTGCAGCAGGGGATCGATGCCTATGACAAGGCCGTCCGACTCCCCCTCTGGCTGGCGGAGGCGGTGGGATGGTTCGTGCAGCGCTTCGGCCCCCAGGGGCTTGAATATGGACGGTTCTCGATCGACTCCCATTTCACGCGCAATGCCCTCTGGCTCAAGAGACAGCACGGCGCCATGGTTGAACGCCACATCCCTGCGTTTGCCCAACGCATCATTGCGCGCTACCGCCTCCCCTCCACGTGAGTGATCCCCCTGCGGACTCCCTCCAGACCGGATCCGCCACGCCGCGATCCGCCGGGGTGTTGTTCCACCCCACCTCCCTTCCTGGAACCCCGGCCTGCGGCACCTTCGGGGGGCAGGCCAGGGCCTGGATTGATCTGCTCGCCCAGGCAGGGGTGAGGGTCTGGCAGCTCCTGCCCCTGGCCCCCACCGATTCGCTGGGGTCTCCCTACAGCTCGCCCAGTGGGTCCGCCCTGAATCCCTGGTTGCTCGACGGGGATGACCTGGTGGCCTCTGGGGCCCTGCAGCCCGGTGATCTGCAGGAGGTGCCTGGGGGAGGCGAGGAGAGGCTGGAGCCGGAGCTCGCGGCAGCCAGGGCCCAGGCCCTGGGCCAGGCCCTGGCCCAGCGCTGGTCTGAACAGCCGCCGGAGGAGCAGCGGAACTTTCGTCTCTGGTGCGATCGGGAGCGGTTCTGGCTGCGGGACCATTGCCTCTTCATGGCCCTGCGCCGGCACCACGACCTCCGCCCCTGGTGGGAGTGGTCCCCGGAGCTGGTGCGCCGCTCGAGGGGGGCCCTCCGCAGGGCCGCGAAGGAGCAGCGGCAGGCCGTTCTGGAGGAAGGCCTGCTGCAGTGGCACCTGCAGCAGCAGTGGAACCGTCTGCAGGAGCAGGCCCGCCGTGTCGGCCTCACCCTCGTGGGTGATCTGCCCTTCTATGTGGCCCACGACAGCGCGGATGCCTGGAGCCGCCAAGGCCTGTTTTCCCTTGATCGGCAGGGTCACCTTCTTGAGCAGAGCGGCGTGCCACCGGATTTCTTTTCCAGCACGGGTCAGCTCTGGGGCACGCCGGTGTACCGCTGGTGGCGCCATCGCCTCACCGGCTTCCGCTGGTGGATGCATCGGCTGTCGCGTCAGCTTGAACTCTTCGACCTGCTCCGCCTGGATCACTTTCGGGCGCTAGAGGCTTACTGGAGCGTGCCAGGGGAGGCCGCCACTGCGGTCGAAGGCCAGTGGTGTCCCTCCCCAGGGGAGCGATTGCTCACGCTGCTGCGCAAGCAGTGCCAGAGAGATGGGCACCTGAGAAGCGATGGCCGGCTGCCGATCATTGCCGAAGACCTCGGGGTGATCACTCCGGAGGTGGAGCAGCTGCGGGATGGGTTCGGCTTGCCTGGCATGAAGATCCTGCAGTTCGCCTTTGATGGTCAGCCGGGCAATCCCTATCTGCCGGCCAACTATCAGGGTTCCAACTGGGTCGTTTACACCGGCACCCATGACAATGCCACCACTCTGGGCTGGTGGCGTGGTCTGGATGAGGGTGCCCGCCGTCAGGTGGCGGCAGTGGTGGGCGGGGAGGTGCATGCGCCGGGCTGGCAGCTGCTGGAGGTGGCCCTGAAATCCTCAGCGGAACTGGTTGTGGTGCCGTTGCCGGACCTTCTTGAGCTGGGGGACGAGGCTCGTTTCAACACCCCTGGAACGGTTGAAGGCAACTGGACCTGGCGACTTCAGCGTCCACTGCGGGAGCTGCGAGGCCCCCTGCAGGGTTTCGCTGAGATGGCCCATCGCCACCAGAGGGATCAGGGCGCCGCCACGCCATAGACCCCGGCGGTGGGGCCCTCCGCTGGGGGCTGGTTCGCTTCCCCTGGGGGGAGTGGTTTCTGGGCAAGGGTTCTGCCCTTCCATCGCACCGTCGCCGGGGGGGGGGCAGGAGTGAGGCGGAGTTCGAAGGGCGGCAGCACCGGCAGGGAAACCTCTCCTTCCAGGCCCTCCAGACGCGTGTCACCACTGCGTTGGCTCTGCAGATCGAGGGCGGTGGGCTGGCTCAGGCTCAGGGTGAGGAGCCCCAGGCTGTGGTCAGGGCTGGCGCTGCTTTTGCTCTCCCGGGCGAGTCGCTCCATGGCCTGCCCCGAGGCGGCCACCGTCAGGGGGTGCACCTCCGGGAACGGCTGGGCGTCCATGGTCTGCGGGCTGTTCTGGCCTGGCGCCAGGGGGATCGGGTTGGTGCTCAGCCGCCCCTGGGCTGCCAGTCGTTGTTGTTGCAGGTTCACCCCATAGAGCAGCCCGAGCACCAGGAGTCCATAGGCCAAGGCGCTCTGCCAGGTCGTGAGCAGATGCAGGCTCGCAGGGGAGAAGAGAGCGGCCTGGGAGCCAGCTCGGCTGGGATCTCCACGTTCCCTCCGTGCGGCATGGGGCAGAACCGATTCCAGGCTCTTGGCGGGCAGCTCCAACTGCTGCTCGAGCAGGGGCAGCATCGCCCGCAGGTAGGCGGCTTCAGGAAGGCGGTCCTTCCATCCCCCCTCCAGGGCCTCCAGCACAGCGATGCTGATGCGGGTGCGCTGGGCCAGATCCCGCAGGCTGAGTCCCTTGGCTTCCCGAGCCTCCCGCAGGAGCTGGCCGGCGGAGCGCAGGGGATCGGGTGGGGTCGAAGGGGGGGTCCTGTTCAGAAATGCAGGTTTCAGGGAATGCAGCCAGGGGGGTGGCCCGGTGCGGGGGGAGGGTTGGTTCACGTCAGGTGCCGGCGTTCCTCAGTCATCAGGCTGGCGGGATCGATCTCCCGCCATTGGCCCTCCGGTAGTTGACCCAGGCTCACAGGGCCAATGGCCACCCGGAGAAGATCGCGTACGGGGTGGCCCAGATGTTCGGCGGTGCGACGGATCTGTCGGTTCTTCCCCTCCCGCATGCCCAGCTCCAGGAGCGTGCCCTGGCGCGAATGCCTGAGTGGACGGATGTCCACCGGTGCACTCTCCACTCCCTGGAGCGGCACCCCCTGGCTCCAGATCCTCAGGGTGTCGGGGCTTGGGTGACCCTCCACCCACACCTGGTAGGTCTTGCGGTGGCCATAGCGAGGATGGGTTAGATGCAGAGTCAGGGCACCGTCGTTGCTGAGAAGGAGGGCTCCACGGCTGTCGGCATCCAACCGGCCCACCGGATGCAGACCGGCCTCCATTCGCCACTGTGGAGGCAGCAGATCGAGCACGGTGGGGCGACCATGGGGATCCCGGCAGGTGCATAACACTCCGGCCGGTTTGTGGAGCAACAGGGTCAGCGGTGTCGGCGGTGGAACCAGAGGCTTTCCGGCAATGCAGATCTGATCAGTGGCGGGATCAGCCTGTTCGCCGAGCCTGGCCACGCAGCCGTTCACCTGGACTTTGCCTTCCCGCAGAAGCATTTCCGCCTGGCGACGGGAACACACTCCCGAGCCGGCGATGAGCTTCTGTAGGCGTTGCTGAGCCATCGGCCCATTCTGGGTGACGGCGCCAGGGGATCGCACCAAAAAAAAGTGGTATGGTTACGAAACACAAAGGTTTCGCAACCCGCCGAGATGCCCTCCATTTTTCTGGACACCTCCGCCGCCCAGGCCCAGACCGGTGATCTCCTGCGCTCCTATCTGCGCGACATCGGCCGTGTGCCGTTGTTGACCCATGAGCAGGAGATCACGCTGGGCCGTCAGGTGCAGGAGCTGGTGTCGCTGGAGGAGCTGGAGGCGGAGTTGACGCTGCGTTCTGGGGGAGAGGCGC
>JBEIRX010000009.1:0-47602 GCA_040375715.1 Aphanothece sp.
CGAAAAGAAAACGCTTGCCACTGCTGGAGGCATGACGCCCCCATTTGTAGGCGTTGTTCATGCAGACCGCGGTCTGCACCAAATCAATGATATGCACCCCGTTGCGCGCGCAATAGATGTAGCGCGACAGCTTGGGGTTCCAGCGACGGGTCTGGTGGCCAAAGTGGGCACCAGCTTCCATCATCTCGGCGAGCGTGACGACAGCCATGGGTTGGGGTTTCGGGTTGGCCTCCACCTGCCAGGGATGGGCCGAAAGGCTGCCATCACCCGAAACGTGCAGGTGTGCGGAGTTGAAGTTGACGCCTCAACCTACCAAATGGTCAGTGCAGACCCTGCCGCGTGGCTTCTGCAAACAGCTCCCGCACCCCCAGCCGGTTCAGGGGAAGACGCAACAGTTCCATCCCCCAACGGGCCTGACCGTGGCGCAGCAACCAGGCCAGCAGGGGCCTGAGGCTGCGTTCATTGAGGAGACCGCCCAGGGTGAGGAACTCCCAAAGCAGACGATGAAACCACGTGTACTGAATGATGGTGCGCACCCGGGTGGTGGGATGTTTACGGAAAAACACCAGAGCCATCCGGGCCCGCTCCCGCTCCACCCGCATCAGATCAGGAATCTGCTCCAGGGTGAGGGCTGGATGCCAGTGGTAGCCCACCGCCTCGGGAGCCCGCACCAGCACCACGCCCAGCCGGCGCAGCCGTTCCCCCAGCTCCAGATCTTCCCAGCCGTAGAGGTGGAAGGTGGTATCAAAGAGCCCCGCCTGTTCCAACACCTCGCGATCGATCGCCACGTTGCCCGTGGCGAAGTAGGCCCATGACAGATCGGTGAGTTTGTGGGGCTCACTGGTGGGCGCCTCGAAATTGGCCGTGTTGATCACCGCGCCGTAGGTGAAGCAGAGCCGATCCCCACGCTTCTGCCAGGAGGTTTCCAGGGCCCTGGCATGGCACAGAAGAAAGGAGGGGGTCACCACCAGATCGCTGTCGATGAAGACGATCACATCCCCATGGGCCTCCTCCACCCCCCGGTTGCGCCCCTGGGCAGGCCCCCCGTGCTCCTGGCAGAAGAGGCGCACATGGGGGAAATCCGCAGCATGGGCCTCCAACCACGGCACCGTGTCGTCGCTGGAGCCGTCATCCACCACCACCACCTCATAGCGATCCACTGGGGATTCGAGCACCTGCTCCTCCAGCGCCAGAAGACACTTCCGGAGGATCGGCAGGCGGTTGTAGGTGGGGATGACAACGCTGAAGAACATGGTTGGAGCCCTCATGGAAAAGGGGGGATCCCCTGGATCCCCCCTGCCAGAAGCTCCCTGGGGGAGCACCGGGGGTGACGGCTCAGTCGGCGGCGCCGCCGTTGCTGGCCGTGCCCGTCACACCGTTGCCAGCCCCTTCGCCCCGGCCGTCATTGCGCAACTTGCGCTTTTTGAACTTGCGGGCGTAGGCGCGGTTGCGCTCCTGCTTTTCCTTCTTGAGATTGCGGCGTTTGGCCATGCGTGGGCAGCGGACGGATTGGGAAACAACAACCCTAGCCAACGACCCTGTTGGGCAGGCAGAGGCACCGAGTCCGTCTCAGCCCGCCAGGGCCGGCTCGAGGCTCCAAAGGCGCCCATCCTCCATCTGCACCAGGCGATCCGCCACATCCAGGATGCGGGGATCGTGGGTGACCATCAACACAGCGCATCCCTGTTCCCGGGCCAGTCCCTGGAGCAGCAGCACCACATCTCTGCCACTCTGGCGATCGAGGGCGGCGGTGGGTTCATCGGCCAGGAGCAGCCTGGGCTGGGCCGCCAGGGCACGGGCAATCGCCACCCGTTGCTTCTGGCCGCCCGATAGATCATGGGGAAGCTTGCCCATGTGATCCTCCAGACCGACCGAGCGCAACCACTCCCGAGCCTGATCCCGACGGGCCCGATAGGAGAGGCCCGGCAGCAGATCTGAACCCATCTGCACGTTCTGTTCAGCCGTGAGGCAACGCAGCAGATTGTGCCCCTGAAAGATCATGCCGATGGTCCGGCGGAGCCGCTGCCGCTCCCCCCGGCCACAGCCGTTCAGTTCCTGACCCAGCACCCGCACAGACCCCTCCATCACCTGCCGGAGAGCACCCACCAGGGTGAGCAGGGTGGTTTTGCCGCAGCCCGATGGCCCTGTGAGCAGCACCACCTCGCCGGGTTGGATCACCAGATCCACTCCCTGCAGCACCTGGCGACGGGTAGTGCCCCGGCCATACCAATGGCTCAGACCCTGCACCTCCACCGTGGGGCTCGGCACGGCCATCCCTAGAAGATTTCGGCGGGGTCGGCATCCGCCAGCTTGCGCATCGCCAGCAGGGCAGAAGCCATACACATCGCAAAGATCATCGCCAACACCACCAAGGACCGGTCCGGGCTCATGTAAACGGGCAGGTTGGTGCCCTTGCGCACCAGCACATAGAGCCCCTGGCCCGCCAGCCAGGCCGGCACGAACCCCAGGACGGAGAGCAGCACCCCCTCCCGGGCCACCACGGCCAGGAGCGTTCGGAGCGGATAGCCCATGGCCATCAGCGTGGCGTATTCGGGCAGGTGGTCACTGACATCGGAGTAGAGGATCTGATAGACGATCACACAGCCCACAACGAAGCCCATGGCGGCTCCGAGGGTGAAGATGAAGCCGATGGCGGTGCTGCTGCGCCAGTAGTTCTTTTCAAACTCTTCAAAGCCTTTCTTGCTGTAGATCGCCACATCGTCCGGCAGCTGCCGCCGCAGGCGGTCCGCCACCACGGCAGCATCAGCCCCGGGGACCAGGCGGATCAGCCCCAGCTCGATGCTGCCGGGAGGGGTGTTGGGCATCAGCTGGAGAAAGGTCTCGCTGCTCGTGAGCATGTTGCCGTCCGCACCGAAGGAAGGGCCGAGGGAGACCAGGCCGGCCACCCGGACCCGTTTGCCGGCCACTTCCGTTTCCACCGTGCGACCCTCCTTCAGCCAGCGAACGATGGGGCCATATTCCGGACGGGAGCGTTCATCGAAGAGCACCCGGCCCCGCTGGGTGAGGAGTTGGGCCTGATCCCCCAGCCCCGGGAGCAAAAACAGAGAATCATCGGGCTCGAAACCGACGGTGAGGATCGAGCGGGTGGCGCGGCTCTCAGGATTGCGCCAGAGGAGCAGGTTCCAATGCACAGGAGTGGTGCCGGCCACCTCCGGATCCGCCATGGCCTGCACCAACCGCCGGCGTGGGAAGCCGGCCATGGCGATGGAACTCATCGTGCGCGGACTGATCAGCACCAGATCCGCATCAAAGAGCTTGTGGAGGGTGACGCTGGCATCAAAGAGACCATCGCGAAACCCAAGTTGCATGAACATCAGGATCCCGGCGAAGCAGATGCCGGCCAGGGCCACGGCGAGCCGGGCCGGCTGGCGGGTGAGCAGCAGCCAGGCCAGGGGAATGCGACGTCCCTGCCAGGGCATGGGGGAGCTCATGGCTGGAGGCGGGCGATCACCTTGAGGCCCGTGAGGGAGCGAACCCGGGCGACATCCTCGGGAGCGAGCCCCACCCGCACCTCCACGATCCGGGCATCCACATCGCCACTGGGATCGGTGGAGAGCACCTCCCGCTGGCGCACCTGGGGACTGATGCGGATCACCCTCCCCCGCAGGGTTCCCTTGAACCCGCCGTTCTCACTGGTGAGCAGGACGCTCTGGCCGAGCCGCACCCGATCAATGTCACTCTCATACACCTCCAGCAGGGCCTCCATGCGGTCACTGGCTCCCAACTCCAGGATTCCCTTATCGCCGGGCCGTTCCCCGACACGGGCCACGATGCGCAGCACGGTGCCATCCATGGGGGCGCGGAGGGCCGTGTTCTCCAGGTCGGCCCGGACCTGTTCCAGCTCCGCTCGGGCCACCTGCCACTCCCCCAGAAGCTGGAGGTATTGCTGCTCGCGCCGGTCGAGCTCATCGGCACTGAGGGCCCCCACCCCCGTGAGCTGGCGATAGCGGTTGAGCTCCCGCTGCTCCACCTGCAGTCGGCGGGCCAGGTTGGAGAGGCGGGTGAGGATCAGCTGCTGCTGCGCTTCGAGGGTGGGCCCGGTGTCGAAGCGGGCGAGCAATTGCCCCTGGCGCACTTGATCCCCCTCCGCCACCAGCAGATGGGTGAGCCTGGGGCTCCCACCGATTCCGGCGATGGGGGCTGCCAGCACTCGGATATCTCCTGCAGGCTGCAACCGGCCGAGGGCAGCCACGGCCTCCATGGCTTTCTTCGGGGGGGCCTTCACCACCGCTGGCTTCGGAGCTGATCGGTTGGGCAGGGCCAGCTGGCGGGTCATCACCAGGGCCACCAGGGTGAGAGCTGAGCCGGCCAGGGCGGCCACCAGGGCAAGGGGAAGCATTCCCCGGCGTTCAGGCCGAGAGCCATCTCCGCCCTGGAGCAGGTCAGGTTTCAGGCCAGCCTCTGGGATCCCGGCGGAGGGGGGTCGTCGAAGAGCAGGGTCTCGATGTAGGTGTTCGCCCACTCCGGGTTGAACGCCTTCTCCAGCACCCGCCGGGTCTTGTCGTTCTGTTTCTGCTGCTGGCAATAGCGGAGCTGCCCCTTCCAGCGCGCAACGGTAGCGGCATCCTCCAAGGACTGAGGCTCACAAGTGACAATGGCGGCCCCCAACACCCGCAGAACGGTTGTCACCTCCTCGATGAACCAGGTCTCCTCCTGGGGGCCGTGGGGGCGAACGAAGAGCACATGGGGGGAGAAGATCGATCCCCAGGCCGGCAGCTCCCTGATCTCGCTGAACGGTGGTCGGCGGCGCTCCGCCAGGGCCTCGCTGATCCCGGCGGGCAGGGCGCCGGTCACCGGGGAGAGGTCCACGATCGCCGCCGACACCACGCCGCGGCCCGCCACGATGTCGGCGCCGAACACCGGCAGGTCGTAGCAGGGATCGGGGAAGAAGACGCAATGCAGAATCTGCAGGCCGGCTCCGAGCCGGGCTGTTTCGAGATGGAGCTTGCGCAGCCCGCGGCAGCTGTGGAGCTCATTGCGGATGAACAACCGCTCACCATCCAGGCTGCCCGTGATGGCCTCCAGCGCCGGATCCACGGCCAGGGGCTGCAGATCCACCAGCTCGTGCCGCAGCTCCCGGATACGCCCGGCCAGGCCATCCACCAGCGGATGGACCCCCATCCCAGGGTGGGCATCGGCAGCGGGAGGCTCAGGGGCGGGAACCTGGCTCATCGAAGGGGCCCAGCGGCCAGCAGAATGGTGATCCTGCCATGGGTCGATGAGCCAAACCGGAGGATGTTGCGGCCCGTTGCTGCCCGCACTGGAGGAACCCACCACTCTGCGGCTCGCCAATGGTGTGGAGGTGGTGAGCCTCGTCATTCCGGAGGCCCCACTGGTGTGTCTGGATTTCTGGTGCCGGGCCGGCAGCGTCTATGAAGCGCCCTCGGAAAGCGGCATGGCCCACTTTCTCGAACACATGGTGTTCAAGGGGAGTGACCACCTCGGCCCAGGGGAATTCGATCTGCAGATCGAAGCTCTGGGTGGCAGCAGCAATGCCGCCACAGGCTTCGATGATGTGCACTATCACGTGCTCATCAGCCCGGAGGCCGCACCTCGGGCTCTGGATCTGCTGCTGGAGCTGGTGCTATCCCCACGGCTGGAGGCCGAAGCCTTCACCATGGAGCGCCAGGTGGTGCTCGAAGAACTCGCCCAGAGCGAAGATCAGCCAGAGGAGGTGGCCCTGCAACGCCTGCTCGCGCTGGCCTGCCCCCAGCACCCCTACAGCCTGCCGATCCTCGGCAAACGGCAGGCCCTCCTGGCCCATGCCCCAGACGCCATGACGGCGTTTCACCAGAGGCTCTATGGCGGGGGCCGCTGCGTGCTGGCCCTCTCTGGAGCGGTTCAGACAGCGCTGATAGAGCAGGCCTGCACAGGGCGTCTTGCCCAGCTGGCGGCCTGCGGCGAAGTGCCCCCCGGTCCTGCACTGCAGGTGGAGTCCGGAGAGCATCGTCTGGCCCTGCCCCGACTGGAAGCTGCACGACTCCTCATGGCCTGGTGGCAGCCTCCCGCCCCCAACCTGGAGGCCTTGATGGGGGCAGATCTGGCCACCACAGTGCTGGCCGAGGGGCGGCGCTCCAGGCTGGTGGAGCGGCTCAGGGAAACGCTCCGTGTGGTCGAAAGCATCGACCTGGATCTTCACGCCATGGAATGCGGGAGCCTCGCTCTCCTGGAGGCGGTCTGCGCTCCGGAGGATCTGCCAGAGGTGCGGGCGGCGATTGCCGTGGTCTGGCAGGAGGTGATGGGGCTATCCCTGGGGGAGGAAGAGTGGGAGAGGGCCAAGCGCCTGGTGAGCAACAGCTATCGCTTCAGCCTGGAGGCCGCTTCCGGTGTGGCGGGCCTGATCGGCAGTGCCCGTCTCTGGGGACGGGATCCCGCTCCGGCCGTTCCGCTGCAGATGCTGCAGCGCTGGACGCCCTCCCGTCTGCAGAGCGAAGCCCTGGCCGCATTGGACCCCCAACGAGCCTGTGTCCTTGAGGCGATCCCCGCATGAGCGTCGCCATGGGGGTGGACCTGGAACGTCAGGCTCTCCAGGGGGGCCTGCCGGTCGTGGTGCTGAAACGCCCCGGACCAGGGGTGCTGGCTGCCAGGCTGGTGATCCGGGGAGGAAGCGGTGCGGATCCCGTGCATCAGCGGGGAGCGCATCAGCTGTTGGCGGGGCTGATGACCCGGGGCTGCGGCGAACTCGATGCCGAGGCCCTGGCCGACCGGGTGGAGGGGGCAGGCGCTGCCCTGCGGGCCGAAGCCTCGGAAGATGCCCTCACCCTGGCTCTCCACTGTGGTGCGGAGGATGCCCAAGCCCTCCTGCCCCTGCTGCTTGAGATGGTGCGCCGGCCCACCCTCAGCCCGGATCAACTGGATCTGGAGCGCCAGCTCAACCTGCAGACCCTCCAACGGCAGAAGGAGGATCCGTTCCAGCAGGCCCACGACCAGCTCCGCCGCTTGCTCTTCGCTGGCGGTCCCTATGGGCATGATCCCCTTGGGGTGGAAGCCGACCTGACCGCGCTGGAGGGCTCACACCTCAGGGCACTGGTGGATCGGCTGGGTGAGCAGGGTGCAGCCCTGGTGCTCTGTGGCGACAGCCCAGAGGAGGTGCAGGACCTGCTCAATCAGACCCTGATCCAATCCCCCTGGACCGTGGAGGCTCCCGAGGCCTCAGCCCTCCCCAGCCCTGAGGGGTCAACAGAACGGATCGGCGGCCTGGAGGAGGACACGGAACAGGTGGTGGTGCTCCTCGGTGCCCCCACCGTGCCCTTCGGCCATCCAGATTGCCTCGCCCTTCGGCTTCTCCAGTCCCACCTCGGGGCTGGCATGTCCAGCCGGTTGTTCCAGGCTCTGCGGGAAGAGCGGGGGCTGGCCTATGACGTGGGTGCCCATTTCCCCGCCCGTTGCGGCCCCGCCCCCTTTGTGGTGCACCTTTCCACATCTGCTGAACGGGCGGCCGAAGCCACCTTCTGCCTGCTGGAGGAATGGCGTCGACTGATGACGACTCCCCTCTCCGCTTCAGCGCTGGAGCTGGCCCTGGCCAAATATCGCGGCCAGGATGCCATGGGACGTCAGACCTGCGGCCAGCTGGCGGAACGGCAGGCCCTGCTGCTGAGCCATGGGTTACCCACGGACCGGTTGGAGTGCCAGCTGCTGCAGGCGGAGCAGCTCCGTGGCTCGGATCTCGTGATGGCCGCTCAACGCTGGTTACAACAGCCCTGCCTCAGTCTGGTGGGCCCGGCCTCCGCCCTGGAAACCGCCCGAAAGGCCTGGCATAGCCACCCCCTCAGCGCTCCCCGTTCTCCGGATTGAGGGCTGGTTGCAGCTGTGAAGCGGAGAACAGGAACGTGCCTCGCCGGAAGCGCACCGCCAGCTGATCCCGGGCCCGTCGTTCCACCACCACCCCGATCTCCTCGGGATCCACCAGATCAGGCGGGCGAAGCATCGGCATGGGATCAGCGGTCTTGAGATAGGCCACAGGGCTGCTGAGCTGCGCATGGGCTCCGATCTGCAAGGCCGGCGCTCCGGACGGTGGGATGGGCATGGTTCTCCCCGCAGGGGCAGGTGATCCCCACTTTGCAGCGGGGAGGGTTGCAGGGGGGAGGGTTGCTGCAGGATGGTGGCGAATCCAATGTTCGACGTGTTGCGGGCCCTTGCCACCTGGAGCGGCGCCATCGCCGGGCTGTTGCTGATTTTGGCTGGAGGGCTGGTCACCGCAGCTGTTCCTTTCCCCCAGGAGGCCGGCTGGACCCTGCGGCCCCTGGGCGTGACCCTGCAGGTGCCGGCCCTGCTGCTCACGGCACTGGTGGGCGGCCATCGCACGGCCCTGCTGGCGGCCGTGGCCTACCTGTCGATGGGTCTGTTTCAGTTGCCGGTGTTCCATGAAGGCGGGGGCCTTGGATACCTTCTCGATCCAGGTTTCGGCTATCTGGCGGGATTCCTGCCTGCCGCCTGGCTCAGTGGCAAGCTCGCCCGTCAGGGTGGGATGGAGGATCCTCTGGCCCTCACTGGAGCCGCCGTCCTGGGGTTGCTGGTGATGCAGCTCTGCGGCCTCGCCAATCTCCTGCTGGGCGGTCTGGTGGGCCGCTGGGGGAGCAGTACCGGGGCCCTGCTGCTCGGCTACTCCCTGGCCATCGTTCCCCAGCTACTGCTCTGCTGCGCCGTGGGCCTGCTGGCCTGGGTGCTGCGCCGCCTGCTCCTGGTCTCTCCATGAATGGCGCCGGCCCCCGGGGCAGCGTTCCCCTCTGGCGCAGGCTGGCCCTGGGAGTGGCCTGTGCAGTTGTAGTGCTTGACCAGCTGAGCAAACGCTGGGCGCTTGAGCATCTGCCCCCGGGATTGCCACAGGAGGCCCTACCTGGTCTGCTCAATCTGCAACTGGTGAGCAACACAGGAGCGGCCTTCAGCCTCTTCACTGGAGGATCCAGGGTGCTGGGGCTAGTGAGCCTGGTGGTGAGTGCTGCCCTGCTGCTCTGGATCCTGGGGCAACCCCTCCAGGGGAGATGGGAGAGCCTGGGGTTCGGCTTCCTCTTGGGGGGCGCCCTGGGCAATGGGCTGGACCGCTGGCGGCTGGGGGCGGTGGTGGACTTCCTCGCCTTTGTGCCCATCCAGTTCCCGGTGTTCAACCTGGCGGATGTGGCGATCAATCTGGCGGTGCTCTGTTTCTTCGTGCACTTCAGCCGCAGAAGAGGGCCCGGGGAGCAGGGCCATGGTTGAACGGTGGAGAAGGCTCAGGCGCTGGGCGGAGACGGCCCAGACGGCCAGCAGACCAGCCCATGTTGACCTGCATCTGCCAGCCCAGGCTCCCCGCAGGGTGGTGCTCCACGGCTCCTGCTACCGCATCGGTCGCGATGGTGGTTGCGATCTGCAACTCGACCACCCCGCCGTCAGCAGGAACCACGCCCTCCTGGAACGCCATGGCAACCATTGGCTGCTGAGCGATTGCCGCTCCACCAACGGTCTCTGGTGGAGAGGACGGCGGATTCAGAAGCTCGTGCTGCGGCATGGAGATCAGGTGCGCTTTGGCCCCGCAGAGGAAGGCGGCCTGCCCGAACTGTGCTTCGAACGGCTGGCCAACCCCCGGTTGCAACGGATCCTTCAGCGGGCCGGCGTGGCCCTGGCCAGCCTCACCGGCGTGTCCCTGGCGGTGCTGGCGCTGTCCGCCCTGCGCATGCCCATCCATGGATCCCTCGCTGGCGTGCGTGGCCCCCTTGTGCTCTACGACCGCACGGGTCGCCCGATTGCCTCAGCGGAGGATCAGCGGCACCGGGAACTGGGACGCCTGGGTGACTACCCTCCAGTGCTCATTGATGCCCTGTTGGCCAGTGAGGACAGTCGCTTCTGGTGGCATCCGGGAGTGGATCCCATCGGTACCGCCCGAGCCCTCCTGGCCAATCTCGTGGGAGGCCGGGTGCTGGAGGGGGGAAGCACCCTCACCCAGCAACTGGCGCGAAGCCTCTACCCCGATCGTGTGGGGCAGGGAGAAACCCTGGATCGCAAGTGGCGGGAGCTGCTGGTGGCGCTGCAGTTGGAAGCCCGGTTCAGCAAGCGGGATCTCCTGCTGAGCTACCTCAACCGGGTGTACCTCGGTGCGGGCTGGGGATTTGAGGATGCCTCCCGGCGCCTCTTCGAAAAGCCTGCCACCAGGCTGGAAACCGAGGAAGCCGCTCTCCTGGTGGGCCTGCTGCC
Source organism: Aphanothece sp. (assembly GCA_040375715.1). GTDB lineage: Bacteria > Cyanobacteriota > Cyanobacteriia > PCC-6307 > Cyanobiaceae > Cyanobium. The sequence continues at coordinate 10,189 of JBEIRX010000009.1, forward strand.
ATCGCCCAATGGCAATGACCCATGCGTGAACCCCACCGCTGCTTTGGCTGCCCGCAATGGGGTGCTCAACAAGATGGTAAGCACCGGTCGGTTGGGAGCGGATGAAGCCCGTCGGGCCCGCCGGCGACCGATCCAGCTGGCGGGTGGGGCCTGTCGGGGCGTGCAACGGCAGGCAGCACCCTTCTACAGCGATCAGGTGCGCCGCGATCTGGAGAATCTGGTGGGCAGGGATGTGGCCGCTGAAGGCAACTTTCTGATCGACACCCATCTGGATCCAGCCCTGCAGGCCACCGTGGAACGGCTGTTGCGGCAACGGATCGAGGCCAGCAGATCCCTTGGAGTGAGTGAAGGAGCCGTGGTGGTGCTCGATCGCCGCAGCGGTGGCATCCTGGCGATCGCGGGGGGACGGGATTACAGGCAGAGCCAGTTCAATCGGGCCACCATGGCCCTGCGTCAGCCTGGCAGTGCGTTCAAGCTGGTGCCCTATGTGGTGGCGATCGAGCGGGGAGCCCGGGCCTCCGATGGCATTGGCTGCGGGCCCCTCCGCTGGCAGGGCCAGTTCTTCGACAGCGGCTGCGGAGGGACCATCAGTCTGCGTCAGGCCCTGGCGACCAGCAGCAACACCGCAGCCCTGCGGCTGGGCCGCCGGGTGGGGCTGGAATCGGTGGTGCAGAAAGCCAGGGACCTGGGCATCACCAGCCCCCTGCAGCCCGTGCCGGGATTGGTGCTGGGCCAGAGCGAGGTGACCCTCCTTGAGCTCACTGCCGCCTACCTTGCCGTGGCGAACGATGGTCTTTGGCAGGCTCCAAGCACCATCCGCAAGCTCACGGATGGGGAGCACTGCTCAGCCAGTGGAGAGGAAAAACGCTGCCGCAGCTCCCAGTCCCAGGGCAAAGCCGGGCCCAACCCCTCGCGGCGGGCGATGAGCAAGGGCACCGCACGCACCATGCAGGACCTGCTGCGGTCGGTGGTGAGCAGCGGCACGGGTTCCGCGGCCTATGTGCACCCCGGCGTTGGCGGCAAGACAGGCACCACCAATGAAGGTCGGGATCTGGTGTTCGTGGGGTTCGACCCGTCGCGGAACTGGGTGATGGGGGTCTGGCTCGGGAACGACGACAACACCCCGAGCCAATCCACCAGCGCGCTTGCCGCGGCACTCTGGGGAGAGATCATTCGTTCCACGGCCCCATCGGAGGGATGAACCACTCCTTGAGCACCTGATGCCTCGCCTTCGCCTCTGGCTCTGGTTGGCGATCGCCCTGGGGGTGTTGCTGGTGGTGGGCGTTGTGCTGCAGGGCCTCAACCAGTTGCTCTGGCAGCTGAGCTACTGGTTGCCGGGATGGCTGGTCGGTCCCCTGCTGCTGGTGGTGGTGGCAGCGGTGGTGCTGGCCTTGGCTCAGCTGGGCTGGCCCTGGATCCAGACCATGGTGCGCTCCGGCAGGAGCCGCAACGCGCTGCCCCCGCAGCAGGCGAGCAACCGCCGCGAAGCCGCAGCCCGCAACCTGGAGGCCATCGATCACACCCTCGAACAGGTGCGCGACGCGGTGGAGCGCAAGGCGCTGCAGCAAGAGCGGGAGCGGATGCAGGAGGAACTGGAGCGGGGCGATGTGGTGATCGCCGTGTTCGGCACGGGCTCAACGGGCAAGACCTCCCTGATCCGGGCCTTACTGAAGGAACTGGTGGGCTCGGTGGGGGCACCGATGGGCTCCACCCGCGCGGTCACGCGCTATCGGCTCCGCCTGCAGGGGCTCCGCCGCGCCGTGATCCTGGAGGACACCCCCGGCATCCTGGAGGCCGGCGAGGGTGGCAGGGAGCGAGAGGAAACAGCCCGCCGCCAGGCCGCCCGAGCCGATCTGCTGCTGCTGGTGGTGGATGGCGATCTGCGGGCCGCGGAATGGGAGGTGTTCGAGACCCTGGCCAGCGTGGGCAAACGCCTTCTGCTGGTGCTGAACAAGTGCGATCTCAGGGGAGAGCAGGAGGAACAGCGCCTGCTGGGCCTGCTGCGCAGGCGCTGCGCAGGCCGAATCCTCAAGGATGACGTGGTGGCCGTCAGCTCTGCCCCCCAGACGGTCCCCATGCCTGGAGGTCGGCCGTACCAGCCGCCGCCGGAGGTGGAGGCGCTGGTGCGGCGCATGGCGGCGGTGCTTCATGCCGAAGGGGAGGAGCTGATTGCCGACAACCTGCTCCTGCAGTGCCGGGATCTGGGGGAAGCCACTCGCAAGCTGCTCGATCGGCAACGGCGACAGGATGCGGAACGGATTGTGGATCGCTACATGTGGATCGGGGCCGGGGTGCTGATGGTGACCCCTCTCCCCGGGGTCGACCTGCTTGGAACTGCGGCGGTAAATGCCCAGATGGTGATGGAGATCGGCAAGGTGTACGGGGTGCAACTGAGCCGGCATTCCGCCCAGGATCTGGCCCTTTCCGTGGGGCGCACCCTGGCAGGCCTTGGGCTGATCAAGGGAGGGGTGGGGCTGCTCACCAGTGCCCTGAGCCTCCAGCTTCCGGTGCTGCTGATGAGCCGGGCGATCCAGGCTGTGAGTGCCGCCTGGCTGACGCGGGTGGCGGGACAGGGCTTCATCACCTACTTCCAGCAGAACCAGACCTGGGGGGATGGGGGGGTGCAAGAGGTGTTGCAGCGCCAGTACGACCTCAACCGGCGGGACGGGGCCCTGCGCCAGTTTTTGGAGCTGGCGCTGCAGCGGGTGGTGGAGCCGTTGCAGCAGCAGGGCCTGCAGTTGCCTCCGCAGCCGGGACCCCGTTCCCGAGGGCCTCGGGCGGTGGAGGACGCAGGGGGCCGGAACGGTCGAGAAGGATCACCATGAGCAGGTAGAGCATCCCGATCAGAATCGAGATAGCTCCGGTGACCAGGGCCACCCAGCGGGGACGGGATGGGGGGGGAGTCATCGCGTGGAGAAGCTTTTGAGACTGTGGCGCACCACCTGGGCGAGCTCCTCCAGATCCGCCTGGCGGGTGTGCGGATTGCCCAGCACGGCCTTCAGGTGGTGATGCCCCTGGTAGAGCGGGCGGGAGAGCATCAGGCGCCTGGCCAGCAGAGCCTGGCGCGTGGACTGGCTCCAGCCGGCGCAGCCCTCCGGAGTCAGGCCTTTGGGCCGAAAAGCGATCAGATGGAGGGGACCACCCTGGAGGAACAGCCCAGACTCTTCGGCCAGAAGCGCGGTGAGTTGCCGCTGGCGGTTGAGGGCCCCTGCCAGAAGGTCCTGAAGGCCATTCCAGCCCAGTTGCCGGAGGCCGAGCCAGAGCTTGAGGATCTCTGCAGGGCGCGACCCCTGGAGGCCCTCTTCCCCCCCATGGCCGCCCTCCCAGCTGGGCTCCATGTAGGGCAGGCCCGTGCCGAAGCAGGCCTGGAGATTGGCAGGATCCGCCACCATCAGCAAGGAGGAGGTCTTGGTGATGCCGATCACCTTCTGGGGATTGATGGTGATGGAATCCGCCCCACCGAGGCCTGCCACCAGGGAACGATGGCTGGGCACCAGAGCAAACACGCCCCCGATGGCCCCATCCACATGAAGCCAATGGCCGTGCGCACGGCAGAGGCGGGCCATGGCAAAGAGGGGATCCACCGCTCCCCTCACCGTGGTGCCGGCGGTCGCCACCACCGCAATCACAGGAACACCTCCCTGACGGAGGGTGTGGAGATGGTGCTCCAGATGATCCAGCTGGAGCCTCCCCTCCCCATCCACCGGCAGGCGATGGAGGGCCGAGGGGGGCAGTCCCATCACCCGCACCGCCTTCTCCAGGGAGATATGGGCATCGGCGCTGCAGATCACCACGGCCTCGCGGCCGGCGTCGGGGCAACGCTGCTGCCGTGCCATCACCAGGGCCATGAGATTGCTCAGGGTGCCCCCACTGGCAGGCACCCCACCAGCACCCTCCGGCAGGCCAAGCCGCTGGGCGATCAGGGCACAGAGGCTGCGCTCCAGGCGCCGCAGACTGGGCGACAGCTCATCGGCCAGCAGGTTGTTGTTGAGCCCCGCCGCAATCAGCTCCGCCACCACGGAGGCCGTGAGGGGTGGGGGATCGAGGTGGGCGAGGGCACCAGGATGCCCCGGCTGGTAAGCCCCTTCCATCACCACCTGCAGATCGGCCAGGAGGCGTTCGGGAGGGAGGCCCAGGCTTTCCGGTTCCACCGCTGGCAGTACGCTCAACCCCGGCAGGGGAGTCTGGGACGCGGCCCGACCGAGCCAGCGGCAAAGCAGGCTGGCTGCCTGATGCAACATCTCCTCCAGGAGGGGATCAGAGCCCAGGGGGTCGGCGAACGGGGCCAGCGACGCTGGGGATGGGTGCGGCGCCAGTGGCTCCAAGGGGGGGTCAGCACAATGAGCTTCTGGCCCATTCTGCCGCGGGCCGGGACGGCCCTTTCCGAAGGGCGCTACAAGGGAGCCATGGAAGACCAGGCCTGCCACAGATTGTGGATGGAACGGCTGATCCGCAGGGCGGCACGGGCCGGGGAGCTGGGGGAGGTGCCCGTGGCGGCGGTGGTGCTGGATGGGGGGGGACGGGCTGTGGGGTGGGGCATCAATCGCCGCCACCACCATCAGGACCCCCTGGGGCATGCCGAGCTCGTTGCCCTCCGCCAGGCTTCAGCCGCCCTTCACACCTGGCGTTTCAATGCCTGCACCCTGCTGGTCACCCTGGAGCCCTGTCCGATGTGCGCCGGAGCGCTGATTCAGGCAAGGATGGGCACGGTGGTGTTCGCCGCCACGGATCCGAAGCGAGGTGCCCTGGGCGGGTGCCTCAACCTGGCCACCGATGGCAGCGCCCATCACCATCTGCAGGTGGTTGCAGGCCTGGGGAAGGAGGAGGCGGAGGCGCAGCTGCAGGCCTGGTTCAGGCGACGGCGGCAACGGCCGGGGAGTTATCCCGGAAACGGGGAAGCTCCGTCTCCAGAAGGTTGAGCAGGAGATCCACGTTCTCGGGCCTGCTGTTGTAGCCCATCAGGCCGATGCGCCACACCTTGCCGGCGAGGGCCCCCAATCCACCGCCCACCTCAATGCCGTGGGTGTCGAGGAGGTGGCGGGAGAAGGCCTTGCCATCCACCCCTTCCGGAATGCGGACGGTGGTGAGGGTGGCGAGGCGGAGGGGTTCCGGCACGTGGAGCTCCAACCCGAGGCGCTCCAGACCCTGCCAAAGGCGTTCAGCGGTGCTCCGATGCCGGGCCCAGGCCTCCTGAAGACCCTCCTCCGCCAGCAGGCGCAGGGCCTCGCGCATGCCGAAGTTCATGTTCACCGGTGCCGTGTGGTGATACACCCGATCGGACCCCCAGTATTGGTTGAGCAGGGAGACATCCAGATACCAGTTGGGCACCTTGCCCTTGCGCTGGCTGAGCTTGGCCTCGGCCCTTGGGCCCATGCTGAAGGGTCCCAGCCCCGGGGGACAGCTCAGGCCCTTCTGGCTGCAGCTGTAGGCGAGATCCACCTTCCATTCATCGAGGAAGAGGGGCACTCCCCCCAGGGACGTGACCGTATCCAGCAGGAGGAGGCAGTCGTGGCGGCGGCAGAGATCACCGATTCCCTCCATGGGTTGGCACACCCCGGTGGAGGTTTCCGCGTGCACCATGGTGAGCACGGCGGGCCGGTGGGTGATCAGAGCCTGCTCCAGCTCCTCCAGCGTGAAGGCCTCCCCCCAGGGACGCTCAATGGTGATCACCTCCGCTCCATACCGGCCGGCCATGTCGGCCTGGCGCAGCCCGAAGTAGCCCATGACGGCCACCAGAACCCTGTCACCGGGCTCCACAACATTGGCAATGGTGGCTTCCATCGCCGCACTGCCCGTGCCACTCATGGGGAGCGTGAGGCGGTTGTCGGTCTGCCAGGCATAGCGGAGCAGCTCCTGCACTTCCCCCATCAGCTGGATGTAGAGAGGGTCCAGATGGCCGATGGGGGTGCGGGCGAGAGCCGCCAGCACCGTGGGGTGGGCGTTGGAAGGGCCAGGGCCAAGCAGGAGGCGACTCGGCGTGGAAATCGGCTCCAGCTGAATCCTGTGGGTGCTGTTGATGGGGGGCAGGACGGGGAGTGGAGCCAAGATCCGAAAAAAAGGAATGGTCCGAGATTAGGGAACGATGAAGCCGTCAGCGGGCACGCACGTTGCTGGCGGCGAGGCCCCTGCAGAGGTGGTCAAAGGGGGCAGCCACCACTCCCTGAAGGGTGGGCCGATCAGCCAGGCCCGCTTCGAGGAGCTGTTCGCACACCACCTCACCGAGCAGGGCAATGCCACGGACGGTGGGACCGGTGGGCACCCCCAGACTCTTGTAGGTGTCATCCAGACCGTTCAGCACCCGTTCATCGAGGAGGGAGACATCGCCTGCGATCAGGGCATAGCTGGCGTAGCGCAGGAAATAATCCATGTCCCGCAGGCACGCCGCGAGCCTGCGAGTGGTGTAAGCATTTCCGCCAGGGAGAATCAGCTCAGGATCCTCCAGCCAGAGGCGCTGGGAGGCCTCTCGGACAATGGAGGCAGCCTCACGGTTGATCAGCTCGACAGCAGCCAGGCGCAAGGCGGACTCGCCGAAAAAGGCATTGAGACGATCGACCGCGTCCCGGTCGAGATAGCGCCCGAGCTGGTCGTAGCGGCCGATCAGCTGACCGATGGCATCGCGCATGGGGGGATCGACGCACTGCTGCGGAAGTTAGCACTCACTTTCCAGCCAGATGCCTGTCTGGGGGAGGATTTTCGCCAAGTTGACAGAAACGGTTACGCAGGCCCCATCCGCTGCGGAAGCCCCCGCCGCAGCTCTTCCCTGGGCCAAAAAGTGTGTCAACTGCTACAAGAGCGGGGGAGAACGCTCTCTACCGTCGCCGGCGTTTGCCACCAGCAGGCACCGGCCTTCGGGCACCTGGCTGCCCCTCGGCAGCTCTCATCACCGTTTCTTTTCTATGGCCCAGACCGCACAGGATGTTCTCCGTCGCATCAAGGAGGAGGGAATCGAGCTGATCGATCTCAAGTTCGTGGATCTGCACGGTAAGTGGCAACACCTCACGGTCTGCCAGGACCTGATCGACGAAAGCGCCTTCACCGATGGGGTGGCTTTCGATGGCTCCTCCATCCGCGGCTGGAAGGCCATCAATGAATCCGACATGGCCATGGTGCCCGATCCGAAGACGGCCTGGATCGATCCCTTCTACAGCCACAAAACCCTCAGCCTGATCTGTTCGATCCAGGAGCCCCGCAGCGGTGAGCCCTACAGCCGCTGCCCCCGGGCCCTGGCGCAGAAAGCGCTGGACTATCTGGGCTCCACGGGGCTGGCCGACACGGCCTATTTCGGCCCGGAACCGGAGTTCTTCATCTTCGATGATGTCCGCTACAAGAGCAGCAACGGCGGCAGCTTCTACCAGGTGGATTCCATCGAAGCCGCCTGGAACACCGATCGACTGGAAGAAGGCGGCAACCTGGGATACAAGGTGCTGCTGAAGGAGGGCTATTTCCCCGTGGCCCCCAATGACTCCCTTCAGGACATCCGATCCGAGATGCTGCTGCTGATGGGATCGCTAGGAGTGCCCATCGAAAAGCAACACCATGAAGTGGCCACCGCGCAGCACGAGCTAGGCATCAAGTTTGCCGAGCTGATCAGCGCGGCCGACAATGTGATGATCTACAAATATGTGGTGAGAAATGTGGCCAGGAAATACGGAAAGACCGCCACCTTCATGCCCAAGCCTGTCTTTGCCGATAACGGCAGCGGCATGCATGTGCACCAGAGTCTCTGGAAGGATGGCCACCCCCTGTTCTTTGGGGAAGGCACCTACGCCAACCTCTCCCAGACCGCTCGCTGGTACATCGGCGGCCTGCTCAGACACGCCCCCAGCTTCCTGGCCTTCACCAATCCCACCACCAACAGTTACAAGCGACTGGTGCCAGGTTTCGAAGCGCCTGTGAACCTGGTGTATTCCCAGGGCAACCGTTCGGCGGCGGTGCGGATCCCACTCACGGGCCCCAATCCCAAGGCCAAGCGCCTGGAATTCCGCTCCGGCGACGCCCTGGCCAACCCCTACATCGCCTTCGCCGCCATGTTGATGGCCGGCCTCGATGGCATCCGCCATCAGATCGATCCGGGGGATGGCACGGACGTGGATCTCTTCGAGCTCTCGGCCGAAGAACTGGCGCGAATCTCCACCGTTCCGGCTTCCCTTAACGGAGCTCTGGAGGCCCTCGATGCCGACAAGGACTATCTGATGGCCGGTGGTGTCTTCAGCGAAGACTTCATCAACAACTGGATCGCCCTCAAGTACGAGGAGGTGCAGCAGCTGAGGCAGCGCCCCCATCCCCACGAGTTCACGATGTATTACGACGCCTGATCACAAGCAGTGGCAGTCAGGGCACTGGCTGCCACTGGGTCTAAATCATGACAATCTGCTCCATTCATTCATGGGCCATCGCCTGAGCATCCTTCAGTCTGCTTCTCGCGAGGATGTCCGTTTTGATCCCTTCCCCCATCTGCTTCTTCCCTCCTGCTTGCCCGAAGGGATCTACCAGGAGCTGAGCGAGAGTTTTCCCGCTGACGCGTTGATCTGTGAGCTGGATGCCTGGAGGCGGCCCCAACCAGGCGAAAACAAACGCGTGGATATCTCCGCCGCTTCATTTCTCAAAAACCGGGACGTCTTGCCATCCATCTGGGTTGACTTTGTTGCGTATCACACCTCCCAGGAATTCTTTCAGGAAATGCTGAGCATTTTCGGCGACGTCATCCAAAGGCACTATCCCTTGCTTGAAGATCGAATTGGCACACTCTCGACAGCGCCAACTGGCGTTCGCTTTGCTGAGCAAATGGATTCCCAACCCCTCTCGCTGGATTGTCAGGTGGGCATTAACACCCCAGGCCGCTCCACAAGTGTGGTGATTGGTCCTCACTGCGACTCCCCCGATGAGCTGTATGCCGGCCTGCTGTATTTCCGGCGGCCTGAAGACGATGCTGAAGGAGGTAATTTAGATCTTTTCTCATGGAAACACAGCGAGCAAAAGCTCTTCCGTGATGGGCACAAGATTGCTGATGCGTCCTTGATCGAGAGGCAAGCCACCATTCCCTATGCCGCCAATACGTTAGTGATGTTCATTAACACCCTCGACTCGGTGCATGGGGTCACCCCACGGTCTCCTTCCAGCGTGTCTCGCCGCCTGGTCAACGTCATTGGCGAGGTGTACAACGCCGTTCCAGGCGGTCTGTTTGAACGCCCCCAGGTGTCCATCCAGACGACGGACAACGCAGCGAACGGAGGGTCCGGCCTGTTGCGTCAGCCAGGTCTGTTCCGTCAAAAGGTGAAAGCGAAACTCAAAGCTCTGCGATCCGGATTTCTTAGGCGTGAGCCATAGGGTCAACGCATCAGCCAGTGGGCCAGCAGCAATCCACACCCGCCCCAGCGCAGCGCACGCCAGAAGCGATCAGCTCCCAGATCGGACGTGCGGAGGGCATCGGGAAGGGGATCGAGAAGCCGCTGACTCAGAGCCAGATGCTGACGACGACGCCGTTCCGCTCGGCCGGGAAAAGAATCAGCAGCAGAGGAGTGCGCCACCGGCCTTCCACTCAGCGCCAACAGGGCCTGAAGGTGATGGAGAAGCCTGGGGGAGGGCTCCGGCCTGGTGGATCGACGTCCACGCCTGCTGCGGGAGGCCATCTGACAACGGTGTGTTCTTCAACCCCGATCGTCCCACGCCAGGATGGCGCTCCCTGTGGATCCCCAATCGATGAGCAGCCCCCACTGGCCTGAGGACGCTCTTGCCCTGGCCAGGGAGTTGCAGCGCTCCCTGAGCATCGATGACAAGGACTGGCACCGGGTGAAAACCCAGAGGCCACGGCGGGCGGCAGAGCAACTCGCGGCGGCGCTGGTGCAACTCCTGGCGGCGGATGACCCAAAGGCCGTGGCGCCAAGCCAGGCCCGCCAGGAGGCCATTGAACTGGTGGCTCATGCGCTGGGGTGGCTGCGTGCCGAAATCAGCGACCCAGGCTGCCCAAGCCATGGCCGCTGAGGCGGGCCCGCCGCACCGCGACCTGCAGGCGGTTGCCCCGACCACTCCAGCGCACGTCATCAAAGCAATTGTGAATGATGAAGAGGCCTCGGCCAGTGAGGGCCTCCGGGGTCTCCGGCAGTGACCGATGGCGGGCGTGGCTGGGGATGCCGGGCCCTTCATCCTGCACCTGCCAGATCACCCAGTTGGGAGAAACGATCCTCCGCACCCGCAGGCACTTGCAGGGATCGCAACCATTGCCATGGCGCACGGCATTCACCAGCACCTCCTGCAGGCCCAGCTGCACATCCATCCGGGCTACCGGCGCCTGGCGCAACGGTTCCAGCAGAAGGTCCAGCAGAGGGGCCAGCTGCAGCGTGGAGGGAGTGATGAAATCAGCCCAGCGCAGTGCCATCGTTCCGCGTGCAGCCGCTTGCCGCAGACCCTTCGACCCTAGCCCTTGGCCGGACGCAGTGCAGCTTCCGTGCGTTCCAGCAACGCAGGGTGATGGAGCAGGGCATCCATGAGCCGCACCCCCCGCAGTTGATTGATCAGCGGCATGTGCCCTTCCGGTGCCTCCAACGACCAGGTGAAGGCAATGGGATAGCGGGTCCACACTCCATCCTGCTTCCACCCCAGCCGCGGCCAGAGATCCTCCCAGCGTCCCTGGCAGCGCCGCAGGATCTGCCCTTGCACCGAAAATCCGAAACGCCCAAGGGAATAGGTGATCCAAAGACGATCGAGGCTGACGAGATCCACCGCCGGCATGGCCGCCACCTCGCTGAAGTACACATACCCCCTCTGTTCAGCGGCCGGGCCGGCCAGTTGCCGCAGATGGCAGCTGGTGAGCCTGTCGGCAGCCTCGAATTCCTGATGCAGCAGATGCCCTTGGAGAGGTCCATAGTCGATGCCCGAAGCGCTGCGGGCCAGCAACCAGCCCTCCGGGAAGAGATCGGATCCACCCGCCGCACCGGGGTGAACCTCCGCCAGAAGTTGGAGCAGCGCCCCAAAACGCCAGGACTCACACTCCCGATCCGCCTGCCGCAGCCGATCGGCGATCAGCGGGGACAGATCGTTGAGCATCTGGCGCAGGGGCTGCAGAAGCGTGCGCGCCTGACGATCGGAGCCCTGGAGAAACTGATCCAGGAGTTGATCGGCCCGAGGTGTGCTGGTAACCGGTGCACCGGAAAGCATGGCTTGGCGATTGGCTTGGCGGTCAGCTGCGGGCAGCGGTCAGCTAGGGCCCACTATGTCAGGCCGGCAAGGCCACTGGTGAGGCACTGCCTAGGATCGGTGGGTTCCGCCAGAGATCCATGCCCGCCTCCATCCAGTTCTTTCAGGGTGTGGATGAGCCGACCGTGCCGGACATTCGCCTCACCCGCTCGCGGGACGGGCGCACGGGCCAGGCCCTCTTCGTGTTTGAAGAGCCCGAGGCGCTGGCCCCTGAAACCATGGGCGACATCACAGGCATGTATCTGGTGGATGAGGAGGGACAGCTCGTCTCACGGGAGGTGAAAGCCCGTTTTGTGAATGGCAAAGCCAGTGCTCTGGAGGCTACCTACACCTGGAAGACACCAAGTGATTTCGAGCGCTTCATGCGCTTTGCCGAGCGCTACGCCGAAAGCCACGGGCTGGGCTTCTCGGGCCAGGGGGAGCAGAATGAAGACGATGCACAGGCAGGGGACGAAGAGGCTTGAGTTTCGGGAACTGGCTGAGCCTGGCCGCTGTCGTCGCAGCCCTGCTGCTGCTCTGGAGCCTGCGTGAGGCTCTGATCCTGCTCTTCGCGGCCGTGGTGCTGGCCATGGCCCTGTGCACCCTGGTGGGCACGGTGCAGCGACGGCTGGGAAGCCAGCGGCCCCTGGCTCTGGTCCTGAGCCTTCTCGGGGTGGCAGTTCTTCTGGGGATCGTGGCCACGGCCATCATTCCGCCCTTCATGGCGGAGTTCGCCGAACTGATCCAGAAGCTCCCAAAGGCTGCGGAAACCCTGCTCAACCTCATCAATCAGGCCATGGACACGGCCTCCCGAATGCTCTACGGCACCCGGGATGGAGGGCTGGGATGGCTCAAGAACTCCCTCACCCTCCCCACAGGGGCAAACAGCAGCGGGGGTCTGGTGGACAACATCAGCGGTGGTGCCTGGCGCCTGCTCGGAGTCGCCGGCAACCTCGGCACCGCCTTGCTGCAGACCATCTTCGTGGTAGCGGTGGCGCTGATGATCACGGCCCAGCCCACCGCCTATCGGGAAGTGGCCCTGTTGCTGGTGCCTGGCTTCTACAGGAAACGGGCCCGGCAGGTGCTGCTGCAGTGCGGCGAATCCCTGAGTGCCTGGATGGGAGGCGTGTTGATCAGCTCCCTCTGCGTGGGCACCCTGGCGGCGATCGGCCTGCTGCTGCTCGGCGTGAAACTGGTGGCAGCGAATGCTGTGCTGGCGGGGCTCCTGAACATCATTCCCAATGTGGGGCCCACCTTAAGCACCCTGTTCCCGATGTCGGTGGCCCTGCTCGATGCCCCCTGGAAAGCCGCAGCTGTACTGGCTCTCTACATCGTCGTGCAGAACCTGGAGAGCTACGTCATCACCCCCTCGGTGATGCACCACCAGCTGAAACTGCTTCCTGGTCTCACCCTCACCGCCCAGCTCCTGTTCACCGTGCTCTTCGGGCCCCTGGGCCTCGTGCTGGCCCTGCCCCTGGCGGTGTGCCTGCAGGTGATCCTCCGGGAGGTGATCATTCACGACGTGCTGGACCACTGGAAACCCTCCGCCCCACGCCCATGAACGCCCGCTATCTGATCGGTGCCCTGGCCCTGGTGGTGGCCACCCTGCTGGTGTGGCAGCTGCGATGGGTGCTGCTGATTCTCTTTGGAGCCATAGTGCTGGCTGTGGCGCTGGATGTGCCGATCACCTGGCTGCGCCGGTTGACCCCCCTCAGCCGCCCTGCGGCGCTGGTGATCGTCCTGGCGGTGCTTCTGGCCCTCGGAGGCCTGGTGTCCTGGCTGCTGCTGCCGGAAGTGATCGAGCAGGCCAATCTGCTGCAGCGCATCATCCCTGCCCTGCCAGCCCAGCTCAACAGCCTGATCCGCCAGGTTCCAGTGCTGCAGAACTTGGAGCGGGAACTGCTCAGCCAGGCCTCTCTGGATCGGATGCAACCCCTGGGCCAGCAGCTGCTCGGTTTTGCCGGTGGAGCCGCCAACGGCACCATCCAGACCCTGCTCATGGCCCTGCTCGCCGTGCTCCTAGCCCTCGATCCCCGCAGCCACCAACGGCTGCTGAGCGCATCCACCCCCAGCTTCTACAGGCCGCGGATGCAGCTGCTGATGCGGGAATCCCGAGAAGCTCTCGGCGGTTGGCTGGCAGGGATGACCCTTTCAGCCATGGCGGTGTTCCTCACCACCTGGGCCGGGCTGGCGCTGCTGAAGGTGCCCCTGGCCCTCCTTTGTGCTCTGGTCTGCGGCCTGCTCACCTTCGTGCCGACGATCGGGCCCACCCTGGGCACCCTTCTGCCGATGGGGGTGGCCCTCCTCCTGGTGTCTCCAGGAAAGATGGTCCAGGTGCTGATCCTGCGGCTTATCCTGCAGCAGCTGGAGGCATTCGTGCTCACTCCGGTGCTCCTGAGCCGCACGGTGAATCTGCTGCCCACCGTGGCCCTGATCTCCCAGTTATCCCTGGGGGTTCTTCTGGGGCTGCCGGGGGTGTTGCTTGCCCTGCCCCTGGTGGTGGTGCTCCAGGTGCTGGGCCGCGAAATGCTGGTGCACGATGTGATGAATCAGTGGGATGCCAGCTGATCAGGTCGAATCCCGCTGATAGATCCGCCAGAGGGAGGGGATCAGCACCAGGGTGGTCACTGCGAGCAGATGGCTCTGCACCGCCGTGAGCAAGGTGGTGAAGGTGAAGTGATCCAGCAACAGCCGGAACTCCGATCGCAGATCCGCCAGGGCGAGGAGGAGCAGCAGCAGGGGCACCGCAGGCACCTTGCGACCTTTCATGCCCATGTCATGGACGGGAGAGAAGGGGCAGAAGGGTAGGGGCCAGCCCGATGCTGGACCAGCTGCCCACCCCAATTCCAGCGGCCAGGGCAATGGCGAACCAGAAAAGACTGCTGCCCCCAAAGAAGATGAGGCCGAGCAGGGGAAGGAGAGTGGTCAGGGAGGTGTAAAGGGAGCGGGTGAGGGTGGCATCCACCGCCACATCCACCTGCTCAGTCAGAGGCAGCCCTGCCAATGCCGTCTTCTGCTCCCGAATCCTGTCGTACACCACCACGGTGTCCGTCACGGAATAGCCCGCCACGGTGATCAGGGCCACGGCAAACAAGGAATCCACCTCCACCCCAAGGAGAAGCCCCAGCCAGGCAAACAGCCCACAGGTGATCAGCACATCGTGGGCAAGGCAGAGCAGGGCCAGCAGGGCAAAAATTCCGCTGTAGCGAAAGCTGATGTAGGCCGCGATCGCCGCGAAACTCACCACTAGCGAGAGCAGGCTGCTGCGCAGCAGGCGCGAACCGAGGGTGGGGCCGATGGTGGCCACGGACGTGCCCTTGCTGCTCAGGGGGCCGAGGGCAGGCTTGAGGCCATCGATCAGGGCCTGACCTTGGGCGGGACTGAGAGCCGGCACGCGCAGCACCACCGAACGCCCTCCATCCAGCACCTGGACAGCTGAGGTGGACAGGTTGGGGGGCTGGGCTCCCTCTTCGGAGGGCAGGGTCAGCTCCTGGAGCTGGCGCTGCAGGTCACTCACCTTCAGCCCCTGACAGGACGAGCCGCAATCCCTCTGCAGCTGAATCTGGGTACCTCCCGTGAAATCCAGTCCCGGCTTCAGGGGGCTGCGGATCGCTGGATTCATCCAGCAGAGGGTGAGTCCGAGCACGCTGAGGGCACAGGCCAGGACAGAGCCCCACCAGGCCAGACGGCGATGGCGGTTGATGCGGAAGCGGGGTTCCGGATAGGGGCGAAGGTCTTGTTCGGTCAAGGAGGGGTCCTCAAGCAGCCGGCGCCGGAAGTTTGCGGGACGGCAGGAAATAGGTGGGCCGGCGCAGGGCCGGGTAGCTCATCAGTACCCGCAACAGGGTGCGCGTGCAGGTGAGGGCGGTGAACAGGCTCAGCAAGAGGCCGATGGCGAGGGTGACCGCGAATCCCTTCACGAGCCCCGTGCCCAGCAGAAAGAGGGCGATGCAGCTGATCAGGCCGGTGACGTGGCCATCCAGGATGGAGGAGAAGGCGCGAGAGAAGCCTGAATCGATGGAGCGGATGAGGGTGTTGCCTCCCCGCAGCTCCTCCTTCACCCGCTCGAAGATCAGCACGTTGGCATCCACCGCCATGCCCACCGAGAGAATGAACCCGGCAATGCCAGGCAGGGTGAGGGTCACCGGAACCAAGGCATAGATGGCCAGATTGAAGAGGGCGTAGAGGCTGAGAGCAACCACCGCCACCACTCCTGGGAGGCGGTAAACCACCACCATGAAGAGGCCGACCAGGGCCAGGCCGGCCAGGCCGGCCAGCAGGCTGCGACGGATGTTCGCCGCCCCCAGAGAGGGACCCACCGTGCGCACTTCCACGATCTTGACGGGCAGGGGAAGGGAGCCGCCCCGCAATTGAACCTCCAGATCCCTTGCTTCCTCGGCGGTGAAATTCCCCGTGATGCTGGCCGCTCCACCGGTGATGCCCGCCACCTTGAACTGATCACCCACGGTGGCCTCGCTGATGGAGCGGCCGTCGAGAACGATGCCGAGCACCCGATCGCTCCCCGCCAGCCCCTTGGTGAGGCTGGCGAATTTCTCCCCACCCTCCCGGTTGAAATTCAGGGTCACATCCCAGGCGTTGCCACTGGTCTGTTGCACCCGGCCCGCCCCCGTGAGGTCCTTGCCCGTCAGTGCCGGGGGGCCATAGAGGGCCACCATGCGTCTGTTCACTTCCTTCTCGAGCAGCTCAAGCTGCTGCACCTCCGTGCTCCCCTCCGGAACGGAGAGACCCAGTGCCTGGAGAGAGCGGCGCAGATCCTCCGAACTCAGATCCGGAGGAGTGGGCTGGCTGGGATCGGAGGTTTGGGCAGGAGTTCGGCGGGTTCGCAGCACAGCCTCCACCTGCCGTTTGAGGGGAAGGAGGGAGCGGAACTCCTTTTCGGTGCCGGGATTCTGAGGGCGGAACTCCAGAAGAGCCGTAGTGCCCAGCACCTTGGCGGCCCTGCTGGGATCCTGTTCCCCGGGCAGCTGCAACACGAGTTGATCGCTGCCCACGGTCTGCAGGGTGGATTCCGCCACGCCCAAACCATTGATGCGCCGCTCCAGCACATCCTTCACAGCCTCCAGTTGTTCCTGCTCCACCCGGGAGATCCCCCCTGCCGGGAGCACCTGGAGGGTCAGCTGGCTGCCCCCCCGCAGATCCAGACCCAGGCGCAATCCATAGGTGGCCAGGAGAGCTCCGGCAGCGATGGCCAGAGCAAGAATGAGGGCAAGCCAGCCCTGGGGTCTTGCCATATCAGATCAGGCCGCCCTTGAGTTCACGTGCCGCCTCAACAATCTGGTGCGGCTGAATGATCGTGAGATTTTCCAGCTTGCCGTTGTAGGGGGTGGGGATGTCCTGGGAGGACAGACGCACGGGGCGACAGTCCAGGTCGTCGAAACAATGCTCGGTGATCAAGGCGATGAGCTCGGCGCCGATGCCGCCAGTCTTCATGCACTCCTCCACCACCAGAACCCGGTGGGTCTTGCGAACGGAACGGCAGATCGTTTCCAGGTCAAAAGGTTTGAGGCTGATCAGATCAATCAATTCCACATCCACGCCATCCTGCTCCAGCTGCTCCACGGCCTTGAGGCAATGGTGGCGCATTCGCGAGTAGGTGAGAACGGTGACATCCTTGCCTTCACGGACGACCTCAGCCTGATCCAGGGCGCAGATGTATTCACCCTCTGGCAGATCTTCGGAAAGGTTGTAGAGCAGCACATGTTCAAAAAACACCACAGGGTTGTCATCACGGATGGCTGCCTTCAGCAATCCCTTGGCATTGGTGGGGGTGCTGCATGCCACGATTTTGATCCCTGGTATGGCGTGGAAGTAGGCCTCCAATCGCTGGCTGTGCTCGGCTCCGAGCTGACGGCCCACACCTCCAGGCCCACGAACCACTGTGGGGATGGTGTAGTTGCCGCCGCTGGTGTAGCGCAGCATCCCCATATTGTTGGAGATCTGGTTGAAGGCCAGGAGCAGAAATCCCATGTTCATCCCCTCCACGATCGGGCGCAATCCCGTCATGGCCGCGCCCACGGCCATCCCGGTGAAACTGTTTTCAGCGATGGGGGTATCGAGCACCCGCCACTCGCCATATTTTTTGTACAAATCTTTGGTGACTTTGTAGGAGCCGCCGTAGTGGCCCACATCTTCCCCGATCACACAGACATGGGGATCACGGGCCATCTCCTCATCGATGGCTTCCCGTAGGGCATTGAAAAGCAGGGTTTCGGCCACGGTGAAGGGCAGTTGCCACAAGTGAGGCCAACCTATCTCAGCCGCCTGCGGCAAAGGTGCTGAGGATGAGCACCGAGAGCAGCATCCCCGGCAGGAGAAGCACCACGAGCAGACCCAGGTCGTGGACGGTCATGCCTGTTGACAATGTTTGCCCACTTTAGGAAGGGTGCTGCTCTGCTGCAGAACTTTGCTGCCGCGCGCCCGGCCAGAGGCTGCGCAAAAACGTCAGAAAAAGTCCCAGGCCGATGAAGGCGAAGCTGAAGGTGGCCAGAAAGGTCATGCCCACCACCAGGGTCTTCACCGCCGTGGCGATGCTCTGGGCCACCTGGGTGCTGTAGTGCGGCGGATGGGTCGCGTAGTAGGCCACCACCCTGCGGCTGAGGTTGAGGGCCAACCAGGCCAGCACCGCGCTGGTGATGGCACCACTGAGAAAACTGAGGGGGCCCTTGCGCAGACCTGGCGACCCGCCACCTTGCGTTCCAGGCAGGCTGGGGTCAGCGGGGGGCTGGGGGAGGGGCGTCGGGTCGCTCATGAACGGGGTGCCTGCTCCATCAGGCTGACACCCGATGGCCACAGTCCGCAGCACCAGCTCTCCAATCCAGCCGTGGCGCAGTCTTCAGCCAGCCTGCTTTGGACCGCTTGGGCCGCCTGGCGATCGGGATAGAGAGCAAACACGGTGGGACCGGATCCGCTCATGGCCACGGCCAGGGGGGAGCCATCCCCCTGCAGTAGCTCCAGTGCCCTGGTCACCGAGGGCACCTCAGCAGCCACCACCGCCTGGAGGTCGTTTCGCAGGGGCGGGAAGGGGGCCTTCCCGCCCAGGGCCTGCAGCATGGGGCTCTGGCGAAGGGCCTGTCGCCGCTCCTCGAAATCCACCTCCTGGCTCAAGTAGAAGTCTGAGCGCCACTCCCGGCATTGGCCATAGGCCCAAGGGGTGGACACCGTCACCCCCGGATCCTTGAGCAGGAGCACCCCCAGAGCAGCGGAGGCTCCAGGGGCGGATTCCAGCCGTTCCCCCCGGCCGAAGCAGAGCTGAGCTCCCCCCTCCAGGCAGAACGGCACATCGGACCCGAGTTCGGCAGCCAGGGCGGCCAACGCAGGGCGAGGGGTCTGCAAGCCCCAGAGGACATCGAGGCCCAGAAGGGTGGCGGCAGCATCGCTGGATCCCCCCGCCAGCCCAGCGCCGATGGGAATGCGCTTCTCCAGCTGAATCTCCGCCCCCAGTTGCTCCTGGCCGGCATGGGCCCGCAGGCACTCGGCGGCGCGCATGATCAGGTTATCCCCTCCTACGGGAAGATCGCTGTGGTCGCAGCGCAGCACTAGTGCGCCATCATCCCGTCCCTGGAGATTCAGCCGGTCGGCCAGGTCAATCGTCTGCATCAGCATCGCCAGCTCGTGGTAGCCATCGGGCCGTAGACCGAGCACCTCCAGATGCAGATTGATCTTGGCGGGTGCGATCACGGAGCGATCAGCCATGGGGCAGAGGGGCCTGGGGCCCGGGGGGCGTGGCGCGATTCAAGCTGGTGGCCAGCGCCACCCACTCCTGAGGATTGAGGTCCTGCGGTCTGGCCTGAAGGCTCACCCCGGCCTCCAATGCCAAGCGGTTCAGCTGCTCTTCTGGCAGCACTCCGGCCAGGCTGTTCCTGAGCATCTTGCGCCTGGAGCCGAACGCACGACGCAGTAACTGCTCCAGAGCGTCGGCCAGCTCCTGGGGGAGACGTTGATCCGGGGGGAAGGGATCCATGGCGATGACCTCCGAATCCACTCGAGGCGGGGGCTGGAAGCACTGCGGAGGCACAGCACAGACGGACCGGATCTGGCCCAACAACTGCATCCGTACGCTCAGAGCTGAATAGGCACTGGAGCCGGCCTGGGCCCGGATCCGCTCCCCCACTTCCCTCTGCACGAGCAGCACCAGTCGGCTGAGGGGTGGGTTAACCGGCCGGTCCAGGCGCCCCACGAGGCGTTCTAGCAGGGGACCAGTGATGTTATAGGGAATGTTAGCCACCACCTTGTTGGGCCCCGATCCAGCGAAGGGGGGGAGAGGAACGGTGAGGATGTCGCCGGGCAGCAGGGTGAAGCGGGGATCGCCGCCAAAGCGTTCCCTGAGGCCCGCCAGGAGATCCCGATCGAGCTCCACCGCAGTGGTGTGGCCGACTCCAGAGGCCAGAAGAGCCTGGGTGAGACTCCCCCTCCCCGGCCCCACCACCAGCACATGATCCTTGGGAGTGAGCTCTGCGGCCCCCACGATCCGGCGCAGCACCTCCTCATCCACCAGCCAGTGCTGGGCAAAACGATGACGCGGACGGTGGTGAGCGAAGGCAGAGGGAGGAGCCATAGGTCTTTACCGCATGCCTCCACCTTTGCAGCGCGTGGAGGGGATGCAGCCATTTCCTAGCGGAACAGCTAGGGATGGATGAGCCCTTCGCCCACCAGCGCAACCGATGACGTTCCAGGAGTCGCCCTTCCGGGGAAGAAGGTCTGAGCCAGGCGGCGGCGGCAAGCGCCGGATGTACAGGCTCCTGCTGCTGGCCCTGCCTGCTCTCTGCCTGGGTTCACCGGCAGCATGGGCCGAGAGCCGCACCGCGGAGTCGGTCTGGAGTCAAAATGACGCCCAGCAGCGGGCGGTGCAACAGATTCCCCTCGCTGATCGGGGTGGCATCACCAACACCGAATGCCAGCAAATCGAAATTGGGATGGGCAGCCTGCCGCGCTATCGCTGCACGGTGTTCTTCACCCCTGCCCCAGCTACAGCGCCGGCTCCTGGGGCCAGACCCGGGGCAACGAGTTCGCCTGCCAAACCTTGAGAGGGCCTGCGGCGCAAACGCTGCACCCAGCCATCAGAACAGATGCAGCCACCGCACGGGTTCCCTTCGAGGAGGCAGGGGCACCAGGGCAGCCACCAGCTCCATTGGCTGATCCGCCAGATGGGGATGAGCCGCCTGCCAACAGGCCCAGGCGCGCGCCAGGCGCTTTCGCTTGGCCCGTCGCAACGCCCCCAGCCCCTCTCCGTCCCGCGCCCCGCATCCCCTGCCCTTCACCTCCACCAGCAGCAGACGCCCCGGTTTGCTGAGCACCAGATCCAGCTCACCCCAGCGGCAATGCCAGTTCCTGGAGACAAGATGCCACCCCCGGCTCTGCAGCAAACGGAGCGCTCTCTGCTCAGCCCAGCGCCCCTGACGCTGGTGGGGGGTGGGGGGCATGGATGGAGGACTTGGCCAAGGCGTAACGTTTCAAGCGTTCCCTGCCTAAGCCCCCCTTCACCAGCGCGGCCATCTTGTGCGCAAGGCCGTCCTTTGCGCGAGAATCCACAGAATCACTGGGATCCCAGAGCAGGGCTGGAGCATGGGGCGGGATCCCGAACCGGATGTTCGGCCAGGCGATCCCAAGGCACCTAGCCAGATCCCCAAAAAAAGAGTAGGGTCTGAAGGAAATCTTCACAATTAACCCAGCGCGGATGTACACCCTCTCCAAGGCCACCCAGATTTTTCCGGAAACCCTCAGCGCCGATGCCGTTCCGGCCATCACAGCTCGCTTCCGGCTCCTCAACGCAGAGGATCAACTTGCTCTGATCTGGTTTGCCTACCTGGAGATGGGGCAGACCATCACGATTGCCGCCCCCGGGGCTGCCCGCATGCAGTTCGCCGAGCCGGTGCTGAACGAGATCAAGGCCATGGCCTTTCCCCAACAGAGCCAGGCGATGTGTGATCTGGCCAACCGTGCCGATACACAGATCGGGCGCACCTACGCCAGCTGGTCCGTGAACATCAAGCTGGGCTTCTGGTATCAGCTCGGCGAGTGGATGGCCGCTGGCCTCGTCGCTCCAATCCCCAAGGGCTACCAGCTCTCCGCCAATGCAGCCTCTGTTCTGAACTCCGTGAAGGCCGTGGAGCAGGGTCAACAGATCACCCTGCTGCGCAATTTCGTGGCCGACATGGGCTTCGACCCCAGCAAGGGCGAGGGACAACGCGTGATGGAGCCGATTGCTGCTCCCACCCCAGAAGAAAGCCGCCAGAGGGTGTTCATCGAAGGGGTCATCAACCCCACGATCAACGCCTACATGGATCTGCTCAACGCCAACGACTTTGAGGCGTTGATCGACCTCTTCCTGCCGGATGGTGCCCTGCAGCCGCCCTTCCAGAAGCCCATCGTGGGCAAGGAGGCCATCCTGCGCTTCTTCCGTGAGGAGTGTCAGAACCTCAAGCTGATGCCCGAGCGGGGCTATTCCGAGCCTGCCGAGGGTGGCTTCAATCAGGTGAAGGTCACCGGCAAGGTGCAGACTCCCTGGTTCGGTGCGGGAGTGGGAATGAATGTGGCCTGGCGTTTCCTGCTCAGCCCGGAGGGCAAGATCTATTTCGTGGCCATCGATCTGCTCGCCTCCGCAGCCGAACTCCTCAAATTCGCCCGTTGACATCCATCACCCGGCGCGGGCTCTTGCTGGCTGCCGGAATCGTCTCCTGCTGGTTGGGAAGTCTGCTTCTGCTGCTCCCCACTAGCAGGGGAGACCTCCCCCCCTGGATCGTGGCCATGGCCGTTCTGGTGCGCACCCTGCTCCAGACCGGCCTTTTTATCGTGGCCCACGACGCCATGCATGGCACGCTTTGGCCGGAACGACCATGGGCGAACAAACTGATCGGCCAGAGCGCTCTTCTGTTCTACGCAGCACTGCCCTACGGCAGATGCCACACCAACCATTTGAACCACCACCGTCATCCCAGCACATCCCTGGATCCGGACCATCACCCTGAGGGTCAGTCCTCCCTGATCGCCTGGTTCGGGCGCTTCATGGCGTCCTATCTCTCCCCAGGCCAGATCACGGCCCTGGTGCTCATCTGGCTCGTCCTTGGCGTCATCACAGCCGCAGAATCCGCCAGCCCGGTGAGCAACGTTCTCCTGTTCTGCACCCTGCCCACCCTGCTGAGTTCCCTCCAGCTCTTCCTGGTAGGCACCTTCATCCCCCATTCACCTCCGCTGACTCATCAGAGCCCACGCAGCCTCAACCTGCCCACCTGGCTCTCGCTGCTGAGTTGCTACCACTTCGGCTACCACTGGGAACACCATGCGTTCCCCCAGTTGCCCTGGCACGCCTTGCCGGATGCCAGGCGCAGAGTCAAGGATGCCTTCAATTCACCCACCCGATTCGCGCTCCTCTGAACTGAGCGATAAGGTGCGGGAAAGCCTTGCGCTGTAAGTCCACCTGCTGTCTAAATATGGCCCAATCAGCTGTTCTCGTCTGGACACCGCAGGAACAGGATATTGCCCGGGAAGCCTTTGAAACGGCCCATGGGCGGGCCGTCAGTTCCCTGATCAGCAGGGTCCAGCACCATGCCGCAGGCGTGTGCACCGTGGAGTCGCTCTGGCAGCTGCACGATTTCCTCAGCACTCAGCGCCACGACATGGAGGGACGCTTCGACTTCCGCCTCGATGGCATCCTCTTTGTGTTTGCGAGCTTCGTGAAAGACGGCCTTCTTGCCTTTGACGATCTCGACGGACTGGAGGCAGACAAGCTGGCCAAGATCAAGGCGATGTCTCTCTTCTGAACCCTTCCTTGTGCTCTTAGGGTCAAGCAGATGAACAAGAGCACCATGGTTTCCTGGAAACCAGTCCAGTCATGGCTCGGTCTATGGCTTCGTCGCTTCGCACTTCTCCTGTCCTCAGGCCTGTTGTTCCTGATGCCGATGGGCGCACATGTCAGCGATACCGCCTTGGCCGCGATGGATTATGCCAAGCAGGTGCTGATCGGTGCGGATTTCCACGGCGCCGATCTGCGGGGTGCCACCTTCAACCTCACCAACCTGCGGGAGGCGGATTTCTCCGGGGCTGACCTCCGCCTCGCCAGCCTCTTTGGCGCCAAGCTGCAGGACGCTGATCTGCGAGCTGCCGACCTGCGGGAGGCCACCCTGGACAATGCTGTGCTGAAGGGCACCGACCTTCGAAACGCCTGGCTGGAGGATGCCTTTGCCTTCAACACCCGCTTTGAGGAGGTGAGCATCGACGGGGCCGACTTCACCAACGTGGACCTGCGCAACGATGCCCGCAAGACTCTCTGCAGCGTGGCAACCGGCAGCCACCCCGTCACGCATCGCCTCACCCGAGACACGCTCGGCTGCCCTTGAGGGTTGACGCTCATGACCTTTGATGCCCGCAGCAAGGAACGGCTGCAAGCCCTGGGACGAACCCTGCCGAAGCCCTTACCGATCCCGAAACCCCAGGACACCGCGGCAACCCCAGCCCAGGGCGCCAGCGCGGGAAGGAGAACCGGCGAGGCTCGGCACACGCTGGAAAAGGAGGAGGATCCGGCTGAACTCTTCCGTGCGCTGATGAAGGCCAGCCCGGATGGCTCCGTGCCACCCCACCTGCTGGAACGGCTCCGGGAGCTGGAGGGCTCAGCGGTGTCTTCCGAAGCCACACCCCCAGCGCCAGGGCCAAGCCTTGGGAAGGGCAGCAGGGTGTCTGCACCCAAGGGCAAGTCCACGAATCGAGGAGCAACACGCGTCGGGGATGACCCAGACCTCTATGCAACCTTCGCCCAGTTGCTCCTCGAGGACGACGACAGCGTTTGAGGCCCGCCATGCCGGTCAGTTGGCCCGTCCTGGAGGTCAGTTGGGTGCTGGGGACTCCGGCAGGGAATCGGTGCTGCGGGCCAGGGCCTCATAGAGGGCCAGGCGCCGTCTGAGGTCTGCCTGGGCCTGACGCTCCAGCAACCGTGCCCGTTCCGGATCGCTGTAGCCGAGCATGCGAAAACGATTCTCCGCAGCCATCGCCTCCCCAAGGGGCAGGCGAGGTTTGGGGCTGTCGATCTGGAGGGGCGATCGCCCCCCATCGAGACGTTGGGGGTCATAGCGGTAGAGCAACCAGCGGCCGGAGTCCACCGCCAACTTCTGGTGCTGCATCCCTCTGGCCATGTCGATGCCATGGGCGATGCAATGGGAATAGGCAAGGATGAGGGAGGGGCCCGGATAGCGTTCCGCCTCCAGGAAGGCCCGGATGGTGTGCTCATCCCTGGCTCCCATGGCCACGCTGGCCACGTACACCGTGCCGTAGGTGATGGCCATCAGGCCCAGATCCTTCTTCGCGGAGGCCTTGCCAGCGCTGGCAAATTTGGCGACGGCACCGAGGGGTGTGGCCTTGGAGGCCTGGCCACCGGTGTTGGAGTACACCTCCGTATCGAGCACCAGCACATTCACATCCCGGCCTGAAGCCAGCACATGATCCAGGCCCCCGAAGCCGATGTCGTAGGCCCAGCCGTCTCCCCCCACCAGCCACACACTCGTCTTCACCAGGGCATCCGCCAGATCCAGCAGACGGGCTTCTGGAGAGGTCGCCCGCTCCTCTGCGGGAAGGTGCTCCAGCCTTGCCCTGAGCAACCCCTTCAGCTCCGCCACCCGTTCCCTCTGGGTATGGATGGCCGCTTCGTCCTCCTGCGAAGCCGCTCCCTGCAGGAGGAGCTCCAGGAGCGATGGGGGCAGAGGATCACTCCCGGGTGAGAGGGGGAGCACAAGCTGCTGCACCGCCATCGCCCGCTGCTGATCGAGAGCCACCCGCAAGCCATAGCCGAACTCGGCGTTGTCTTCGAAGAGCGAATTGCTCCAGGCCGGCCCCCGACCCTCAGCATTCACACTCCAGGGAGTGGTGGGCAGGCTGCCGCCATAAATCGAGCTGCAGCCGGTGGCATTGGCGATCAACAGCCGATCCCCGAAGAGCTGGCTGAGAAGCTTGAGATAGGGTGTTTCCCCACAGCCGGCACAGGCCCCGGAGAACTCGAAGAGCGGTTGCTGCAGCTGCTGCTGGCCGATCCTATTCAGATTCAATCCGGCCCGCGGCACCTCGGGCAGCTGCAGGAAGAACTCCCAGTGGGCACGGCCCTGCTCCCTCAGGGGACGCTGGGGAGCCATGTTGAGCGCCTTGCGCCTGGGCTCGAGCCGATCACGGGCGGGACACACCTCCACACAGAGCTGGCAGCCGGTGCAATCCTCCACGGCCACCTGGATGGTGAAGCGTTGATCGGCGAAGGCCGGGTCCCGGGCGGCCGTTTCCCTGAACCCCTCCGGCGCCACGGCCAGGGCTTCGGGGGATGCCACCTTGGCGCGGATCACGGCATGGGGACAGACCAGCAGGCACTTGCCGCATTGCACGCAGAGATCGCTCTCCCAGACCGGAACGGAGGACGCGATGTTGCGCTTCTCCCAGCGGGCGGTGCCAGTGGGCCAGGTGCCATCGCAGGGGATCGCACTCACCGGCAACCCATCTCCCCGATGGGCCAGCATCGGTGCGATCACCTCCCGCACGAAGGGTGGTGCCTCCGCCAGTCGTCTGGAGAGGTCAGCGGAGCCCTCATCCACACCCACCGTTGCGGAGCCGGCCTGCGCAACCAGAGCCTGCCAATCCAGGCGTTGGAGCCCTGCCAGGCCCGCATCCAGGGCCTGCAGGTTCATGCGCACCACCGCCTCTCCCTTGTGTCCATAGCTCTTGCGGATGGCCTGGCGGATGTACTCAAGAGCGGACTCCCGGGGCAGCACCCCGCTCACCGCGAAGAACGCCACCTGCATCACGGTGTTGATGCGTCCGCCCATCCCGGCAGCACGGGCCACCTGATCCGCCTGGATCTGCCACACCTGCAATCCCAGCTCCTGCACACTGCGCCGCACCTTCAGCGGCAACTCCCGCCAGGTGGTGGCGGGATCAAAGGGACTGTTGAGCAGCAGGGTGCCTCCAGGCACCAGCCCTTCGAGCACCTCGAGCTGATGGAGAAAATCCCACTGGTGCACCGCCACCAGGGTGGGGCGGGCGATCAGATAGGGCGCCTGGATCGGCCGCGGCCCGAAGCGCAGGTGCGAGACCGTGAGGGAACCGGATTTCTTGGAGTCGTAAACGAAATAGCCCTGCGCAAAAAGGGGTGTTCCTTCGCCGATGATCTTGATCGTGTTCTTGTTGGCACCCACCGTTCCATCGCTGCCCAGTCCATAGAACACGGCTCGCACCTCGTCAGGGGCGTCGATGCAGAAGCTCGCGTCGATGGGGAGCGAGTGATGGGTGAGGTCATCGTCGATTCCCACCATGAAGTGGTTGAGGGGCTCTGCGGCGGCCAGATTGCTGAACACCGCCATGGCCATGGCCGGTGTGAACTCCTTGGAGCCCAGCCCGTAGCGACCTCCCACCACCCGGGGCAGGGGGGCATCGCCATGGCTGGATCGCCAGGCCTCAGCGATGGCCGCCACCACATCCAGATAGAGGGGCTCTCCAGTGGCACCGGGCTCCTTGCAGCGATCCAGCACGGCCACAGCCCTGGTGGTGGCTGGCAGCGCCTCCACGAGGCCGTGGGCCAGCAGGGGACGAAAGAGACGCACCTTCAGCACCCCCACCCGCTCTCCCTGCTCGATCAGACGATTCGCCGTGGCCACGGCGGTTTCACAGGCAGAACCCATCAGCACCAGCACCCGTTCCGCATCGGCCGGGCCCACATACTCGTAGGGGTGGTAGGAGCGTCCGGTGAGGGCGGCGAACTGCTCCATCGCACCCCTGAGATGGACGCCAAGAGCATCCATGAAGGGGTTCACCGATTCCCTTCCCTGAAAGTAGACATCAGGGTTCTGGGCCGTTCCCCGCAGCACGGGCCGCTCGGGGGTGAGGGCACGCTGCCTGTGAGCCCGGATGGCCTCCATCGGGATCAGGGCCTGCAGCACCGCATCAGGGATCGGCTGCACCTTCTGGATCTCATGGGAGGTGCGGAAGCCATCGAAGAGATGGAGAAAGGGCACCCGCGCCGTGAGCGTGACGCAGGTGGCAATGGCGGCGAAATCAGCGGCCTCCTGCACCGAAGCTGACGTAAGGATGGCGCAGCCCGTGCCGCGGCAGGCCATGGCATCGGAGTGATCGCCGAAGATCGATAGCCCTTGGGCCGCCAGGGCCCTCCCCGCCACATGCACCACCACCGGTGTCAGTTCCCCTGCCCAGCGGTAGAGGTTGGGAAGCATGAGCAGCAGCCCCTGGGACGCTGTGAAGGTGGTGCTGAGGGCACCGGCCTGAAGGGCACCGTGCACCGTTCCTGCAGCCCCCCCCTCACTCTGCAGCTCGACCACCGTGGGGACGTTTCCCCACAGGTTGGTTCTGCCCTCCGCAGCCCAGCCATCGGCCCATTCGCCCATGGGGGAGGCTGGGGTGATGGGGTAGATGGCGATCACCTCATTGAGGCGATAGGCCACACGGGCCACCGCCTCATTGCCATCCATGCACTGCATGTCGCTCACGGCCAAGGCTCCGGTACCTCCTCCACCACACTTAGGGCAAAGCCCACATGCACCAGCACCTGATCTCCCACCCGGGCCTGGGGCAGGCAGGCCAGGCTCACCTGCTGACGCACCCCCCCGAAATCCACCTCCGCCTGGCGCCAGAGCGCCTCATCAGCATCAGCAACCGGCGACTGAGAGGTGATGGCAAGGATCCGTCCGGCGACGGCCAGGCACATGGCAGCTCCAACGGGCTCTGAATCGGTTATAGGCCGAATGCTGCGGCCTGAACCGCCCAGGCCTGGCCAAGGGCCAGGCCGCCGTCATTGCAGGGCACCCGCTCATTCCAGAGGGGCTTGAGGCCCTGCCGGCGTAGCCCCCGCAGACAGCCCTCCAGGAGGGATCGGTTCTGAAAACAGCCCCCGGCCAGGGCCACCTGGCTGCATCCACTCCACCCGGCGGCCATCGCCACCCCCTCCACAAGGCCCTCCACCACAGCCCTCTCCACCTGCCGGGCAGCATGGTCGGCAGATCCACCGGCCGCACGATCTGCGAGCAGGGCCTGCAGGAGGGGTTCCCAGTCCCAGCGGCCAAGAGGCAGGGACCCCTGCTCCGGGGCAGACGAAGGGCGCAACGGGAACATCCAAGGGGCCGCCGCGGGATGGGCGTCAGCCTGATGGGCCTGCCACCGGGCTGAGGCTCCCTGCCAGCGCAGCCCCCCCTCCCCCTCGTAGGTGAGGATCTGGGTGAGCCCCAGCAGGGAGGCCAGCCCATCCAGACAACGGCCCAGGGAGCTGGTGAGGGGAGCGTTGCACCCTGCAGCCATGGCCTGCAGCAGAAGCTGGCGCTCCTGGGGGAGGAAAGCCCCCCGGGCAGCCTCAGCACCGGGATGGGCCAGGGCCCAGTCTCCGGCCACGGCAAGCAGGCCAAGGGCACTGCGTCGCGGTTCACGAGCAGCCTTCTCCCCCCCGGGAAGGGGGAAGGGGCGCAGCGCGCCGAGGCGCTGCCAGCGCAAACCGTCGTCTGAAGCCGCATGGATGAGCAGCAGCTCACCGCCCCAGAGTCGTTCCTGCGAGTCAGGAGTGGCGGCATCGGCCAGCCCGAACCCATCACAGGCCAGCACCAGCAGCGGGGGCTCGCAGTCCCGCTCCGCTGCCACGGCAAGGCCATGGGCCAGATGGTGGGGCACAGCGGTGCAGGGAAGACGGAGGCTCGTGCCGCTTCCCCTCAGAAGCTGATGGCTCACATACCCGGGATGGGCATCACAGGCCAGGGCTGTGACAGCGAATGACTGACCGGAGATCTGGTCCGTAAGGGCCTCTTGCCACCGGTCCAGCACCCCAGGGTCCGCCAGATCACCGAGATGGGGGGCGAGCCAGAGTTGATCCCCGCTCACCAGGGCCGGCGCCGCCTTCAGATCGCCGCCCAGGGCCAGCAGGGCGCCCTTTGACGCAGCGGGAACAGCCCGCGGAGCCGGACCCCGCCAGGGAAGGGGTTCCGGCGCAAATCCCCGGGCCCGCCTCAGAAGAGCGGGACGACCATCGATCTGCTGCAACACCGAATCATCCAGAGGCCGGCGGATGGGAAGGTCATGAACGAGGAAGGCATCGGCGATGCCACCGAGCCGCTGCAGGGCCTCTTCAGGAGAGAGGCAGAGCGGTTCACCGCTGCGGTTGCCGCTGGTGGCCACTATCGGCCGGTTCACCAGCCCCACCAGCAGATGATGCAGCCCTGAGGCGGGAAGCATCACCCCCAGGAGAGCACTGCCTGGGGCAACGGAGTCCCAGGCATCAGGGGGCTGGGAGAAGCGGCGCTGTAGCAACACGATCGGGGCGGCAGGGTGGCGGAGGCATTGCTCTTCCGCAGGGGAGATCACCACGTCCAGGGCCGAAGTCCCCAAGTCCGCCACCAGCAGGGCGAAGGGTTTGGCCGGACGGTGCTTGCGCTGGCGGAGCCGCCGCACCGCCCGGACGGAGGTGCCATCCACCAGTAACTGGAAGCCGCCCACGCCCTGCAGGGCAAGGATCTGTCCGGCCTGCAGCAACTCTGCCGCCCGCTCCAGGGCCTGCTGTTCGCCCGTCAGGGGCCGGCCCTGGGAATCCAGCAGGCGCAGGCGGGGCCCACAGGAGGGACAGCTGATGGTTTCGGCATGAAACCGGCGATCCGTGCCATCGCTGAACTCCCTGGCGCACGCCGGACAGGGGGGAAAGGCCTGCAGGGTGGTGTGGGCCCGGCAGAACGGCAGCGCCGAGGCGATGCTGAAGCGCGGTCCGCAGTCGCAACAACTGATGAAGGGGTAGCCATGGCGCCTGTTGGCTGGATCGGCCAGCTCGGCCAGGCAGCGCGCACAGGGGGCCCGATCAGCGGAGAGGCCTGGAGCCGCCCAGGCCTGGCCAAGGGGCACCGCCTCATCCGCCTCGATGCGCACTCCCTCCGGCCAGGGGGGCTTGGGAGCCTCCAGCCAGCGGAGGCCGTGCTGTTCATGGCGCTTGTCCCCAGGAAGCACGGTGGGAAGGGCCTGCAGGAAGCTCTCGAGCACCGCCCGTGGGCCCGTCAGATCAATCTGCAGTCCCCCAACGACGTTGCTCAGTCGACCCCGAAGAGCCAGGCTCACCGCCAGACGTTGCAGCGCAGGCCTGGCCCCGACACCCTGCACCACACCACGGCAGAGCAGGCGCATCCTGGTTTGCTGGTCGCTGGAGCCGCTCACCCTGGAGGGATGGCCAGGGCCGGTGCGGGCAGCAGGGCATCCAGCAGGTCTTGCACTCCCGCTCCGCTGCGGGCGGACGTTTCCAGCACCTTGGCCCCAGGGGCCACCTGCTGCAGATGGCGATGGAGAAGGGAACGGTCAAATCCCACCACCTCCGCCAGATCGCTCTTGGTGATCACCACCAGATCGGCGCTGGAGAACGTGGCGGGATACTTCACAGGCTTGTCCTCCCCCTCACTCACCGAGAGGAGCACCAGGCGCAGGTGTTCCCCAAGATCGAAGGCCGCGGGACACACCAAATTGCCCACATTTTCGATCAGCAGCAGGTCCAGGGTGGCCAGCGGATAGCCGGACGCCGCCAGGGTGTCGAGCCCGCGGTGCACCATGGCCGCATCCAGATGGCAGGTGAGGCCAGTGGTGATCTGCACGGCCGGCAAGCCTGCGGCCTGGAGGCGACGCGCATCCTGGTCGGTGGCCAGATCTCCCACCAGGGCAGCAAGGCGCACAGGAGCTGGCGTGAGGGCGGCCAGGCGCTCCAGCAGGGCGGTCTTGCCCGACCCCGGGGAGGAGAGCAGATTCACCACCCGCACTCCGGCGGCATGGAAATGGTCCCGGTTGTGGGCGGCCTGATGGTCGTTCACCGCCAGGACCGACGACTGAAGAAGCACCTGTCGCGGTGCAGCGGCTGGCAGGCCGCAGGCACAGTGGCTGCACATGGCCGGGGAGGTGGAGCGGGACCACTTTCAGGCTATGCACGGCGACTTCAAGTCGTCAGGGAAGGATTTCGATGGCCCAAAGGATGAACTCACGCCCCCTCAGAAGGGTGGCGCTCGGTGTTCCGCAGAGCGGACACGGACTGAGGCCACCATTAGCCACAAACTCCCCAGCACAAGGGGAACACCAACGAACTGCGGGCACACTCTCGATGGCCAGGTGTGCCCCCTCTGCACAGGTGCCGGCAAGCACCACCTCCGCAGCAGTGGCGAGGGACTGGGGATCGACCCCGGCCAGGGTGCCCACCTTCAGATGAATCACCGTCACACGATCGGCGCCTTCGCGGGATGCAGCGGCAAGCACCTGATCAGCCAGGGCCATCATCAGGCTGAGTTCATGAATGGCGATCGTGGCAGCAGCCAGCCAGTCTGATCGGCATGGCAGAGAACGCACCTGCCAAATTCTGGGCTGAGCGCCATTCTTTGCCTAGGCACCCCTCTCCTGACGTGGACACAAAGGATTGGCTCTGGCTTCTCCATCCAGCCCTGGCCGTGACCATTCTCTACCCCCTGATCGGCATGGTGGCCCGCCTGGGGGTTCAGACCCGCGAGCGCCGGGTGGCCAGGGCAAAGCTTCCCGCCACCACTGGTTCAGAACACAGTGATCTGGGCAGCTGGCTGGCCGTTGGGGTGGTCGCCATCGTTCTGATCGCCCTCACCGTGGTGATCGCCACGTCGGCCCCGCCGGCTCAGTTCAAGGGCGGTGCTGGCCGCGCCAGCCAGCTTCTCCTGGTGCTGGCGGGAAGTGTGACGGCCCTGGCCGCCCTCTGGTGGGCCAGTGGCAAGGGCCTCCGCCTGGCCTTTGCCCTGATCACCTGGCTGGGGGTGCTGACCCTCGGCGCCCAGCCGGAGGTGTTTCGCCGCAGCGACAATCCCCTCCAGGGCGAGTTCTGGAGCTCCCACTACTGGAGCGGCGTTGCGGTGGTGGGGTTGATGCTCTTCTCCCTGGGGGCGAGGCCCGAAATCCTGCGGGAGCCCCGCTGGAGACGGATCCATCTGGGGGCGAGCGTGCTGGCGGCGGTGCTCTTTGTGATCCAGGGGATCAGCGGCACCCGCGACCTTCTCGAGATCCCCCTGAGCTGGCAGAAGCCGGCGCTGAGCGCCTGCAACTGGGCAGCCAAGGTCTGCCCTCCCGTGGCCCCCGCACCAGCTCCAGCCTCCGCTCCACCTCCAGTGCCTTGAAGGATCGTGCAGACACTTGCCAACAACAGTCCCAAACAGCAAAGGCCAAACAGCAGGTGCCAAACAAAGCCCGGGCCTTTCGGTCCGGGCTGTTGTCTGCTCAGCCATGGTGCCCTTTGAAGAAAGAGACGTGACTGCGCGGTCGATGGATCGTCGTTAGCGAGGCGGTTGCAACGTGCAATCTTGAGTTGTGGGCGGAGCTGCTGGCGCCGGCCTCCTGGGGCCAGGTGTCTAGCAGGGTCTCCTTGCATTCGGGGCACCTCAAACCTTCTGATCAGACGGATCGAACAAGGCTCGTGAAACGATGCATGAATGTCCAAGTCAAAAAGAACTTGGCAGGAAACCGGAGATCGCTTGAGAGTGTTGGAGCAGGGTCCAAACGTCAGCGGGCTCCTGACGTCTGATTGGGTGGAGTTTCGTCCAATGGCGCCTCCGATCTGAATGCAATCATCGTGCAGGCAATCGCCGGTTCCTGCTGGCCCTGGGAGTTTTGTCATGGCTCTTGATCTGCAGACATCTCCCTTCATGTCTCAAACCAACCGTCGGTAAAGAGACGTTAAGCATCGTTGCGCCGGCAAGCTCACCATCCCTATTCAAGAAGAGGGAAGCTTTTCAGAAAAGAAGCTCCGGCCCTTGCCTTCCTCCACCGCAGCTCAACCAATGGCGACACTTAGATACAACATCACAGCTATTTCTGTGACGCTTTGGTTCAATACCTATGGCGACCATGATCACAATGGAAAAATCTATATTCTCAGCCAATACAAAGACATCCTTGCCTATCTGAAGCGCATTCAACACAGCCAGGGCAGCACCCTCGCAGAAAGGGAGGAACTGAAAGCTTTGCGGGACCAATTGGCCCGCACCCATGGACTGGAGGGCGACCCCCAACGACTGGAGGAGTGGCTGCCCTCCACCCAGGCGGCAGCGCGACGGCCCCACCCCCTGATCGTGCCCCTGGTGCTGCGCGGAGCCCAGGGGGACACCCTGGAGATCAAGCTGGAAAATGCACTGGAGGCCGATGAGGAGCACGGCCCACGCCATGTGGGGCTCCATCTGATCGGGCCCGGCGGGGAGGGAGCTGGAAACGATGGCTCCCATGTGGGCACCAATCCCTCCAGCCTGGTACCCCCTGGGGAACAACGGCTCTACACTTGGATGGCAAGCCATGAAGGGGTTTTTGTCTTTCATGATGCGGGCGACTTTCGCGGCACCGAGGCGGGCACCAATGCCCACGGACTCTTCGGTGCCCTGGTGGTGGAACCCGCCGGTAGCCGCTGGAGCGATCCGGAAACGGGAGAGGATCTGATCCGTGCCGGCACCGGAGAGATTCTCGGCACGGGGTTGTATGTGGATGTGCACCAGCGCAGCCAGGCTGATCTGGAGTGGCGCGCCCGGGCCCCGTTCCCCAACCCTGACGACCCGAATTCCCTCACCCAGGAATACCCCGAACCCCACGCCTCCTTCCGGGAATTCGTGATCTTCATCCACGATGAGCCGGAATGGGCCGCGCCCCACGGGCGCCTGGAAAGCAATCCCTGTGAACCGGCATCGCTCTCCCAGGATCAGCTGGCCCATCAGCACACTGCGGGCACGCTGATGCCCATCAGCTACCGAGCTGAACCGATGATTTCCCGGGAACGGGAGCTATGGCGTCGGATCAAGGCCGGCGAAGTGGATCCAAACAACATCGTGGTGAATGAGGAACAGCACCACTCCAGCTGGATGTTCGGAGATCCCCAGACCCCAATCCTCAAGGCCTATCTAGGAGACCCGGTGCGTGTCCGCCTGGTGCATGCCGGCGTGAAGGAAACCCATGTGTTTCATCTGCATGTCTACGAATGGCATGCCATTCCCTATCGGCGGGAAAGCAACACCATCGATGCGATCACCATCAGCCCTCAGACGGGCCATACCTTCATCCCGCTCTACGGAGCTGGCAACCGACAGATGGTGCCGGGCGATGTGATCTGGCATTGCCATCTCTACCCCCACTTTCACCATGGGATGTGGGGCATCTTCCGCACCTTCAATACCTTGCAGGCTGGCGAAAGTGGTGCCTATTTCCATGGGGAGACAGGGAAGCCGCTTGCAGAGGATGATCCCCTCCTGGTTCCGCTCCCCCCAGGTGAATTCTCGCCGGCCCTGCGGGAGCGCCGGCGACTGCTGCGAAGGCTCGGCCACTACCCGGACCTGACCCCCATCCGTCGGCTGGTACCCCTGCCCGATCGGGAACCACCGCCCCACCCCACCACGGACCGGCCGGGATTTCCGCTCTTCCTGGCTGGGGAGGTGCACCAGAAGTCCTACACACCTCCCTGGCACCGGCCCCGGGCAGAAGCCTCCAAGGATGGCTGGGATGTATTCGCCTACGACTATCGCGATCCCACGCCCCTGGAGCTGGCGGCCTTCAACCGTGACCCCAGACCCGGCGAACTCTTCACCACCTTCCCTTACCCCGACCACCCAGTCACGCTGCACCGGGACGCGGTGAGCGGGGAAGGGCTGGCACCCTCCGCCACCATTGCCCACACCATCGATGTCCTAATGACACCGCTGGCTTACAACGACCACGGCTGGTGGGATCCCCATGGACATCTCTATCTGCTGGCCGACACGCCCCATGGGGTGCCCACCTTTTCCGAGGTGGTGAGCCAGTCCTATGAGGAGGCCCTGAGCGAAGCGGCCCGCCGGTATCCCTGTTTGAACAGGCACGAACGGGAAGCCCTGGTGCGGGAAGAGGGCCTCTCCCTGCCGGCCACCCAGCAGGAACCCCTCTTCCTTCGCTGCAACCACACGAACGTGATGGAGCTAAGCCTGCACAACCGGCTGGATCGCGCCATCCCCGCCACGCCCTTTGATTCAGCCTGGCCCAAGGGAAGCGAACACGGCTGCACCATTTTTGCCAACTACCGCGGGGAATGCGGACTGCACGTGCACATCGTGAAGTTTGATCCCATGGCCTGCGATGGGGCAAGCACAGGTTGGAACTACATCAGTTCGCCGAGATTTGGCAAGAAGATGGTGTACAGGTGGTGGGCTGATGAGGAGTTCGGCACGATCTTCAGCCACGACCACATGTTTGCCAATTTCAGACAGAAGCACGGGCTCTTCGCAGCCCTTCTGGTGGAACCTGAACATGCTACATTCCACCACCCGCAGGATCTGTCCCAAGCGATTCTCACCGGGCAGAACGCGGTAATTGCCTATCAGGAGAATGGGGAAAGCAGGGCCTATCGGGAATTCTGCCTGGGGAATGGCGACTGGGTGCCACTCTTCAAGCGAGCCCATCCCAAGGAGGGCACACTCCGTCGGCAAGAGGTGCCTGTGCCTTCGGACAGCTGGAGCGGACTGAGCAGCCACAGCCGGGATGGAGGGAAGGAGAACCATGGCCACGGCTCCCAGGATCACTCATCCCACAGCTCCTCCCACAGCGAGGACTGCTGCGGCCCCTTTGTGGCATCCGCCGTGGTGGGCGGTCAGGGGGAGCAACACACCCTCGCCCTGAGCTACGGCAAGCCGCTGGAGCCACCCCAGGAGCCTGATTCCCACGACGACAACGGTGTTTTCAGTGTCAACTACCGCTGCGAGCCCCTGGTGGAACGCCCCAGGGATCCAAGCGAATGGTTCAGTTCCAAGGCCTTTCTCCCCAGTGAGGGGAACCCCCTGGGAATCCCGCGGGCCATCAGCAACGGCGATCCCGCCACGGCGATCTTCCACACCTGGCCCGGAGAGCCGATCCGGCTTCGGCTCCTGCAGGGATCCCATGAAGAGCAGCACAGCTTTCAGGTGCATGGCCTGCGCTGGCGACGGTTCTGGAAGGATCCCATCTCACCTCTGCGCAACCAGCAATCTCTCGGGATTTCAGAAGCCTTCAGCTTCGACATCGAACAGCCGAGTTACGGCCCAGGTGACTATCTGTGGAAATATGCCTCCGCCATTGATCTCTGGCTGGGAACCTGGGGGCTGATCCGCTGCCTGGATCCCTCTCAGACTCCAGCCGTGCGTCTGCCCCAGCTGCCTGGGGCCAGGCCTCCGATCACCCAGCAGACCCCACCTCCTCTGGCGCAGTGTCGGCGCTTCAAGGTGGTGGCCCGCCACCGCACCGTGGCCTACGGGCCTGTTCTGGCGGATCCCTTCGGGCTGGTCTACGAACTGCACGACTGGGCATCGCCTGGAGGGCCCTGGATGGGAGGGGGCGACGATCCGGTTCATGAGGAGGGCTCCGCCCTGATTCAGGCCGGGGAGGGCCTCCACGGAGGTCTCCCCCTCAACCTGAACCCCCTTGTGTTGCGCTGCCGGCAGGGTGATTGGGTGGCGGTGGAGCTCTTCAACGACCTGCCCCCCGCCTTGGAGGTTGAGCCCCTCGCACCGGAGGTGCCTTTGGAGGACAGGGCCCGGAACGTCTCCAACCGCGTCTCCCTGCATGCCGATCTGGTCAGCTTCGACGTGCGCACCTCCGATGGCAGCAATGTGGGGCTAAACCCTGACAGCACCGTCCCCAATCGGGGCGAGGGGGATGATCCCACCCTGCCCTCACGGACCTACCTCTGGCATGCCGATGCACCCTTGGGCCCCGTGGGTCTGATGGACATGGCCGATATCCGTAACCACCGCCACCATGGGCTGGTGGGGGCGCTGGTGGTGCTCGAATCCCACTGGACCCCCGTGGATGGCTGGAATGTTCCCCGCTGGGTGGGTCCAAGGGTGACACTGCGCAATGGCACCGACGGCAGCCGAGAGCAGGAGATGGTGCTGCTGGCCCAGGATGGGCTGCGTTACTTCCTGCATGGGAACCCCAGGATTCCGATCACCGATCCGGTTGCCGGAGATCCCAGGGAAGGGGAGCTCGATGAGGAGGATCAGGGATTGAAGGGGTACAACTACCGCAGCGAACCCTCAAGCCACAGCCGCGGCTATGCCTTCACACCATCCACCCCGCTGATCCAGGTGAAACCGGGGGAACGGCTGCGGCTCCATCTGCTGGGGGCCTGTGACCGCCCGAGACAGCATTCCTTCACCCTCCATGGCCACAGCTGGCAGGAATGGCCCTATCTCGGCAACCTCAGCCCGTGGATGTCCTCCACCTCGGGAATCACCTCCGGCACCGTGAA
>JBEIRX010000024.1:0-22929 GCA_040375715.1 Aphanothece sp.
GCTTTTCCCGCTCCGCCGTCATCTGCTGCTCCATCGCCTGATGCACCACGTGGGTGGGCCGGATGTCGAGCAGCTCCACCCGGGTCACCTTCACTCCCCAGGGATCGGTGGCATGATCCAGCTCCCGCAGCAGCACCTCATTCACCTCCTGGCGGGTGGTGAAGGTCTGGTCGAGATCCAGCTTGCCCATCTCGGCGCGGATCTGGGTGAGCACCAGATTCACCATTGCCGCCTGCAGGTTGTCCACCGCGTAGTAAGCGCGGGAGTGCTCCAGCAACTGCCAATACACCACCGCATCCACCTCGATCGACACCTTGTCGCGGGTGATGCACTGCTGCGGAGGGATGTCGCGCACCCGCTCCTGCAGGGATTCATGGCTCACCACCTTCTCCACCCACGGCACCACGAATGACAATCCCGGCGAGAGCTGGCGGTTGTATTTGCCGAGGCGCTCCACCAGCATCGAGCGGCTGCTGCTCGTCACCTTCACGCTGCTCACGCCCAGGGCGCCCAGCAGCACCAACACCAAAGGGATCAGGGGTTCCATGACCATTGCCACCGTTTCCTCAGGCTAGGAAGAGAATGGTGGAGCCCGAACCCGGCCATGCCACCTCCCCCTCTGCTTTGGCTGTTGATCGCAACCGGCTTCTGGCTGCTGGTGTTTCTCGGGGTGGACAGCGACGGCCTGCTCCTGGTGGGAGGGGGAGCGGCCCTGCTGCTCGTGCTCCTGACGGCTGCCCTGCCCGCACCGCTGTGGGCCCAGGCGGTGGTGTTTGTCTCCCTGGCAGCGGTGGGGTATGGGCTGCTGCGGCGCTGGTCGGCGCGCACGGCGGATGGCGGAGATCTCCTGCAGGCCTCCAGGGCTGATGAAGCCGATGTGATCAGCCCCTTCTCCGCCGATGGCCGTGGCAGGGTGCAATGGCAGGGCCAGAGCTGGGCAGCCCGAAACATGGAGCCAGGCACACCCCTTGGCACGGGTGAGCGGGTGACGGTGATGGGCCGGGAGGGCAACTGCCTGCAGGTGATGGCCCGCCTGAATCGCCTCGATTGAGGAACTGTGTGGAAGGCCCGATCCCCGGGGGGACGCCTTCCATCAACGCCATCAATCGAAGAACAGCAGACTCACCACCTTGCCCATGTCCTCGGCTGTGCGGCAGCTCGAGAGCAGGGTCTCACTGTCGTGAAAGGCATAACAGATCAGCTGATCACAGCGGCTGATGATCTCCTGATTGCAGAGGCTGCTGGCCATCGGCAGGGGCAGTTCATCGTGCTCAGGCTTTTCCACCAGGTGCAGCACCTGCTCCAGCTGCTCGCGGGATTCACTGGGCTGGCGCTCCAGGCTCTGGGGCAGCAACACCGTGAGGCGGCCTGGATCCACGGCCAGCACGCTGCGGATCACCGCTGAATTCACCCCCTGGGCGCCGGACGTGATGAGGTTGTGGCCCTCGTGGGCAAGGGAGCGGGCCACCAGCTCCACCAGATGGATGGACACCACCGGCACATGCCTGCTGCCCAGGATGGCGATGCGTCGCTTGCCAGTGTCCTGGAGCATCGCCAGTTCTTGGGCCAGGGTGTCCACCCTGTCGAGAGCCGGAAAATCGAGAGACCGGGTCACCCGTCGTACGCCCGCATTTCTTTTTGGAAACTAGCAGTGCTGCTGATGGTCAGGGCAACTGCAGGCGCTCGAACAGCCTTTCAAAGTGACAATTCTCTTCGACCAGCCGCATCGCATAGGTGGCCTTCACCGCCTCATGGAGGCGCACATGGCCGATAGCGGCCTCCACCACCTCCACGGTGGTGAGGGTGTCGTGGTCAACCTTCAGCACCGGCACCTCCAGTTCCTCGGCCCGATTCAGGAGCTGGGGAAGGGGCTCACCCACTCCAGTGAGGATGAGGCACTGGGTGGAGGCCTCCAGAGCCGCAAGCTGAATATCCGTGCGGTCCGCACCGGTGACCACGGCCATGTTGCGGCGGCGGCGGAAGAATTCCATCGCGGAATTCACATTCATCGCACCGATGGAGAGGGTTTCCACCAGCAGATCCAGCCGTTCCCGCGAACAGAGAATGCGGGCCTCCAGCCGGCGGCTCAGTTCCTCCACCGTGACGCTCCGCAACAGGGGACTGCGGGGCATCACCCCCAGAACCGGCAGGCCGATCCCTTCCAATGCCGGGGTGAGATCCTGCTTCAGCGCTTGGAGAGCTTCAGGAGGCGCGCCATTGATCACCACCCCCGCAAGCAGGTTGCCCAGCTGACTCCTGGCCTCCAGCAGAGGCTCCACATCGCGGCTGTCCTGCCAGGGATGCACCAGCACCACCACGGCCTCCAGGGCCCGGGCCAGGGGCACCAGCCCCAGACCGAACAACCAGCCTTCCGTGAGGCGTCCGGCGCCCTCCAGGATCGTGAGCCCCGTGCCCTCCTCCTGCAGCCTGGCCCTGAGGGTCTGCACTCCCTCCACGGGCCCCACCTCACCAGTGAGGAGCCGCTGGTGGGCGGAAGAGGGTTCCAGCACCGCCAGGGAGGGAATGAGCTGGGCCGGCTCCAGGGCCAGGGTGGAGCCGATGAAGCGCACGTCCGCATCCAGGAGCGGGTCGCCCGGTTGATGCACCTCCTGGGGATCCAGGCAGGTGGCCAGTGGTTTGCCGAAGGCGAAGCTCACGCCCTTGCGGCGAAGTTGCTGAGCGAGCCCGAGCACAACAGCCGACTTGCCGCTGAAGGGTTCGCAGGAGCCGATCAGCAGCGGGCTGGGCATGGCATGGCCTCAAGGGAGCCGGGCTGTGGCAGATTCTTGCAGCACGCACCAACCTTCCAGCCTCCTGCAGCCGGTTTCCCCTCCAGCCAGCCAAGGGCCAACGGTGGCCATCAGCGGCGCCAGTGGAGCCCTGGGGCAGGCCCTGATCCGGCGTTGGCACAGCCGAGGCGCCACACTCATCGCCCTCTGCCATCGCCCCCCGGGCGGGGAGCCGTCCCCCCTTCAGGTGCTGGATTCCAGAGGCGAGCCGATTCCCTGTCGCCAGGTGGGCTGGGCCTGTGGTGAGGAAAACGAGCTGGGGCCCCTTCTGGCGGAGGTGGATGTGCTGGTGCTCAACCACGGCATCAACCAGCAGGGCAGACGGGACAGGGAAGCCCTCACCCTCGCGCTGGAGGTGAACGCCCTCAGCCACTGGCGCCTCCTGGAACTCTTTGCCGCAGAGGTCGCCAGCCGTGGCAGGAGCGGAGAGCTCTGGCTCAACACTTCAGAGGCGGAAATCCAGCCCGCCCTCAGCCCCCTCTATGAGATCAGCAAGCGTCTCATCGGCCAGATCCTGAGCCTGCGGGCCGTTGATCTGGCCTCCACCTCCCTCCGGGTGCGGCGCCTTGTGCTAGGCCCGTTCCGTTCAGAGCTCAACCCCTACGGCGTGATGTCTGCCGACTGGGTGGCCGGCGAAATCCTTCGGCAGGCCAGCTGGAACTGCCATCTGATCATCGTGAGCATCAACCCCCTCACCTATGTGCTGATGCCCCTGGCCACCCTCAGCCGCTGGGCCTATGTGCGGCTGCTCACCCGCGATCCGTGAGGATTTCGCAGCCGTCGCTGCTCACAACAATGGTGTGCTCCCACTGGGCGGAGAGGCTGCCATCCACGGTCACCACGGTCCAGCGGTCCTTGAGGGTGCGGCAGGCCTTGCTGCCCGCATTCAGGATCGGTTCCACCGCCAGGGTCATACCGGGCCGAAGGCTGATGTTGGGAAGGTCCCGGGTGCGGTAGTTGAACACCGAGGGCTCCTCATGGAGATTGCGACCCACGCCATGGCCCGTGAAGTCCTCCACCACGGCATAGCCATTGGCTTCCACATGATCCTGCACGGCACCGGCAAGCTCAAGGAGGGTGCTGCCCGCACGGATGGTGGCCAGCCCCCGCATCAGGGATTCCTGGGCGATCTGGCTGAGATGCCGCGCCTCCTCCGTCACGGAGGAGCCCACGGGGATGGTGATGCAGCTGTCGCCGTGATAGCCCTCGAAGCAGGCGCCGGTATCCACCTTGAGGAGGTCGCCCTCCTTGATCACCCGCTTACCGCTGGGGATGCCATGCACCACCTCATGGTTGATGCTCGCGCAGATGCTGGCGGGAAAACCGTGGTAGCCCTTGAAACTCGGCACCGCCCCCATCTCCCGGATGCGCTTCTCCGCGTGCCGGTCCAGATCCCCGGTGGTCATGCCCGGCTGCACCAGCTCGCTGATCTCCCGCAGCACGGTGGCCACGATCCGGCTGGCCGTGCGCATGGTGGCGATCTCCCGGGCGGATTTCACCTCCACGCCACGGCGGTTGCCACCGATCCGAGGGCCGCTGCGGGTGACCAGTCCGGCTGCCCCCTTGTCCTGGCCCTGGCCGCCGATGGAGGACGACAGCAGATCTGCAAAGAGCTTCATGGCAGCGGCGGGTTGCTGGACAGACAGAACATGATCCCCACGCTATCGGTGAACTGCTGCCAACCGCGCTCCAGGCCATGGCTGAAGAGTCCCCCTCCACCCCCTCCCTGCCCCTGCTGGTGCGCTGCAGACAGGCCCACGCCGCTGTGGCCCCCTTCGTTCTGGCTCCCCTGCTGATCACGGCGTCCACCGGGGTGGCCTACCGGGTGCTGCGGGATTGGCTGGGGTGGGGACGGGACCAGACCCATCCCCTGATGACCCTTCACGAGGGGGAATGGCTGAAACCCCTTCTCGGTTCCCATGGCGAAACCCTCTATGTGCTCCTCAACGGATTGGGTCTGCTCTGGATGGTCGGCACGGGGTCGCTGATGGTGTGGCAACGGGTGCAGCGCTGGCTGCGGAGAACAAGCCAGAGCACCTGAGACGGTAAGCTTTTCGTTTGGCTCGCTACCTAGGACGCTGGAATGGCTGCGGAATCAACTGCTGCGGAATCAACTGCCGAGACCACTGCTGAACCAGCCGCGGAACCAACCGAGGGCACCACACCACCTTCAGGCGCTGCGCAGGACGTGGAAGCCTCCACAGCTGCAGCTCCAGCCGAGGCCTCAGAACCATCGGCCAGCCCCTCCAGCCGTCAGGCGATCACCGGCAAGATGAGCGCCCGTGAGCTGATTGCGGCCTTTGAAGCCGAACAGCTGAAGAGCGACCTGCCCGACATCTTCGTGGGGGAT
Source organism: Aphanothece sp. (assembly GCA_040375715.1). Lineage (GTDB taxonomy): Bacteria > Cyanobacteriota > Cyanobacteriia > PCC-6307 > Cyanobiaceae > Cyanobium. The sequence continues at coordinate 5,140 of JBEIRX010000024.1, forward strand.
ACGGTCCGGGTCGGGGTAAGAATCCGTGAAGGAAACAAGGAGCGGATCCAGCCCTACGAAGGGGTTGTGATCGCCATGCGCCATGGCGGTCTCAATGAAACCATCACCGTGCGCAGGATCTTCCAGGGCATCGGGGTGGAGCGGGTCTTTTTGCTGCACAGTCCCCAGGTGGCTTCCGTGAAGGTGGAGCGTCGCGGTAAGGTGCGCAGAGCGAAGCTTTTCTATCTGCGTGACCGGGTGGGTAAAGCCACACGGGTCAAGCAGCGCTTCGATCGCTGAGGGGCCTTCCCCTCCATTGGTGCATCGCCTTGCGCCGTTAGTTCAGCTGGTAGAACGCAGGTCTCCAAAACCTGATGTCGGGGGTTCGAGTCCTCCACGGCGCGTCCGATGTTCCCCCTTTTGCAGTTTCCTCGTTCCGAGCATGGAGTTGGATCTTCAACCCGGTGATGTGGTCAAAGTTCTGGAGTCCGCGGCTCTGGGTTGGGTTCGCGCCAGGGTCATCCGGGTGAAATCCGGCGGCCGTGTTGTGGTCCAGAGCGACCAGGGCCGAGAATTCACCGCCCGTGGCAATCAAGTGCGGCTGATCGAACCTGCCGGGTTCCGCCCCTAAGCCCTTTCGGCTTCACTCTTTCTGAAGTCTTGCTCTTTCAAACAAAGCAAGAAAAATCGATCAGCCTGCTGGAGATTCCCCAGGCAGCTTGTGCTGTGAAAGAGAGGGCTCGACAGGTGATTTGACGGAGGGCGCCACGGCAGTCGATACTGCTGAAGCCGGCGGCGATGTCGGTGGACAGACCTCAGGTCCAGAGACCAGGTTCGTTCTGAATTGGGACTGTAGTTCAATCGGTTAGAGCACCGCCCTGTCACGGCGGAAGTTGCGGGTTCGAGCCCCGTCAGTCCCGTCCAAACCCCAGAGCTGATGGCCGCGGCCCCCCCTTCCGTACGTGTCCGCCTTGCCCCCAGCCCCACAGGCACCCTGCACATCGGCACGGCTCGCACGGCCGTCTTCAACTGGCTGTATGCCCGTCGCCACGGCGGGGCCTTTCTCCTTCGCATTGAGGACACGGACCGGGAGCGCTCCCGGCAGGAGTACACCGCCAACATTCTTGATGGCCTGAACTGGCTGGGTCTTCACTGGGATGGGGAACCGGTGATCCAGAGCGCCCGCATCGAAGTCCATCGGGCCGCCATCAGCCAATTGCTCGCCAGTGGCCACGCCTACCGCTGCTACACCAGCGAAGACGAGCTCACCGCGTTGCGGGAGGGTCAGGTGGAGCGGAAGGAGGCCCCGAGATATGACAACCGCCACCGGCACCTGAGTGAAGCCCAGGAGCAGGCGTTCATCGCCGAAGGACGGCAGGCCGTGGTGCGCTTCCGCATTGACGATGGGCGCCTGATCACCTGGCACGACATGGTGCGCGGCGAGATGCGATGGAGTGGGGCCGATCTCGGCGGCGACATGGTGATCGCCCGCCGGGCTCCAGCCGGGGAGATCGGCGATCCCCTCTACAACCTTGTGGTAGTGGTGGATGACGCCGCCATGGCCATCAGCCATGTGATCCGCGGCGAAGATCACATCGCTAACACCGCCAAGCAGATCCTTCTCTATGAAGCCCTTGGCCTCTCCCTTCCCTGCTTTGCCCACACACCGCTGATCCTCAACCAGGAGGGCCGCAAGCTCTCCAAGCGCGATGGCGTGACCTCCATCAGTGACTTCCAGGCTCTGGGATACACGGCGGAGGCTCTCACGAACTACATGACCCTGCTGGGCTGGTCGCCTCCCGAAGGCATGGGAGAGCGGTTCACCCTGGAGGAAGCCGCGGAGGTGTTCGGATTCGAGAGGGTGAACCGGGCCGGAGCCCGCTTCGACTGGGAAAAGCTGAACTGGCTCAACGCCCAGGTGCTGCATGGGCTGCCCCCAGGCCAACTGCTTGAGCGGCTCGGGCCCCTGTGGGCCTCCCGGGGCTGGCTGCAGGGGGAAGGGGCCACCCTGAGCCCCCCACAGCCCTGGTTGGAAGAGCTCTGTGCCCTGCTGGGCCCCTCCCTCACCCTGCTGGCCGATGGGGTCTGCCAGGCCGCTCCATTCTTCGAAGCTCCCATCCCCGACGCAGCGGCGCAGGAGGTGCTGCGAGAGCCCCAGTCGAGGGCCTGCCTTGCGGCTCTGCAGACCCAACTCGATGCCAGGCCCTCCGAAGCCCCCCTGGTGGAGCAGGAGGCCCGTGATCTGCTCGAGGCTGCAGCCGGAGCGGCCGGGGTGAAGAAGGGACTGATGATGAAAAGCCTGCGGGCTGGTCTTCTGGGCTCCCTGCAGGGACCGGATCTGCTCACCTCCTGGAAGCTGCTCCATCAGCTCGGCCAGGACCGGGAGCGACTGGCAGGAGTTCTAGCCTCCTGAGAGCGGGTTCTGCAGTTGGCATCAGCGGAGCGCGGGTGGGCATCAGCGGAGCGCCGGTGGGCTTCAACCTTCAGTCATCCATCGTTCCGTACAGAGGCTCAACCCGCAGACCAATCACACTCCCCGCTCGAACCAGCAGATATTCCCCCTCCAGCTCGCCGATCGGCACATTGATGAAGCTGTCCGGCGAGGCACCCCCGTGCAGGGCACTCGTGTACCACTGCTGGAAGGCCTCAAGGGTGGGGAAGTGAACCACTTCCACATGGCCGCCGCTGAGGATCAGATGAATGGCGTAGCGGCGTGGGACGCGGGGCATGGAGAGGAACGCTGAACGAAGGGCAGAGGTGGTTGGGTGGCCCGGCAGAAAAGCGGGTGGCGGGGATGGCCCTTTCGGGTCTCCCCGAGGCACACCACATCTCCTGTCCAGCATTGCAGCAAAGCGAGCACCTGCTCATCCCGACCCTGAAGCCCCCCCCGGTGACCCCAGCCCAGCCAGAGCCTCGGCGGAGGGCCGGTGCCCTGGTGGGGCTGCTCCGCCAACCACCGCAGGGCCGTGGCCAGCCAGGCATCGGTGTGCTCCCCCACCGGCTCTGGAGACCTGCGCAGCTGGGAGGGGTCGGTGCCCACCCGGGAAAACAGATTCAGCACCAGCAGATGGCCGTGGCCCCAGCGGCTCGCCAGACCATGCAGCCGGCGGAGGGTGGGGTCCTCGCGGCGGCCATCGGCTTTGGAGGGATTCAGCCCGAGGAACAGCACAGCACTGCGCTGCGGGCACCAGTGGCGCACAAGCCACCAGCGGTAACGCCCGCAGGCACTGAACAGGGCATCCCCACTGGTGCCCTGCCACGCTGAGGGCGGCGGAAATAGATCTGGCAGGCTGAGGCGACCCGGGGTGGATGAACGGTTGGCCATGGCGGATCAAAAACCTCTCCTGCTGCTGGTCGATGGACACTCCCTGGCCTTTCGCAGCTTCTATGCCTTCGCCAAGGGGGGGGATGGGGGGCTCTCCACCAAGGATGGGGTGCCCACGAGCGTCACCTTCGGCTTTCTGAAAAGCCTGCTCGAAACCTGCACGGAGTGGCAACCGCAGGGCATTGCCATTGCCTTTGACACGGCGGAACCCACCTTTCGGCATGAGGCGGATGAAACCTACAAGGCCCACCGGGATGTGGCGCCAGAGCACTTCTTCGAAGACCTTCACAACCTGCAGCAGATCCTTGGCGAGTTGCTGGATCTGCCGCTGGTGATGGCACCGGGCTATGAAGCCGATGATGTGCTCGGCACCCTGGCGGAACGGGCGGCCACGGAGGGGTGGCGTGTGCGCATCCTCTCCGGCGACAGAGACCTCTTTCAGCTGGTGGACGACGGACGGGACATCGCGGTGCTCTACCTCGGGGGTGGACCGAACAACCGGGGTTCAGGCCCCCGGGAGATCCGCCGGGAGGAGGTGGTGGAGAAGCTTGGGGTCCCACCGGAGGACGTGGTGGATCTCAAGGCCCTGACGGGGGACAGCTCCGACAACATCCCAGGGGTGCGGGGCATCGGACCCAAGACGGCGATCACCCTCCTCCAGGCCCACGGCAGCCTGGATGCGATCTACGCCGCTCTGGAGGCCCAGAAAGCCACCCTGCGCGCCAAGCTCCAGGAGGGCAGGGAGAGTGCCTTTCGCTCCAGGCTGCTGGCCGCCATCCACCGGGATGTGCCCTTGCCCCCATCCCCCAGGCTGGCTCTGGGTCACGTCAGAGCGGAGGAGCTGGAAGAACGCCTTCGGACCCTGGAACTCTTCAGTCTCCTTCGCCAGACGGAGCGATTCGCCCGGACCTTTTCCGTGGAGGGCGCCGCTGCCAGCCCCCCCAAGTCCGAAAAAACTCACGCAAGTGCTGCAGCGGCACCGCTGCAGGAGCAGCCGCCGGAGGCGACTCCCCTGCCGGAGCTCTCGCCGGCCATCATCCAAAAAGAAGACGACCTGCATGACCTTCTGACCCGGTTGATGGCCTGCCGAGAGGCGGCAACGCCCGTGGCCCTCGACACGGAAACCACCTCTCTCAATCCCTTCCGCGCCGAGCTGGTTGGGGTGGGAGTCTGCTGGGGTTCCGGCCTCTGCGACCTCGCTTACATCCCCATCGGCCACCGCGCGCAGGGCGATGCCCTCCTGATCGGAGAAACGCCCTCCTCGCCTCCGGCCCATCAGCTGCCTCTGGAGAGCGTTCTCCAGGCCCTGGCCCCCTGGCTGGGCAGCGATGGGCACCCCAAAACCCTCCAGAACGCCAAATACGATCGGCTGATCCTGCTGCGCCATGGGCTGCCCCTTGCCGGTGTGGTGATGGACACCCTGCTTGCGGATTATCTGCGGGACCCCGCGGGCAAACACGCACTGGAGGCCATGGCGGAGCGGGAGTTCGGCTTCACCCCAGAGAGCTACGGCAGCGTGGTGGGGAAGGGAAACAGTTTTGCCGATGTGCCCATCGCCGCCGCTGCCCTCTATTGCGGCATGGATGTGCATCTCACCTGGCGCCTCACCCGCAGGCTGAACGAGGAACTGCGGGCCATGGGGCCGGCCCTGCCGGCCCTTCTCAGGGATGTGGAACTGCCCCTGGAGCCGGTGCTGGCCTCCATGGAGGCCACGGGGATCCGCATCGACCAGAGCTACCTGCAGGAGCTCAGCCAGGAACTAGGAGGCCAGCTGGATCATCTGGAAGCCGAAGCGCAGGCCGTGGCGGGTCAGCCCTTCAACCTCAGCTCACCGAAGCAACTGGAAACCCTGCTGTTCGACACCCTGAAGCTCGACCGCAAGAAATCCCGCAGAACCAAGACTGGCTGGAGCACGGATGCCACCGTGCTGGAGCGGCTGGAGGAGGACCATCCCGTGGTTCCACTGCTGCTGAGCCATCGCACCCTCAGCAAACTGCGCAGCACCTATGTGGATGCCCTGCCCGCCCTTGTTGAGCCGGAAACCGGGAGGGTGCACACGGATTTCAACCAGGCGGTCACCGCCACCGGGAGGCTGTCGAGCAGCAATCCCAATCTGCAGAACATTCCGATCCGCACGGATTTCAGTCGCCGCATCCGCAAGGCCTTCCTGCCGGAGGAGGGCTGGCAGATGATCAGCGCCGATTATTCCCAGATCGAACTGCGCATCCTCACCCACCTCTCCGGCGAGGAGGTTCTCATCGACGCCTACAACAGGGGAGATGATGTGCATGCCCTCACCGCCAGGCTGCTGCTGGAGAAAGACACGGTGAGCGCGGAGGAGCGAAGGATGGGGAAGACCATCAACTTCGGGGTGATCTACGGCATGGGCGTGCAGCGCTTCGCCCGAGAAACTGGCCTTCCCCAGGGCCGTGCCAAGGAGTTTCTGCAACGCTTCCGGCAGCGCTATCCAAAAGTGTTCGCCTTCCTGGAACTGCAGGAGCGGCTCGCCCTCAGCCAGGGCTATGTGGAAACCATCCTGGGGCGTCGACGCCCCTTTCATTTCGATCCCGGGGGATTGGGGCGGCACCGGGGCAAGGATCCCCTGGAGATTCCGATCGAGGGCGCCCGCCGTGGCGGGCTGGAAGCGCAGCAGTTGCGGGCCGCCGCCAATGCACCGATCCAGGGATCCAGTGCTGACATCATCAAACTGGCCATGGTGCAGCTCCACCGTGAACTAGCGGAACGCCAGCTGCCTGCCCGGCTGCTGCTGCAGGTGCATGACGAGCTGGTGCTCGAAGCTGCTCCGGAGGTGCTGGCGGAGGTGGTGGAGCTCACCAAGCGCACGATGGAGGGGGTGATCCAGCTTCAGGTGCCGCTGCTGGTGGAAACAGGGGTGGGGGCCAACTGGATGGAGGCCAAGTAGGCCAGCGCCTGTCCTGGAGGCCTGCAGACATTGACGCTGCGGGGATATGAGAAAGTTGTGCCGAGCTCGGGACGCAGGTGGGAACGGGACACTCAGCCCGAAAGGGCATCATCCTGGCTGGTGGAAGTGGCACGCGGCTGGCGCCGCTCACGAGCGCTGTGAGCAAGCAATTGATGCCGGTTTACGACAAACCGATGATCTATTACCCGCTTACCACGCTGATGTTGGCGGGCATCCGCGAGGTGCTGATCATCACCACCCCAGCGGATCAGGCGGCCTTCAGTCGGCTGCTGGGGGATGGCTCCCGCTGGGGCATGGCAATCCACTATGCCGTGCAACCGAGCCCGGATGGATTGGCCCAGGCCTTTCTCATCGGTGCCAACTTCCTCGGGACCTCCCCTGCAGCCCTGGTGCTGGGAGACAATCTCTTCCACGGTCAGGACCTGATCCCCCAGCTGCAGACCAGCCAGACCCTTCAGGAGGGAGCAACGGTGTTCGCCTATCCGGTGAGGGATCCCGAGCGCTATGGGGTGGTGGAATTCGCTGGCGATGGCCGGGTGATCAGCATCGAGGAGAAACCCAAACAGCCCCGTTCTCGCTATGCCATCACCGGCCTCTATTTTTATGATGCGTCAGTGGTGGAGCGGGCCCGAGCGGTCAGGCCATCCCCCCGGGGCGAACTGGAGATCACGGATCTCAACAGGCAATACCTCGATGCCGGCCTGCTGCGGGTGGAACTCATGGGTCGGGGCATGGCCTGGCTGGATACGGGCACTCCCGATTCGCTGCATGAGGCCTCCAGTTACATCCGCACCCTGGAGCATCGCCAGGGCCTGAAGGTGGGTTGCCCTGAAGAGGTGGCCTGGCGGATGGGGTGGATCGACGACAGGCAGCTGGGCGAGCTGGCAGAGCCCCAGAGAAAGAGCGGCTACGGCACCTATCTCCTTCAGTTGCTTGAGACTCCCCATGCAGATTGAGCAATTGGCCATCGCTGGCCCCCTGCTGTTTAGGCCCCAGGTGTTTGGTGATCCCCGTGGCTACTTCTTTGAAAGCTGGAATCTGAAGCGGTTTGCCGAAGCCCTGGAGCTGCCACCTGAGCAGACGCCATCCTTCGTGCAGGACAACCAGTCCCGTTCCTCCCAGCTGGTGTTGCGCGGGCTGCACTATCAGCTCCCCCCCCATGCCCAGGGAAAGCTGGTGCAGTGTGTGAGTGGCGAGATCTTTGATGTGGCCGTGGACATCCGGCGCAGCTCCCCCTGCTTCGGCCAGTGGGTGGGCACCCATCTGAGCGCTGAGAACCATCACCAACTCTGGGTTCCTCCAGGGTTTGCCCACGGCTTTTTGGTCCTCAGCAGTTCAGCGGAAGTGCTCTACAAGACCACCGATTTCTGGAACAAGGCCGCGGAGCGCTCCATCCGCTGGGATGATCCATCCCTGGCCATTTGCTGGCCTTTTCCCGCTGGCCTGGGCACTCCGAGCGTGTCGGGTAAGGATGGCGGAGCCCCAAGCCTCGAGGAAGCTGCCGCCAGGGGAGATCTGTTCCCATGACCATGCCTGGACCTGTGCTGGTCACTGGCAGCCAGGGGCAACTGGGGCAGGCCCTGCTGGCCTCCGTCCCTGCTGGGATCGAGGTCATCCCCATGAGGCGCGACACGCTCGACCTGGCGGATTCACGCGCCTGCCACGCCATCGTTCACCATCACCGCCCAGCCTGGGTGCTCAATGCCGGGGCCTACACCGCCGTGGATCGGGCCGAAAGCGAGCCGGAGCTGGCCATGCGGGTGAATGCGGACGCCCCAGCCGCCTTCGCGGAGGCCCTGGCCGAAACCGGTGGCCATCTGCTGCAGATCAGCACGGATTTCGTGTTCAACGGCTCGCAGGGAAGCCCCTACCGCCCGGAACAGACGAGGGACCCCCTTGGGGTCTACGGGGCCACCAAGGCCGAAGGGGAACGGCGGGTGGAAGCGTCGCTCCCTCCCGACCGGGCGTGCCTGCTCCGCACCAGCTGGGTGTATGGACCGGTGGGGCAGAACTTCTGCCTCACCATGCTGCGGCTGCATCGGCAGAAGGCTGCCGCCGGAGAACCCCTCGGCGTGATCGCCGACCAGGTGGGCTGCCCTACAGCGACCCATCGACTTGCTGCTGCCTGTTGGCAGGTGATTCAGCGGACGATCGGCGGGGTCCACCACTGGAGTGATGCTGGTGCGGCCAGCTGGTACGACTTCGCCGTGGCGATCGGTGAACTGGGGGTGGCCCAGGGGCTGCTGGGCACCGCCGCCGACGTGCGGCCGATCGGCACGGAAGACTATCCCACGCCCGCCCGCAGGCCCTCCTACTCCCTTCTGGACTGCCGCAGCACCCGAGAGACGCTCCAGATCGGCCCGCTCCACTGGCGGACTGCCCTGGCCCAGGTGCTCGCCCGCATCCCACCCGCAGGCTGAGGCCAATCCTCGATCACGCCCCTCTCCCCTCTCTCCCGCACCATGGTTGATCTCCCTTCCCTTCTCGCCGGACGCCGCCGCCTCCTGGTGACCGGTGGGGCCGGCTTCATCGGAGGTGCTGTGGTGCGACGCCTGCTGCGGGAAAGCGACTGCACCGTGTTCAACCTCGACAAATTCGGCTACGCCAGCGATCTCACCAGCATTGAGGCCCAGCTCGCTGAAGCCGGGGAACCCTCCAGCGGACCCAGCAGCCGCCACCAGCTCCTGCAGGTGGATCTGGCTGACGTTGGGGCCACCCGGGCGGCGGTGGAGCAGGCCGATCCCGATCTGGTGATGCACCTGGCCGCTGAAAGCCATGTGGATCGCTCCATCGAGGGGCCGGAGGCCTTCATCGCCAGCAATGTGCAGGGCACCTTTTCCCTGCTGCAGGCCGTGCGCGCCCATTGGCAGGGCCTGGAGGGTGAACGCAAGGAGCGGTTTCGCCTGCACCACATCAGCACCGATGAGGTGTTCGGCTCGCTTGGGGCGGAGGGAAGATTTTCCGAAACCACCCCCTACGACCCCCGCAGCCCCTACTCCGCCAGCAAGGCCGCCAGCGACCACCTGGTGAGCGCCTGGCACCACACCTATGGCCTGCCGGTGGTGCTCACCAACTGCAGCAACAACTTCGGCCCCTGGCAGTTTCCGGAGAAGCTGATTCCGGTGGTGATCCTCAAGGCCCTGGCCGGCGAATCCATCCCTGTCTATGGCGATGGCCTGAATGTGCGCGACTGGCTCTATGTCGACGACCATGTGGATGCCCTGCTGCTGGCGGCCACCCGGGGCGAATGCGGCCGCAGCTACTGCGTGGGCGGCCACGGGGAGCGCACCAACCGCCAGGTGGTGGAAGCCATCTGCACACTGATGGACCAGCTCCATCCCCAGGGGGCGCCCCACAGCCAGCTGATCACCTCGGTCACCGACCGGCCAGGCCATGACCGCCGCTATGCCATCGATCCGGCGCGGATCACGGAGGAACTGGGCTGGGTTCCCCGCCACAGCTTTGAGGAGGGGCTGGCGGAAACCGTGTCCTGGTATCTGGCCCAGGAGCCCTGGTGCCGGGCCGTGCGCGAGCGGGCCCAATATGGAGGGGAGCGCATCGGCCTGGCGGGCCGGCTCTGAAGGTCTGAAGCCGGGGTCTGAAGGAAGGAGCCCGCCTAGGGTGCCTGCTGGAATACGGTGCCTGCTGGAATCCAGTGCCGGCCCGCGGCCGGATGTGCCCTTGCCGCTGCGGCTCACCAACACGCTCACCCGTCGCCTGGAGCCCTTCGAGCCCATCGAGCCCGGAAGGGTGTCGATCTACTGCTGTGGCATCACGGTCTACGACCTCTGCCACCTGGGCCATGCCCGCAGCTACATCGTCTGGGATGTGCTGCGGCGCTATCTGATGTGGCGGGGCTATGCGGTGACGTACGTGCAGAACGTGACCGACATCGACGACAAGATCCTGCAGCGAGCCGCCCAGGAGGGCAGTTCCATGGAAGAGGTGAGCGAGCGCAATCTCAGGCTGGCCCTGGAGGATCTGGGGCGGCTCAACATCCTGCCGCCGGATCGCATGCCCCGGGCCACCCGCTGCCTGGAGGGCATCCGCCAGTTGATCGGGGAACTGCAGAGCAAAGGGATGGCCTATGGCGCCGATGGCGATGTGTATTTCTCCGTGATGGGCTATCACAATTACGGAAAACTCAGTGGGCGAGATCTGCAGCAGCAGGAGGAGGGCGCCAGTGGGCGAGTGCGGGCGGAAGAGGAAGCCCGCAAACACCACCCGTTCGATTTCGCCCTCTGGAAGGGCGCCAAACCTCAGGAACCCAGCTTCCCCTCCCCCTGGGGCCCCGGCCGGCCTGGTTGGCACATCGAATGCTCGGCGATGGTGCGCCATGAGCTGGGCGACACCATCGATCTGCACCTGGGCGGGGCTGATCTGATCTTTCCCCACCACGAAAATGAGATCGCTCAGTCAGAGGCGGTCACCGGGAAGCCCCTGGCCCACTACTGGCTGCACAACGGCATGGTGAACGTGGGTGGGGAGAAGATGTCCAAATCCCTGGGCAACTTCACCACGATCCGAGCCCTGCTGGAGAGCGGCGTCAGCCCGATGACCCTGCGCTTCTTCGTATTGCAGGCCCACTACCGCAAACCGCTGGATTTCATGGCGACAGCCCTGGAGGCCGCGGCCACCGGCTGGAAAGGCCTCAACGGAGCCCTCTCCCTCGGGCTGCGCCATGGAGAGATGCTGGGGTGGCACCCGGCCCGGCCGGCTGATGCCGAGCCCCCGGAGGTCGATCTGGCCGAGTGCCGCGAGCGCTTCATTGCCGCCATGGACGATGACCTCAACACCTCCGCGGCGCTGGGGGAGCTCTTCGAGCTGGCACGCCCCCTGCGGGCCCTGGCCAATCAGCTCCAGATCGGGGGGGCCCCGAGCCCCGGCCAACGGACCCTAGAGCCGCGCTGGCAGGTGCTGGTGGAGCTGGCCGGCGTGCTGGGCCTGGAATCGGAGCTGGAGAGCCCGAGCAGAGCTGCAGGAGGGCTGAGCCCCGAGGCGATCGAAGCCCTGGTGGAGCAGCGGAAGGCAGCCAAGGCCGCCCGCAACTATGGGGAGGCCGATCGGATCCGCTCCGAACTGCGGGAGCAGGGGGTGGAACTGGTGGACAAACCCGGAGGGGTGACCGTCTGGATCCGGGAGTGAATCCCCTCCAGCTGGCGGCCTTCGGCCTGGCCAGCCTGGCCGTGATGGGCAATGACGCCCTGCAGACCCTGGGACCCTTTCTGGCGGGTCAGCGCTGGCGCAGCAGCCAGCGCACCCAGGCCCTGTTCCTGGGGCTGATTCTCTGTGGCGTGCTGTTGCTGAGCTGGGTGGCCGGATCGGGGGATCCCGCCTGGGGACGCCTAGATGGGTTTCCCCTTCCTGATCCCTGGCGCTGGAAGGATCTTCTACCCCTGCTCAGCCTCTTGGCGCTCACCGGTCTTGGGGTGCCGGTGAGCACCTCCTTCCTGGTGCTCACTGCGGTGGCTCCGATGCAGCTGGGGGGGATGTTGCGGAAATCCCTGGCCGGCTATGGCCTGGCCTTTCTGGGGGCGCTGATCGTCTACAGCCTCATTGGCCCCTGGCTGGAGGGGAAGGCCAGCCCACCGGCTGCTGAATCCGCTGAATCAGCCCCAATCTCCTGGAGTGGATCGATCCCCTGGAGCGCCCTGCAATGACTGGCCACCGCAGTGCTGTGGAGCCAGTGGCTGGTCCAGGACCTGGCGAATGTCTATGTCTATCTCCCGCGCCGCCTCAACTTGGCCGAACTGGGGGTGACCTTGGTGGTGCTCTGCGGGGCCGTGGCCCTGATCGTGGTGCTCGGGGGAGGACCGATCCAGGGGAGGCTGCGCAGCAAGTACCGCAGCGATGATCCCCGCTCCACCACCCTGATCAGCCTGCTCTACGGACTGGTGCTGCTGGCCTTCTTTGGGGGAGACCGCCTGCCGATGAGCACTTCCTGGCTGTTTCTCGGGCTGCTGGCCGGCAGGGAGGTGGGTCTGTCCTGGCGAGGCGTGGGCCGACCGGGCCGGGAGCTGCTGGCTGATCTCACTCTGGATCTGCTGCGGGCGGGTGGGGGCCTGGGGACGAGCCTGGGGGTGGCCCTCCTGGTGGCCGCTGATCGTGCATAAGGGCTTCGATCTTGCGAATCCGCACCAGGGTGGTCTGCCACACCTCCAGCCGGAAGCGCTGGTCATCGTCTCCCCCCTGGGCTTCGGCGGCAGCCCTTGCCACCAGGGCCTCCAGATCGTCACCTTGTTCAAAGGCCTCCCAGAGTTCCCGCTCCAGGCGGGCCCTGGCGATGAAGTTCCAGCGTTGCAACCAGGCCATGGGAGCTCCAGGAGACACCCAGTCAATCGTGTCACCCTCCCTTGGTGCGTTCATCGCACCGGAGCGATGGGAGACTGGGGCCCTTGCGCAGCGCAGAGGGTGTCATGAAGGCCATCAGCGTGCTCGGCTCCACGGGCTCCATCGGCACCCAGACCCTCGAGATCGTGGAGGCGTTCCCCGATCGTTTCCAGGTGGTGGCCCTCACCGCCAACCGCAATCTGGATCTGCTGCTGGACCAGATTCTCCGACACCGCCCCGAGATGGTGGCCCTCGCGGATCAGGAGGATGTGCCCGCACTCCGGGAGCGTCTGGCCGACCTGGAGCCGAGCCTGCGTCCCGACCCGCTTCCGGAGATCGGCGGCGGACCCGAGGGGCTCTGCGCTGCGGCGGCCTGGCCCAGGGCCGACCTGGTGGTGGCGGGCATCGTGGGCTGCGCGGGCCTGCTGCCCACCCTGGCGGCCATCCGGGCGGGGAAGGATATCGCCCTAGCCAACAAGGAAACCCTCATCGCCGCCGGTCCGGTGGTGCTGCCGGAGCTCCAGGCCAGTGGCGCCCGCCTGCTGCCGGCGGATTCCGAACACTCCGCCATCTTTCAGTGCCTGCAGGGGGTGCCCTGGCCGGAGCAGGTGCGCCTCTCCACCGGGCAGCCACCGCCGGGCCTGAAGCGGATCCTCCTCACCGCTTCCGGTGGTGCCTTCCGCGACTGGGATCCAGCCGATCTCACGAAGGTGACCGTGGCTGATGCCACCAGCCATCCCAACTGGGTGATGGGGCGGAAGATCACCGTGGATTCAGCCACCTTGATGAACAAGGGACTGGAGGTGATCGAGGCGCACTATCTGTTCGGCGTGGAGTACGACGCCATCGAGATCGTGATCCATCCCCAGAGCATCATCCACTCCCTGGTGGAGCTGGCGGACACCTCCGTCCTGGCCCAGCTGGGCTGGCCGGACATGAAGCTACCGCTTCTCTGCTGCCTCAGCTGGCCTGAGCGGGTGAACACCCCCTGGAGGCGCCTGGATCTGGCCGCCATCGGCAACCTGAGTTTCCGGGAACCCGATCCGGCTCGGTATCCCTGCATGGGGCTGGCCTATGCGGCAGGCCGGGCCGGGGGCACCATGCCCGCCGTGCTGAATGCCGCCAATGAACAGGCCGTGGCACTCTTCCTTAAGGAGGAGATTCCCTTTCTGGCGATCCCCTCACTGATCGAAACGGTGTGTGAACGCCACGAGGGGGATCTGCAGGCCCACCCGAATCTGGAGGAGGTGCTCGCGGTGGATGCCTGGGCCCGCCAGGCCGCCCTGGAGGCGGCCGCCAGCCGGCATGGGCAACCGCTGCTGATGGGGTGAGAGAAACCGATCAGCGAGCGGCGATGACCAGCGTGTCCCATCACCTTCTGCTCTGCGCCACGCCGAGCAAACCCCTCTGCTGTGATCCAGCCCTGGGGGCAGTCACCTGGGAGCGACTGAAGCTGCTGGTGCGCACCCTGGGCCTGGAAGACTCCAACCGCCCCGAGGGACGGGTGCTGCGCACCAAGGCGGATTGCCTGCGGGTGTGCGAGGGAGGACCCATTCTGCTGATCTGGCCGGACGGCATCCTCTATGGAGACGTCACCCCGGAGCGGGTGGAGCGAATCGTGCGGGAGCACATTCTCGAGGGGCGACCGATCGAGCCCTGGATTCTTGGCCGCCATCACCTGAAAGGCTGTCAAGCACGGGCTGAAGGCGGCTCTCCCCCCTGCCACCCCGCCGATCATGACCCGTAGGTTAAGAGCCCTTGAACACACCCCATGGCCCCGAAAGCCTTTCTCCCTGCCCTGGCTCAGGAGCGCGTTGCCCTGGCACCCCTGGCCACCCTTTCGATCCTGAATGATCTTCAGTCCGTAACCCAGCGAGTGGGGGGTCTCCTGGCCGATCTCACTGGATCAGTTCACGAGGATCTCGATGGACACCTCCAGCGCGTGGGATCTGCCGTGGTCTTCAGCGGTCACCCGGTTGCCGCCAGGGAAATCGAACGCAAACTCCGGGACGTGGGTCTGACGACTTCGCTCAATTTGTTAGCGTTGAAGCAGGCGATTTCACGGTAAACACAGGAAAACCCCTCTGCTGACAGAGGGTTGTGGAGATGACGGCGAGCAACAGCGTGGCGCCCAGAAAAGTGATCACCAAGGATCCGGCAGATCCTGCACCGGACAGGTGAACATCGAAAGATAAATCCTTCACCTTTTCTTTAGGAGCGCCATAGACATCCTTAGGGGATGGATATCTTGGACTCATCGAAACCACCAGTCCGTTCAATGTAGCGGGCTGCCATGAAACAGCCAGCTGATCCTGCCAAGCATCAGGGCTTTTGTGCCGGATTGGCATAATTGCTCCATTCCCCCAGGTGCTCCAGGGTCTGCAGCCCCTCCAGCCGCTTGCTTCCCATCACCCAGGTGGGGTAGGCCTGGATGCCGGACTGATCGCACCGCTTGCGCTGCTCCTCGGTCTTCTCGCATTCCTGATAAGGCAGCTGGTTGCCGGCTTCCTGGCCAAAGAGATTTTTCTGCTTGAAGCAGGCCGGGCACCACCAGGCTCCGTAGAACACAGCTCCCGCCTGGCGCAGATGATGCACGAGTCCCAGTTGCGCCGCCGTGGAGGGCTGCATGGCCTGGCCCAGGGTGGGGGTGGTGCTTCCAGACCCCGATGGGGGCGAGGCGGCAAGGGCAGCTCCCTGTCGGTGGGGAGAGGCGCACAAAAGCTGGAACAGAAGGGCGAAACCCAGCAGGGTCGTCGTCCGAGACACAAACACCGGCATGGGTGGCGGTTGATCCAGCCCTAAAGCCTAGGAGGTTTGCACAGCCCCAATCTCGAGAGCCCCGCGTACGGCCTTCCCACCATCGGCGGACTCCGCAGGGGCTGGGCCGGGCTGAGAGAATGCCTCCACGAGGCTGAACCCATGGCTGCCAACGGCTATCGCGATTACTTCAAGGTGCTTGGGGTGGAGCGCGGGGCCGATGCCGAAACCATCAAGCGGGCCTTCCGCAAGCTTGCCCGCCAGTACCACCCGGATGTGAACCCCGGCGATGCCAGCGCCGAAGCGCGCTTCAAGGAGATCAGCGAGGCCTATGAGGTGCTTTCCGATCCGGAGAAACGGCGGCGCTACGAGCAGTTCGGCCAGTACTGGAGCCAGATGGGCGGGCAGGGCGGGGGCGCTGGCTTTGATGTGGATTTCGGCCGCTACGGCAGCTTCGACGATTTCATCAACGACCTGCTCGGCCGCTTTGGCGGCGCGGCGGGTGGCGGCTTCGGCGGCGGCTTCCCTGGGGGCTTTGGGGGTGGCTTCCCCGGCGGATTTGGGAGTGGGTTCCCCGGTGGGGCGGCTCGCTCGGCGCCGGTGAACCTGGATGCGGAAGCCACCCTCACCCTCTCCTACGGCGATGCCTTCCGCGGCTGTGAGCGCACCCTGGCGGTGAACGACGAGCGGGTGGAGGTGCGCATCCCGGCGGGGGTGAAACCCGGCGGCCGCCTGCGCCTAAAGGGCAAGGGCAACCTGCAGCCCGGCACGGGCCGCCGGGGGGATCTCTACCTGCAGATCGAACTGCAGGCCCATCCCATCTGGCGCCTGGATGGCGAGCAGCTGCGGGCCGAGCTGCCCCTGAGCCTGGATGAGCTGGCCCTGGGGGGCGATGTGGTGGTGGCCACCCCAGATGGGGAAGCCACCGTGCAGGTGCCCCCGGGTATGACCCTCGGCCGCAGCCTGCGGCTGAAGGGAAAGGGCTGGCCTCTGCGCACCGGCCGGGGCGACCTGCTGCTCACCCCCATCCTGAAGCTGCCGGACGTGCTTAGTGAGCGCGAACGCCAGTTGCTCCAGGAGCTCCGCCAGGCCCGCAGCATTGATCCCCGCCAGGGGTGGATCGGCAACGCCAAACTGTGAGCCTGGCAGTTCTGTTCATTGTGTGAAAACAGAGATTTTTTTTAAGATATTTACTTGCAAGCAAGGCCTTGCTTGAGTAATTGTCCATGTAGCAGCCAGTGTCCTGTGGCAAAAAAACAACCGACGGGTTTTTCCCTCGCCAACGCGGCCTCCCGCTTGAAGGTCTGGATCATGATGGCGGTGATGCTGGTTACGATTGGTTTGTTTCAGGCCAGTTCGGCGCAAGATGAGGTTGCATTTACCAATCAGAACACCCGCAATGCCATCACCAAAGGCATGGATTTTCAGCATCGCAAGCCAATGGTGACTGGCGATATACAGCGAACCATCGACACTGGAATGCACATCGAAAACATCTACCAGCTCAGCCTCAAGGACAAGTCATACTGGGCTGATGGTTGGTACTGGATTAAATGGCGTCCTGAGGTTCAGAAAATTATTGAGGCTGAGAAGATTCCGCTTAACCACGTTATTGAATTTACCAATGAGATCGAGGCAACCAATATGGTCGTCGATCCAGACACAACAGAACCGGTGAAGCTCGACGATGGCCGCCTCTATCAATTATTTCGCTTCTCCGGCCATTTCTTTGTGAATGATCTCAATCTGGCAGGATTTCCCTTCTACGACATGAATCTGCCGATCACCATGGAAACCAGGCCGGATATTCTCTCCTGCTACGAAGGAGGTCCGCCCTGCACATCTCTGGTGCCCGAAAACAATGTAGCCACCACGCTCATCGGACAGTTTGCTGACATCAATGGATACGATATGGTAGGCAGTTTGGTGAAGCCTTTTCTGCATCAATATAACACCACCTTCGGCATCGGCAATCCCTCTGCTTTTCCATCAATCGACTTCGGAATTGTTTATAAAACAAACTTCTTCTCTGCCTTCGGGCAATATGTTTTACCTTTGCTTGTCGTGATTGGTATTGTTATCGCATCGCCAAGTCTACCGGGCTCCCTTGGTGATGTGCGGCTGGCCATCCCCACCACTGCTCTCTTAACTCTGATTTTCCTGCAACAAAGTTACCGCTCCGACCTGCCACCGCTTTCCTATACAACATTCCTGGATTTGCTATATATTTATGCCTATCTTGTTTCGATCGTTTTCTTCTTGTTGTTCTGCTGGGGATCCGTCTACTATACCAAATCCGCTGAGGGTGGCGAACTGCTTGCTGAGCAGCTCATCAACCGCATTGATTGGAAATTTCAGCTCGTCGCCCTGATCAGTCTGGCCTTGCTGGTGCCCCTGGCTTTTGTGCTCCTCTAAGCAGGCATAAGAAGCCTCTCTCTAAGATAGGTCCCTGTCC
>JBEIRX010000007.1:0-57563 GCA_040375715.1 Aphanothece sp.
CGGGAAGCCTCGGCGGTGTTCGGGCGTGAGCGCCTGCCACCGCTCCAGCCGCACCACGGCCGCATCGGGGCTGAGCACGGAGCCATCGGGGAGGCGGAAGCCGGTGGAGCTGTCGAACACCTTCCAGCCCCCCTGGCCTATGGCCCAGACCTGCAGACGGGTACTGAGGAGGTTGTTCCGACTTCCGGTCTCACCACCTGTGGGGGTCATCGCGATCACCTGGCCAGCGGCCGTGAGTTCCAGTACCGCCTCGGGGTTGGCTTCGCACACCAGGGCGAACTGCTCCGGGCTGAGCTTCAGGCCCGGCGGCAGCACAAGGGGCTCCAGGCCTGGGGCGGGCGCCTGCGGGGCGGTAGAAGCAGGGGGGGCGAGGGTCATTTCCCCGATGGGGGCGTGGGCCTCAGGTTAGGCGGGGTTGTTGGGATGGAGGGCTGCCCCCAACATGCGTCTCCGGGGGGCACCGCTGCGGCACGGTTGGCGGGCCCGCCCATCAGCGACCATTTGCCAGGGCTATGGGGAGAAAGTCGCTACTTATTGCCTATATGCGCGGATCTGGTCGGATGCAACGCTATCTGGAGTCCCAGCTGCTGCGGGATCTGGCCTGCAAGACCGTGGTGCTGACCGGCGCCCGCCAGGTGGGCAAAACAACCCTGGCCCGGCAGCTGATGGAGCGCTTTGAGCGGGCCCAATACCTCAACAGGGATGTGCCGGTGGACCGGGCGGTGCTGCTGCGTCAGTCGTGGAATCCGGCGGCGACGTTGCTGGTGCTCGATGAGATCCACAAGATGCCCGCCTGGAAATCCTGACCATCTTCAGCGATCAGGAGGCGGCAACGGCGCTGCTGGGCAAAATCGCGGCCCTCTGTGCCGCCCAGGGCGCCCAGTGGCACCCACACCTGCGGGCGGAGGTGGCGGAGGGAGCCATGCGGCTGCTGGCACCGCACCTCCGGGCACCACCGGCCCCTTGATCACGATGCCCACCCACCTGCTGCTGCCGATCGCCGGGGCCCGTTGGGGCGATGGCGCCACCGCCCTCGAGCTGCTCGCCCCAGGCGCAGGGTGACCTTGGCTTCTCCGCGGGCCTCCCCCCGCCCAAAGATCTCCCTGTAGGTCACGCTCTGGGTGAAGTCGTCGAGGGTGATGCCGCCCATGGCGCAGAGCTCCTGGATTGATCGGCCGTTGAAGCGTGAAATCAGGATAGCGGCGATGACGTCATCGATCTCGGCCGCCTGGCTAATGCCGGCCACCCGGGCGCGGAGGAGCAACAACGTTCAAACCTGGACCAAAAGCGGGTGACCGGACTCGAACCGGCGACGTTCAGCTTGGGAAGCTGACATTCTACCACTGAATTACACCCGCAATTGAATAACTTATTGCTGATTCACCTTTCATACTTTAGCGGTTGGCCGTGTGCCGCATGGATTCCGGGGAAAGGTGTTGCCCTAGAAGCGACCACCTTTCCCTTTCACTGTGGCCCTCAGGGCTTGGCGGCAGCCGGCTCGGGGCAATCGACCTCGGCGGTCAGGGCCTGGCGGGCCGTGATCACAGGGGCGGCCTTGGCCTTCAGTAGATTGGCCGCCTGCTCCAGGGTGAGCCCTTTGTTTTGTGCCACCTTCTGCACTTCGCCGCGGAAGGTTCGCAACTGGGTTTTGAACGCCTTGAGCCGCAGGTTTTCGAGCAGCTCCTGAGAGGCCTCAAGCTTGTTCAGTGCTGTGGCCAGAGCTTGATCCGCTTTCTTGGCTTCGCCAATCGTGGAGGTGGGTTTCAAAGCCCCAACGGCCTCCATCGCTTGACCCACCTCCGCCAGTTGCGTGCAGATCAGTTTTTCGGTTTTGGCTTTCTGGACCGTGAGATTCTGCTGGCAGCCACCCAGGGCAAGAGCCGACAGGGCGGCCAGGGCCAGCAGGGACCGGGAGCGTTGCATGGGCATTTGGTATCCATCAACACCATAGGGAGATTGGGCTTGGCGTCCACTCCCTGGGTCGACTGGCTGTGTTGATCAGCCCGTTAAGGCCGCTGCCGCCGCCGCCACCCCCGCCCCGGTGGCCGCCTTCCCAAACCCCAGGTCCTGCAGGGTGGCCTCGATGGCCGCCACAGCGGTGAGGATGTCGCGGTCGCAGACGAAGCCCAGGTGGCCGATGCGAAACACATGGCCCTTGAGGTGGTCCTGGCCGCCGGCCAGCAGGATGTCGAAGCGGTTCTTCACTTCCTTGCGCAGCACCTCCGCGTCGATGCCCTCCGGTGCTACGGACGTGATGGCAGGGCTCCCATGCCCTTCGGCCGCGTACAACGGCAAGCCGATGGCCTTCATGGCGGCGGTGGCAGCCCGTTGATGGCGGGCATGGCGCGCGAAGATTGTCTTCAGCCCCTCTTGTTCCATCATCCCCAGGGCTGCTTCCAGGGCGAAATAGAGGTTGATGGCTGGGGTGAAGGGGTTGCTGTCGGCCTTGGCGGATTTGCGATATTTGCCCAGATCCAGATAGAACTTCGGCAGGTCGGAGCGCTCATAGGCCGCCCAAGCTTTGTCGCTCATGGCCACGAAGCTCAGGCCCGGCGGCATCATGTAGCCCTTCTGGGAGCCGGAGCCGATCACATCGATCCCCCACTCATCCATAGGCACATCCGTGGCCCCCAGGCTGGTCACGCAGTCGGCAATGGTGATGGCTGTGCCATGGGCACGCACGTGTTTCGCGATCGTCTCCAGATCGTTGATCACCCCGGTGGAGGTTTCCGAGTGTGTGAGGATCACTGACTTGATGGTTTTCTCGCCATCAGCCTCCAGGGCAGAGCGGAAGGCTTCCGGATCCAGCGGCTGGCCCCAGGGCGCCTGGATCACCTCCACCGCCAGGCCATAGGCCTTGGCCACCTTCACCCAGCGCTCCCCAAACTTGCCGTTGTCCCCGCAGAGCACCCGATCCCCCTTGCTCAGCGTGTTCACGATCCCCGCCTCCATGGCGGCGGTGCCGCTGCCGGTGATCACCAGAACATCATGTTTGGTTTGGTGCAACCACTGCAGCTGCTCCGTGGTGTGCTTCACGATCTTCTGAAAATCGGCGCTGCGGTGGCCGATGGGATGGCGACCGAGGGCCTGCAGAACGGTTTCCGGCACCGGCGTCGGGCCGGGGATCATCAGGGTGAGCTTGTCCTGCATGGGCGGGGGAGGGGCGGGGCGACGGAAGCCGCGAGCAATCAACCAACATAAAAAACGGTGATCCCTCCCTCTGTTGACCCTTCTGCCTCCCGGTCCCCAGGGCTACACCTTGCCCGTGTGGGTGGCCGCGGCGGCCCGGGCCGCCCTTGCGGCCCTGCGGCGCGAGGGCAGCCAGCCCGCCTGGCCCCTGGATCTGCTCCAGGGGGAAGGTCAGCCTCCCGTGCCCGTGCCGGTGCGGGCCGCCTCCCTGATCGGGGAGGGCTGGGCCCTGGGGGAGGCCTGCTGCGATCCGGGGGATGGCCTCGATCTCACCCGTGGCCTGCTGGTGTGGACCCTGGCCCGTTGGCAAGAGGCTCCCGGCCCACCCAAGGAGGGCGCCGACTCCTGGCTGCAGCTGGAGCCTGGGGAAGGGGTGGGGGTGCATGCCGCCACCGGGGAAGTGTGTGTGTCGGCCTATGCCCGAGCTCTGCTGGAGGCCAATCTCCGCCCTCTGGTGCCGGAGGGCCGCCAGTTGCGGCTGAAGGTGGTGCTCCCGGAGGGTCGCGCCCTGGCGGAACGCACCAGCAATGTCGCCTTCGGTGTGGTGGAGGGCCTGGCTTTGATCGGTACCCAGGCGGAAACCCAGGCCAGCGCCGATCCCACCCAGCTGGATCGCACCCTTTCAGAGCTCAAGGCCCGGCTGGCGGGCCCCGGCTTCAGCGGGGATCTGATCCTGGTGATCGGAGAAAACGGGCTGGATCTGGCGCCGCGGCTGGGGCTGCCTGCGGACTCCCTCCTCAAGGTGGGCAACTGGCTGGGGCCGGTGCTGGTGGCCGCGGGGCAGGGGGGCGCGCGGCGCCTGCTGGTGTTCGGCTATCAGGGCAAGCTCATCAAGCTCGCGGGGGGGATCTTTCACACCCATCACCACCTGGCCGATGGCCGCGCCGAGGTGCTCACGGCCCTGGCGGCCCTGGAGGGTCTCACCGGGACCGCTCTGGAGACCCTTCACGGCGCTCCCACCGTGGAGGAAGCCCTCTCCTGGCTCAAGGCCGCCGATCCGGCCCTGGCCGCTCGCCTACGCGCTCGGTTAACCCGCACCATCGAGCAGCGCGTGGCCGACTATCTGGAGCGCCATGGGGCGGCCGGCCCCTCCGTGGGGGCGGCGCTGTTCGATCGGCGGCGACGGCTCTGTGCGGTGGGCCCCATCGGGGCCAATCTTCTGCAGGCGTGGACAGGGTCTTCGCCCGATGCACCCTAGGGTTGGGAGTGGTGGCCCGTTCCGGCCCCAGAGCCTGGCCCGGCCAACCCCGCTCCCATGTCGTCTTCCCCCTCCACCGTCAGCATCAGCCCGGCTCCAGAGGCTCCTCCGTTCGGTCCCCTCGCCGAGGCCCTCAGCGGCAGCCGCAAGCCGGGAATCGTGATCCTGGATTTCGGCTCCCAGTATTCCGAGCTCATTGCCCGGCGCGTGCGGGAAACCGAGGTGTATTCCCTCGTTCTTCCCTACACCACCTCCGCTGCGGAACTGCGCCTGCTGGCCCCCCGTGGGGTCATTCTCAGCGGCGGTCCCAGCTCCGTGTATGAGGAGGGGGCTCCCCAGTGCGATCCGGAGATCTGGGGTCTGGAGCTGCCGTTGCTGGGCGTGTGTTACGGCATGCAGCTGATGGTGCAGCAGCTGGGAGGCCGGGTGGTGGCCGCCGGGCGGGCTGAATACGGCAAGGCACCGTTCCATGTGGATGACCCACGGGACCTGCTCACCAATGTGGAGAGCGGCTCCACCATGTGGATGAGCCATGGCGATTCCGTGGAGTCGCTTCCTGAGGGTTTTGTGCGTCTTGGCCACACTGAGAACACTCCGGATGCGGCGGTGGCTCACCATGGCCGCAGGCTCTACGGGGTGCAGTTCCATCCGGAGGTGGTGCATTCCACCGATGGCATGGCCTTGATCCACAACTTCGTCTACCACATCTGTGGGTGCTCCCCCGACTGGACCACCGACGCCTTTATCGATGAAGCCATCGCCGATGTCCGCGCCCAGGTGGGCAACAAGCGGGTGCTGCTGGCCCTCTCCGGCGGCGTGGATTCCTCAACCCTGGCCTTTCTTCTGCATCGGGCGATCGGCGATCAGCTCACCTGCATGTTCATCGATCAGGGCTTCATGCGGAAGGGTGAACCCGAGTTTCTCGTTGACTTCTTTGATCGTCGTTTTCATATCCGAGTCGAATACATCAATGCCCGCCAGCGGTTCATTTCCAGGCTCGCCGGCATCACGGATCCTGAGGAGAAACGCAAGCTCATCGGCGCGGAATTCATCCGTGTCTTCGAGGAAGAGAGCAAGCGCCTCGGTCCCTTCGACTACCTCGCCCAGGGCACCCTCTATCCCGATGTAATCGAATCGGCTGGCACCAATATCGATCCCAAGACAGGCGAGCGGGTGGCCGTGAAGATCAAGAGCCACCACAACGTGGGCGGGTTGCCCAAGGATCTGCAGTTCAAGCTGGTGGAGCCCCTGCGGCGCCTCTTCAAGGATGAGGTGCGCAAGGTGGGCCGCAACCTTGGCCTGCCGCAGGAGATCGTGGGCCGCCATCCCTTCCCTGGCCCGGGCCTGGCCATTCGCATTCTCGGGGAGGTGACCGCCGAGAAACTGAACATCCTCCGGGATGCCGATCTGATCGTGCGGGAAGAGGTGCGGCGCGCCGGGCTCTATGACAGCATCTGGCAGGCCTTCGCCGTGCTGCTTCCCGTGCGCAGCGTGGGGGTGATGGGGGACAAGCGCACCTATGCCTTCCCGGTGGTGCTGCGGTTCGTGTCCTCGGAAGATGGGATGACCGCTGATTGGTCGCGTCTGCCCTACGACCTGTTGGAGCTCATGTCCAACAGGATCGTCAACGAGGTGAAGGGTGTGAACCGGGTAGTGCTGGACATCACCAGCAAGCCGCCCGGCACGATCGAGTGGGAATAGGGGCAGCTCAGGGCTGGTCAGCCCCTTCCGCCGCCGATACCATCAGCTCCCCGATCTGCCCTGGACACCGTGACTCAGATGGTTGCTGGCGAACAGGATCCCCAGCTGCAGCGTCGCCTGCAGCACGACACCATCCAGTTCGGGAGCAAGACCGTTTACCTCAATCCCTTCCTCTACTGGCGGCGGTTTGACGCAAACACTGATCGCTGGCTGCGGGAACCGGGCCAGCTGCCTGAGGATCAGATCCTGACCAATCGCCGCCGCTTCTATCCCGAACTCGACTGGGACACCCTGGAGCCGGAAGAGCTTCAGGTGCGGGAGGGGGGTGTTGAGATGTTCATCAAGAGCCTGGAGTTGATCACCACCTTCAACCCTGAGCTGACTCCAGGGCAGCTTCTGGAGGTGGAGCGCAAGATGGCGGTCACCAAGAAAAAGGCCTTCGAACGTTGGGTGGAGCGGGCCCTGCGTCGGCGCGAAAAGCTGGTGTCTCGCGATCGCCGACGGTTTGATCGCGAGCGCTGGCAGCGCGGCTGGATGGAATGGCTGGCCCTGCCTGCCACCCGTTCCGCCCTGTTGCCCCTGAGCGGCCTGTTTGTGGTGGCCATGGCCGCCGGCTGGTGGCTCGGCACCCACCAGGCCTGCAGTCCGTCGGCGGGGCGACCACCTGTTGAGCTGCCTGCACCCTGATTCCCTCCCTCCCCAGGGCAGAGCACGTCAAACTGGGGAGATCATGTTCTGAGCTGCACGATGGCCGCCGATCCCCTGGACGCCCTGCGACTCACTCTCATGCAGGACGTGCTGCCCGTTGGTTTGGCAGTGGCGGAGCGGGTGCGCAAGGGTGGGCCAAAGGAAGTGCTGTCCGCTTTCGATGGCAGCAATGCCGATCCTCTGGGCCGTCTTCGGGAGGAAGGAGAACCCGCCGCCCGAACCGTGCGCGACAATCTGGACCGCCTCCAGCCGGGCCTGGGCAACCCTGTTCTCCGAGTGGACGTGCGGGATGTGCCCACGGAATCCTCCGTGCAGGCCTCCTCCGTTTCGGTGGAGTCTCCCGAAGAGCACCCTCCCGAGGAGCTACAGCAAGCCCTCAGCCGCATCGCTGATCGCCTGGCCAGGCTGGAGCGGCATCTGGAGGCCTTCTAGTTCCCCCCATGGCTCTTGTTGCACTGCCGGGTGCCTCGCGTCGCACGGGGTTGGCTCACCAGGCGGCCTGGCTGATGCTCTTCGTGCTGCTCTTCGGTGGGGCCATCGTGGCGCGGCTGGCCTGGCTTCAGCTCCTGCATGGATCCGAATTCAAGGTGATGGCCGATGAAAACAGGATTCGGCTCATTCCCCGCCATCCCATCCGCGGCCGTCTCCTGGATCGCCAGGGCCAGGTGCTGGCCACCAATCGGCTCACCTACACCCTTGCGCTCCAACCCCGTTTCGTGAAGGAAGAGCAGTGGCCTGCCCTGCGGGATCGCTTAGCCACCCTGCTGGGGCTGTCCAGGGACACCCTGGACAGCCGCTACCGCGCAGGGCTCAAGGCCAAGGACTTTCAGATCGAGCTGGCCGGGCCCCTCACCCCTGCCCAGGTGCTCCGGTTTCGCGAGCAGGCTGGGGTGCTCTATGGGGCGGAAGTGGCCGTGAATGTGCTGCGGCACTATCCCCATGGATCCCTGGGGGCCCATGTGATGGGCACCACCAGCAGCATCACGGAAGAGGAATACGAACGGCTGCTACCCCAGGGCTATCGCATCAACGACAGGATCGGCCGCAGTGGCATGGAGCGGGCTTACGAAACCACGCTGCGGGGGGAATGGGGAGGGCAGCAGCTGGAGATCAATGCAGCCGGTCAGGTGCAGAGGGTGCTGGGCGACAAGCCCGCCCGCCCCGGGAAGGACCTCAGACTCACCCTGGATCTCGATCTCCAGAAGGCCGCCGAGCGGGCGTTGGACACGGTGTCGAAGGGGGCCATCGTGGCGATGGATCCCCGCACCGGAGCCATTCGTGCCCTGGCGAGCCGCCCCACCTTTGATCCCAACGTCTTCGCAGACGGCCCCACCCTGAGCCAGTGGAATGATCTCAATCGACCGGAGGCTCCCATGCTCAACCGGGCCTTCCAGGGATTTCCACCGGCCAGCACGTTCAAGATCGTCACCACCATCGCCGCTCTGGAGTCGGGCAAATACAAGGAAACCTCCACGGTTCCCACCATGGGCAGCTTCTGCTACTACGGCCAGTGCTACGCCGACCATGGTTCCTTCGGCAGCATCGGCTTCCCGATGGCCCTGGCGGTGAGCAGCAACAGCTTCTATTACCAGGTGGGCCTGAAGGTCGGTCCGGAGGATCTCTTCAAGGCGGCCCGGCGGATGGGCTACGGCAGCCTCACGGGAATTGAGATCCGCGATGAGGAAACTCCCGGCCTGCTGGGCGATCCAGCCTGGAAGAAAGAGGTGCTGGACGAACCCTGGACGCCAGTGGACACCATCACCTCTGCCATCGGCCAGGGGGCGGTGACCGTGACACCTCTGCAGATGGCGCGCTTGTATGCCGCTGTGGCCAACGGGGGCTGGCTGGTGAAGCCCCATCTGGTGGAGCAGCCCACGTCCCGTCAGTGGATCGGCCTGCGGCCGGAAACTCTGCGCTCCCTCAGAAAGGGACTCCGAGAGGTGGTGACCGAAGGAACGGCCAAGATCCTGAACGATCCCACCCTGCCCCCCGTTGCCGGGAAGACCGGCACGGCGGAAGATCCGCCCCGGCCGGACCATGCCTGGTTCGGAGGCTATGCCCCCGCGGACAAGCCAGAGCTGGTGATCATCGCCTTCGGAGAAAACAGTGGCGGCTACGGCGGTACCGTGGCCGCCCCGATGGTGAAAGCGCTCCTAAGCACCTGGTTTCAGGGCCAACGGCCTGCCTCCCCATCCAGTTCGCCCCAGGCTCAGCCCTGAACCCTCAGGCCACCAGGGCCACCTTGCTGGGATGCACCACTCCGGCGTAGTAGTTCCGAAGTTGCTCTGTGGCACTGGCCCAGCTCCAGCGTTCAGCTTCCTGGCGGGCGGCCTGCCGCAGGATGCGGCGGGTCTCCGCATCCCCAAGGAGCACCTGCACTGCCTCCACCAGCGACTCCGGTCGGTCCGGGTCGTAGAGACAGCCGTTCTCGCCGTGGCTCACGATGTCTGGAATCCCTCCGCGGTTGGCCCCCACCACGGGGCAACCGGCGGCCATGGCCTCCAGCAGCACCAGCCCGAGGGTTTCCGTGGAGGAGGGGAAGAGAAAGGCATCACCGCTGGCATAGGCGGCGGCCAGCTCCTCTCCGGCGAGGTAGCCCACGAAGGTGGTGGCCGTGCCCTCGAAGAGCCGCTCCAGCTGTGGCCGATAGGGGCCGTCGCCCACCAGGGCCAGGCGGGTTTCGGGCAGGGCGGTGAGCACGGGGCGGATCCGCTCGATCTGCTTTTCCGCGGAAAGCCTCCCGATGTAGAGGAGCAGATTGCCGGTGTCCCCGTAAGTCCCATGCAGGCGTGCCCGCATGGCCTCCGAGCGGGAGGAGGGCCGGAACAGCTCCGTATCGACGCCCCGTTGCCAGAGCGCCGTGTGCTGAATCCCCTTGGAGGCCAGTTCAGCCACCATGGCGGTGGAGGTGCAGAGGTTGAGCTGGGCCTGGTTGTGGGCTGTCTTGAGTAGTTCCCACAGCAGGGGTTCCAACATCCCCATGCCGTAGTGCTCCAGGTATTTCGGGAGGTGGGTGTGATAGCTGGCCACCAGCGGCAACCCTCGGGAGCGGGCCAGCCAGATCCCCCCCAGCCCCAGAACGGCAGGATTCACCACGTGCACCAGATCCGGCGCGAACCGGTCCAGGGCCTCGGAGACGGCCGGCCTGGGGAGAGCCAGCTTGAGCTCGGGGTAGAGGGGCAGTGGCATGGCGGGCACCCCCACCACCCTGGCCCCCATGAAGTGATCCGGGGCCCCTTCCGGGCAGAAGATCAGCACCTCATCCCCCGCTGCCACCAGATGCTGCACCGTCTTGGTGAGCCGGGTCACGATCCCGTCAACCTTGGGGAGAAAGGTTTCCGTGAAAAAAACGATCTTCACTGAACGTGCCGTTCAGGCCGGGGATCCGATGGCGGCTGCCTGGCGGCGCGTCCATGCGGAGAGGCAAGGGATCCGGGAGCGGTCACAGCGGTCGGCCCAGCGGCGGGCCACATCCACCACTTCGGTCAGCAGGCCGTCATCCAGGGTGGTGGGATTCAGCCCCAGCTCGATGAAGCAGCGGTTGTCGACGATCAGATCGTTTTCAATGGCTTCGTTGCGGGGATTGGAGAGATAACTCACCTCTGCCCCCGTGAGGGCGGCCACCTTCTCAGCCAGGTCGGCGACGCGATGGCTCTCGGTCATCTGATTGAAGATCTTCACCCGTTCTCCATGGCCCGGAGGATTCTCAAGGGCGAGCTGAACGCAGCGTACGGAATCGCGAATGTGGATGAAGGCCCGGGTCTGTCCCCCGGTGCCGTGCACGGTGAGGGGGTAGCCGATGGCCGCCTGCATCAGGAAGCGATTGAGAACAGTTCCGTAGTCTCCGTCGTAATCGAAGCGGTTGGTGAGGCGGGGATCCTTTTCGGTCAGGGCTGTGTTCGTGCCCCAGACGATGCCCTGATGCAGATCCGTGATTCGAATGTTGTCGTTTTTGTTGTAGTAGAAAAACAGCAGTTGATCCAGCGTTTTGGTCATGTGATACACGCTGCCCGGGTTGGCCGGGTGCAGGATCTTCTCGGTAAATCGGCTGCCATCCGGCTGGGGCACCTCCACGGTGAGGTAGCCCTCCGGAATGGTGGCGCCCCGGTGGGATCCATAGCCGTAGACACCCATCGTTCCCAGGTGAACGATGTGGATATCCTGCCCGCTCTCCACGATGGCGGCCAGCAGGTTGTGGGTGCCGTTGACGTTGTTGTCGACGGTGTAGCGCTTGGTGGCGCTGGTTTTCATCGAATAGGGGGCGGCCCGTTGCTCGGCGAAGTGCACCACGGCATCCGGACGCTCCTTGCGCAGCAGTTCCAGCAGCTCCTCATAGTTTTTCGCAATATCGAGGTGTGCGAAGCGGATCGGCCGACCGCCCACCTGCTCCCAGGCCGTCAGCCGGTCGCGGATGGTCGCGATCGGCGTCAGCGACTCCACCCCCAGGTCGATGTCGATCTTGCGGCGACTGAGGTTGTCCACGATGACCACCTCATGGCCCCCATTCGCCAGGTTGACCGCGCAGGGCCAGCCGCAGAACCCGTCGCCGCCGAGAACAAGGACCTTCACCCCGAGACTCCTGAATGCGCGGTTGCCTTAACGCAGCAAGCTACTACAGGCCTCCGGCCTCTCCAACAGCCTTCAGCCGATGCGGCTCGCCACGGCCATGAGCACCAGCACCAGCACCCCGCCTCCGATCAGCAGAAGCCTGTTGGAACGAGGGGCATCCCCGGGCTCCATCACCACCATGCGGGGCTCCTTGGCAAAGGCATTGAGCTTGCCGCCATCTTCCTGGGTGACCTGCATCGGGGTGTCCGGAGAAGGTGAACAAACCTTATGGGGGTCGGCCCAAGTCGTCTGGCTCCCGGCATGGAATGTCACAGAGCAGGCGGCTCTTCCAGAGTTCCCACCCGCCCCTGGACAGGTGAACTGGGACTGGCCTGCTGGCGCACAGGCAGGCGGCCCGCCAGGTGGGCCAGGCGGCCTGCGGTGGTGGCCAGAGCCATGGCCAGAGCCATGGCCGGCGGATCCCCAGCCAGGGCAATGGCGCTGTTCACCAGAAGGGCATCCGCCCCCATCTCCATGGCTTCGGCGGCCTCGCTGGGCACGCCGATCCCCGCATCCACCACCACGGGAACCGTTGCCTCCTGAATGATCAGGGCGATGTTGGCCGCATTGCGAATGCCCTGGGCCGAGCCGATCGGCGACCCCAGGGGCATCACCGTGGCACAGCCCACTTCCTCCAGCCTCTTGGCCAGCAGGGGGTCGGCATTGATGTAGGGCAGCACGGTGAAGCCTTCTCGCACCAGTTGTTCAGCGGCCTCCAGAGTTCCGAAGGGATCAGGCAAGAGATGGCGTGAATCGGGAATCACCTCCAGCTTCACAAAGGTGTTGTCCTCCTGGCCGGCCAGCTTCGCCAGCTCCCGGCCCAAGCGGGCCACGCGGATGGCTTCCTCGGCCGTTGCGCACCCGGCAGTGTTGGGCAGCATCCAACAGCGCTGCCAATCGATGGCCTCCATCAACCCCTGGTGCCCCTGGGCCTGGTTCTGAACCCTGCGCACGGCCACGGTGACGATCTCACAGCCACTGGCCTCCAGGCTGGCCTGCATCAGCGCGAGGGAGGGGTATTTGCCGGTGCCGGTCATCAATCGGCTGGAAAAGGAGCGTCCACCGATCTGCAGGGCATCCCCACTGGGTGCTGTAGGAACCGCGGGGATGAGGTCCCTCGGGGCCGATGGGGATGGCAAGGGGCACATGGGGGTGTCTTCCACGGCTGATCCCTCTAGTGTGCGCTGGCAGCTGTTCAACCGAGATGCCACTGCCCACAGCCCTGGCTTCGTTTCTTGTGGCAGCGAGCCCCCTCCCCTCAGGCGGAGCTTTCGTTCCTTTCACCCCGGTCCCCTCACCCGCCGTTGAGCCTTCCGCAGGCGTGGAGCTCTACGACCCGGTGGGGCGTGCTCAGCTGATCGCCGAACGCATTCCCCGCAGCTGGCGCGGCACCTATCGGTCCTTCAGCAGCCCGAAGGCCCTGCCGGTCGTGTTGGTGCTGGAGCGGGTCACCCCACTCGGTCAGATGGTGGATCTAAGGGGCCAGCTCAGCCTGGATGGGGTCTCGACGCCCGTGCAGGGCAACATCAATGCCAAATCCAACCAGCTGGACCTCCTGATCCTCGGCACGACCCTCGGGGCCGTGCTCGAGCCGGGCGGTGAGTTTCAGGGCCAACAAGGCCTCTCTCTCAGTGGCTGGCTGCCAGACCGGGCCACGGGTCTTGGCGGGAGGCTGCAACTTAATCCCGGCCCCTCTCCCTTGGCTGCTGGAGGAGTTGTGCGGGGCCTCTGGTGATCAGGCCGCCTTGCCGCTGGAGATGCCGGAGCGGCGATCCAGGGATTTCAGGCGTTTGACAGCCGTTTTGTTTCCGGGCTCAAGGGTCAGGACTTGGTTATAGGCTTCGCGGGCTTCGTCATTCTTGCCCTGTTTCTCCAGGGCAAACGCCAGGTTGTTGAGGGCCACGGGGTAGTCGGTCTTCGCCTTGATGGCTGAGCGGTAATGGCGGATGGCGGCCGGGTACTTGCCCTGGGCGGCCAGGGCGAACCCCATGGCGTTTTCCATCAGAGCCAGGGCTTCCGCAGGGGGCTTCTCACTCTCGGATTGCTTGAGGGCCGCTTTGAGGCTGTCCGTGGCCTGGCCATAGAGGCGCTTGCGCAGCTGAACGGATGCCAGCTCATACAGGCTGGCCGCATCCATGGAGCTGGTGTCGGTCTTTTTGTCTCCACCAAGCCTGGAAAGGGTGAGCTCGTCGGCGCGCACCCGGAGAATCTGTCGGCCCACCGCGACGGCGGCGATGGCCAGAAGCCCGATCAGTCCCAGGAGATAGGCCTCGGGCAGCAGGTCAAGCATTGGGCAGCAGGTCAACCATCGCAGCGGGTCCGCCGACTATCGGACGGCGGTGGTCACCACGGTGGTGAAGGTGGAGGGATCGGCGATGGCCAGTTGGGCGAGCATTTTGCGATTGAGGCGGATGTCGGCCTTCTTCATGCCGCCGATGAGCCGGCTGTAGGTGGTCTGGTTCTGCCTGGCGGCGGCGTTGATGCGGGCGATCCAGAGGCGCCGGAAGTCGCGTTTGCGGCGGCGCCGGTCACGGTAGGAGTTGCAGAGGGCTTTCATCACCCTCTGGTTGGCGGTGCGGAAGAGACTGCCGCTGCTGCCGCGGAAGCCCCGGGCCAGGCGAAGAATCTTGTTGCGGCGCTTCCGGGCGACGTTGCCTCTCTTGACGCGGGTCATGGGTCAGTGGGGATGAATCAGTGGGATGGATGGTTTCGGCGCTGTCAGGAGCGGGGCTCAGGCGTAGGGGAGCATGAGGGCCACGTTGTCGCTGTCCCGCTCATCCACCAGGGCCATGGTGCCCAAATAGCGCTTGCGCTTGGGGCTCTTGTGATCGAGCAGGTGATTGCGGAAGGCCCTGCGGCGCACAAACTTGCCGGTGGCTGTGGCCCGGAACCGCTTGGCGGCCGCTTTGCGGGTTTTCAGCTTCGGCATCTCGGAGCCACGCGCACAAGCATTCAGAGTACGACGCGACTCCACCCGATTCCAAGTCCTCCGCAAGATGCTTCGCCCCGTCCGTCCCCGTCATGGCACCCACCGCCCTCCCGGCCGGTGGCTTGCCCGGCGGCCCGCCCTGCTGGTCTGCCTGTTGCTGCTGAACGGGGGGTGCCAGGCGGCGGATCAGGTGCCTGCACCTCTCCAGTGGCCCGTTGCCCCACCCCCGTCTCTGCAATCGGAGAATCCCGTTCTCTGGGTTGCTCTGGCAGCTCGGCTGGGTCCTCGGGCTTCAGGTCAGGCTGGAAACTCCGCCGCAGCCACAGCTCCCCTGCACTTGCAGGCGGCCACAGGCACCCTGACGCTTGAGGATGGCGCGGGGCAGCGTTTCAGCGCCCAGCAGGTCACGCTCCACTGGCGCTGGCAAGCCCTGCCCCAACCCTTCCTCATCCGCCGCAGGGTCCTGGGTCCGTTTGCCAGTTACGAATCGGCTGAAGCGGCAGCCCGGCCCTGGGCAACCGGCGGCCAGCAGCCCGTGATCGCCAGGCCCCTGGATTGGGAGGTGTGGGCTCCTGCGGACGCGTCCGATCCCCCTGGCCGCTCCGCAAGGCTTGTCGAGCTCCGCGAGACCAGGCGCCTGGGCCTGGAGATTCGTCGTCCTAAGGGGGTGATGGTGCTGGAGGGGCCCATCCAGCTCCAGGCGCCGGGAGGGCTGCGGTGGGGAACGGGAATCTATAGGGGTCCGTTCCGTCTCCTGCCCGATGCCCATGGGGGTTGGAGTCTGTTGGAGGAGGTGCCCCTGGAGCGCTATCTGGAGGGGGTTGTTCCCCATGAGATCGGCGCTGGTTCTCCCCCGGCGGCCCTGGCGGCCCAGACGGTGCTGGCACGCACCTGGGCCGTGCGAAATCAAGGCCGGTACCGGGCCGATGGCTATCACCTCTGCGCCGACACCCAGTGCCAGGTGTACAGCGACCCTGTCCAGGCCAGCCCTGCAGTGCGCCAGGCCATCACCACCAGCCGCGGCCAGGTGCTGGCCGCGGCGGACCAGCCGATCCATGCGGTGTATCACGCCAGTAACGGAGGGGTGGCCGCAGGTCTCGAGGAGGCCTGGGAGGTGGATCCGGTGCCCTACCTCCGGCCATTTGCCGATGGCAGTGCGGCCTTCCAAGGGCGCAACCCCCTTCCCATCACGGCCCAGAGCCTGCCTGGGCTGATCCGCAATGGTCAGGGAGCCTATGGGTTGGATCATCCTCTCTTTCGCTGGCAACGCACCCTCACGGGGGGAGCGATCAGCACGGCGCTGGCCTCCAGGGGGCTGTCGGTAGGCCTGCCCCGCACTCTGAAGGTGCTGGAGAGGGGGCCCAGCGGACGGGCCCTCGCCGTGGAGATCGCCGGCTCGAAGGCCACCGTGGTGCTCCGTCGGGATGCCATCCGCCGCACCCTCCGCCAGTTGCCCAGCACCCTGTTCACCCTGGCGCCATCCCAGGGTGGAGCCTGGCTCCTTCAGGGAGGGGGATTCGGCCATGGCGCGGGGCTCTCCCAGGCTGGCGCGATCGATCTGGCCCGCCGCGGCTGGACCTTGGAGGCCATCCTGAAGCACTACTACCCGGGGGCCACCCTGCAGCCCCTGGGGGCCCTTCCCCTGTCCCGGAAGGAAGGAATCTGAAACGCAACCGGTTGGCTTCCAGGCCGGTTGTCCCTGCGTGGCTGCTGGCCCAGCCCCTTAGGATCCATGCAGTGGAGGACAAGGTATGGGCGGCGGGAGCGCAGACAATCGCCGCCGCAAGGCTGCCCTGGTTTTTCTGGCCTGCCTGGTCGCCGGGGCTCTCCCGCATGCCCTTGGTCCGCTGGTCCGCTGGGTTCCCGGGGTCGGGCTGGCGGTGCTGTGTGGGGGATATGTGGGCCGCACGGTGCTCCTCAGGCCTGTCGTGCAGGCCGACTCGGGTGAAACCTTCCGGGCGGAAGCCGTCAAAGGCTCTGCGACGGATGGTCAACCAGACACCTTCCCCCCCGTCGATGTGGTGGTGGCAGCCAGGGATGAGGAGGCTGTGATCGGTTCCCTGGTCGAGCGGGTGCTGCGTTTGCGGTGGCCCGCCGATCGCCTGCGGCTCTGGGTGGTGGACGATGGCAGCGGGGATCGCACTCCTCAGCGCCTGGCGGAGCTGCAGGCCAGGCATCCCCAGCTGCATGTCTTGCGCCGCAGTCCTGATGCAGGGGGCGGCAAGTCTGGAGCCCTCAACGCCGTGCTCCCCCAGCTTCGGGGACGCTGGATGCTTGTGCTGGATGCGGATGCCGATCTGCCTCCAGACTGGCTGGAAAGGGTGATTCCCTATGCGGAGCGAGGAGGGTGGGCGGCTGTGCAGGTGCGCAAGGCGGAGGCCAATGCGTCGCAAAACCTTCTCACCAAAGCCCAGGCCATGGAAATGGCCTTTGATGCTTATATTCAGGAGGCTCGTCTGGCCCGGGGCGGGGTGGCCGAGCTTCGCGGGAATGGGCAGTTGCTGCGCAGAGATGGCCTGCTGCAGGCCGGTGGCTTCAATGAAGCCACGATCACCGATGATCTGGATCTGAGTTTCCGTTTTCTCCTGGCCGGCGTGCCGGTCGGTGTGCTCTGGGATCCTCCGGTGAGTGAGGAGGCTGTCTCCAGTGTTCCAGCCCTCTGGCGCCAGCGTCAGCGTTGGGCGGAAGGGGGATTGCAGCGGTTCCTTGATTACAGCGATCAGCTGATGTCTGATCGGCTCAATGGGTCGCAGAAATGGGATCTGGGCTCGTTTTTTGTTTTGCAATATCTCTTGCCCGTGATGGTCGTCTCCGACCTGCTGGCAGCTCTGCTGACGAGAACCATGCCGGGATTGTGGCCCTTTCCCCTTGTAATATTGGTCCTCTCAGGTTTCTCCATTTCAGCGGGATCCGGCCGAAGCGGGGAAGGCCCGCCCATTCCGCCCTCCACCGCGGCGAATCTGGGATTGACGATGCTTTACATGATGCATTGGTTTGTGGTAATCCCTTGGGTGATCCTGAAGATGGCCATCCTTCCCAAAACGTTGGTTTGGCAAAAAACCATTCATGCTGGCGGATCGTTTCATTTGTCGGAAATGATCCCTCAGTCCCTTGATCTTGATGAGGATGTTGCTGTTTCTCCAGAGGGTTGAGCTGCTTTTGCAGGTATGAAAGGCTCGTGCGCCATTGTTATTCCTGTCTACACACTGGACCTGAGCAGCATCGAGAAAGCCGGACTGCTGAACAGTGTGGAGAGATTATCTGATTATGATATTTTCTTTTTGCACAAAGAATCACTAGATATTGCGCTCTTTTATCAGCTCATCAAGCTCACGCCTAGTCAAGTTAATCATTGTCGGGCTATTTCTGTGGAAGATTGCTGGCTAGAATCGGTAAAATCTTATAGTAAATTGCTATTTCAGGGCTGGTTTTATCAGAGGTTTCAGGGGTGGGACTATATGCTCATTTTTCAACAGGATGCGTGGCTGTTCGGTGACGGGAGAGATCTCGCTTTCTGGATCAATAAGGGCTATACGTATATCGGCGCTCCTTGGACGTCTCACCTGGGTCCCGATACCCCGGATATGGGTGTTGGCAATGGTGGCTTTTCCTTGCGGCATGTTCCTTCGATGATCCGGATCTGCACCTCGTTTAAAACTAAGATTGTTCCGGTATTTCGCTTTAGAAAATTGGCTTATCGCATGGGTCTTTTCAGGCGATACCATTTGTTTCCCCGTTCAATGTGGCCGCAACTCTTTAGCAAGCGTCTGATTGTCTTTTTCAAGATGTCTCTAGGTTGGCACAACACCCTCGCTTATTTTTCGGAGATTGTGGGAACGCAGGAAGACCATTTGATATCTCTTTTTTCACCTCTGGTATTCCCTTGGATGCGTATACCTCCAATGGCTGAGGCTGCGGCTTTCTCCGTGGAGACAAATCCACGGGAAACATGTTCTTATTATCAGGTGAGTCGTCCTTTTGGCTGCCATGCCTGGGAGATGTACGATCGGGAGTTTTGGATTAAGGCCTACCCTGAGGAATTCCGAGCGGCATTAGGTGTGGAGGAATAATTCAACGTGCCTTCTCCCGCTCAACATCAAAATGTCATCCCATTGATCACCGTGGTGATGGCCACGTTATTGCCAACTATTCCCTTGCTCATTGCATCCTTATGCCTCCCCATCGCTTTGCAATGGCAAGTTCTCAGCCCCAGCGTCTTTCCTTTCGCATCCAGCTGCTTCTCAACAGGTTTCTCTGGGCTCTCAAGCGTTTGAAAATCTCCCCTCAGGTTTTGTCCTGAGGATCATCCACAATCACCTCCCCATTGAAAAACTCGGCCAGAAGACCAGTGGATTCCTCCATCAGGCGTTGATCCACATTCGCTTCGACGACATCAACCCTCCCCTTGCCTGTCTCTGGGATCTCCACCTGCCTAGGGGCCTGGGCAGGCTCAGCCTGGACCGTCTGATCCGGGAACTCGCTGGCCTGTGGGGGTCCTGCGGCCAGATTCTCCTGCTTGGCAGCTACTTCACGGTCCTGGTCGCTGGCCTGCAGGGTGATCTGCCTGGGACTCCCGAGGGTGCTCTCCATGGCTTTCTCCAGCAGCGGCAACCTGCTTTGCACCATCGTGATCCAGTTACTGGCGACAAAGACCACGGCCCGCCGCTCGTCGAGTTGCCTCAGGTGGGCCTGTTGCGTGAGCAGCATCCGTGTGGAGGGCAGCTGCAGACTTGCCAGGATCTGCTGCCAGAGGTCATCCAGGTTCACGCTCGGCTTCACCGCCGGTGGATCGGCCTTGGGGGGAGGTTCATGGGCATCCGGCTGGGGCTCCGGTTTGGGAGAGGGGGCAGGAGGAATTGCTTCCGCCACCTCGAATGGATTGGAGTTGTTCCTGTGGCCGACTCTTCTTCTCTCTGGTGCATCAACTCTCATGCCACCTGCTGCGGCTGTCACGTCTGACAGCAACCCGAGCAGGAGTACCTCCAGCCATAGTCGGGGTTGAACGCTGTGGCGCAGCTGCTGTTCACTGCCCCTGAGGCCGGCATGCCATTGCAACAGGCGCGTCTTGCCGATGGTTCTGGCAAGGGGGGGGAGTTCGGTTCTCAGCAGGGCAGACACGCTGGTGAGATCCAGCCGTTCGGGCGCTTCTCCCGCAAGGAGCAGATCCCGCAGAAGACCAACCAACCCCTGCAGTACAGCATTGGGTTCGCGTCCTTTCTCCAGAAGCGCGCGAGTGGTCTCCACGACGGCCAGCGGATCGCCCTGCCCCAGGGCAGAGGCGAGGCTGAACAATTCCTGTTCCGGGACTGCACCGATGAGGTCCCAGACGGCGTCTGGTTCGATTGGGGCTGGAAGCAGGCTCAGCTGGTCGAGCAGGCTTTCGGCATCCCGCAGGCCTCCCTGGGCTCTCTGGGCCACTAGGTGCAGGGCCTCAGGGGTGATGGCAATCCCTTCCTGTTCGGCGATCCAGGCCAAGTGGCGTTCCAGGGGATCCAGCGGGATGCGTCGGAAGTCGAAGCGCTGGCACCGGGAGAGGATGGTGGGCAGCACCCGTTGGGGATCAGTGGTGGCCAGCACAAACACCACATGAGGTGGTGGTTCTTCCAGGGTTTTCAGCAGGGCGTTGAATGCTGCGGTGGAGAGCATGTGGCACTCATCCACCACATACACCTTCCAGCGGGCCTGCACCGGCGCAAAGCGTGATCGCTCGATCAGCTCGCGGATGTTGTCCACCCCGGTGTTTGAGGCGGCGTCAATCTCGATGATGTCGAGAGCGGTGCCCTTTGCCACAGCGCTGCATAGATCACAGTGGCCACAGGGATCGTCGGTGGGCCCTTCGCTGCTCAGGCAATTCAATGATTTGGCCAGGATTCGCGCACTGGAGGTTTTGCCTGTGCCCCTGGGGCCGCTGAACAAATAGGCGGGGGCAATTCGTCTGCTCCGCAGGGCATTGGTGAGGGTGGCCGCGATGGCGTCTTGGCCAACCAGCTCAGCCAGTCGCTGGGGGCGGTATTTGTGGTGCAGGGGCTGGTAAGGGGATGTCATGTTGTGCGTTCACCCCAAGATGCGCCGGTGGGAATGCGATAGACCCACTGATCACTGCAGAAATAGAGAGGAAATAATTCCTCTGCAATGATGATCGCATGGGTGGGGTCACGCCTCAACTTGATGAAGGGAAACCTTATTCTCTCATCCAAAATAGCAACTCTGGGGATGTGTTTAATGAAATCAAATGCCGTGGCATTGTCTGGGGACGCATTGGCAAATGGAATCAGCGATACTCCTAGATCACAATTTGCATGTCATGAATCATGCTATCAGCCGCAGCATCAGACTCTGAAATGAACCCTGCCAGTTGGGATGCTCATGGGTCAGTGCCTTTGACCGTGAGTAAGAGCCCATCTGCAGGGTGCGTTAGTTGATTTGGCAACGCATCTTTTTCACTTCTGCCATTCAGACTCACCTGGTTTTACAGGGTCGTAGCTACGTCAGGCCACATGTCTAGGAATGCCCAGATCATTCGTTGATGAATCGCTATCTAAACAGATTCTCGATCGAGCGGTTGACCTGCTGCTAGCAAGCGTTCAATTTTCGCTTCCATCTCCTCTACCTCACTGAGCTGATCCGCTAACTTCTGGGCGGCGAGCCTAAGCCGAACGAACTGGTCGCTGGGTTGATCGTTATCGCCCCAGCGAGTTTCGGCCTTGGCGAGCTCCTGCTCCAGGCGGCTCTGGAGGCCTTGGCGCAGGCCATCGAGCTGCTCCAAGCTTTTCAGCGCCAGATCACGCCCCTTTTCGATGTGGCCGGGGTCGATCGTGATGCCATGCCGCAGAAGCATCCTGGCTCCCGTGAGTACGGCTGCAGGAATGAATTGACCCAGCGCCAGCGCGCCGAGGCTTCCAGTGTGCAGCCAATCCTCCACTTGATTACTGCGATGCCGGCCTGTTTTGCACCAGTGGGCAAAATGCTCACAATTGTTAAACAGTAGATTGTAATTCTGTTCGCCCAGTCGTCCGAGGGCTCGCTGTAGCGTCTCTTCAGTTGATGAACAACTGCCCGCCGGATAGTCCACCCTGGTGATTGTCAAACCCCGGCTGAAGTCCTCTTGAGGACTGCGCAAAATTTCCCGTCCCTCAAGGTAATGCGCCACGGTGCCATCCCCCAGGTCGATGCCATGGTGGTTGAAAAGCCCGTGTTGACGGGGCACCTGAAGATGGTCAGCCGCAGCCAAGATGGTCATCGAATGCTCCATCAAGCATCTCGCCATTCAGCAACCGCCAAAAGTGCTTTTGAGGTGGGGATTGCCGTTCAGGCGCTCGCTTGGGTGTTGTGATCCCCTCTCCCGTTGGCACTGGGGATGGGCAACACGTTTGAACGGCTGCGCTGCTCCACCAGATCTCTGGTGACAGTGAAGGTCTTGATGTCCCGGCGCGAGGGCAGGTCGTACATCACCTCCAGCATCAGCTCCTCCACGATTCCCCGAAGAGCACGGGCACCGGTCTTGCGGCGGTGGGCTTCGATGGCAATCGCTTCCACGGCACCAGGTTCAAAGTCAAGCCGCACATTGTCCATGCTGAGCAGGGTCTGGAACTGCTTCACCAGGGCATCCCTGGGTTCGGTGAGGATCGCTTCGAGTGCTGAGGTGTCCAGGGGCTCGAGTACGGCGGTCACCGGGAGGCGGCCGATGAATTCGGGAATCAGGCCATAGCGCACCAGGTCGTCGGGTTCCAGATGGCGCAGCACTTCCGCCGCGTGGCGATCCTTGCTGGTTTTCGGACGGTTCTGGCCTTCAGCGGGCAGGAAGCCGATCGCATTGCGCCCCATGCGCTTCTGCACCACATCTTCCAGGCCGACGAAGGCGCCACCACAGATGAACAGGATTTGGCTGGTGTCGATCTGGATGCAATCCTGATAGGGGTGTTTGCGCCCCCCCTGGGGAGGCACGTTGGCCACGGTGCCCTCCAGCATCTTCAGGAGGGCCTGCTGTACCCCTTCCCCGGACACATCGCGGGTGATGGATGGGTTTTCACTCTTGCGGGCGATCTTGTCGATCTCATCGATGTAGATGATGCCCCGCTGCGCCTGATCCACATCCAGATCCGCCTTCTGCAGAAGCCTGAGAAGGATGTTTTCCACATCCTCTCCCACATAGCCCGCTTCCGTGAGGGTGGTGGCATCCGCCACGGCGAAGGGCACATCCAGAAGTTCGGCCAGGGATTGGGCCAGAAGGGTCTTGCCGCAGCCCGTGGGGCCGATCAGCAGAATGTTGGATTTGTGTAGCCGGGTGGCGGTGCGATCGGTCTCCCCCTGGCCGTCTCCCTGCCAGGCGAGACGCTTGTAATGGTTGTAGACAGCAACGGCCAGGACCTTCTTGGCCTCTTCCTGGCCCACCACCTGTTGGTCGAGAAAGGTCTTGATCTGCTGAGGTTTGGGAATGGAAGCCAGGGTTG
The DNA here is from genome assembly GCA_040375715.1 of Aphanothece sp. Taxonomy (GTDB): domain Bacteria; phylum Cyanobacteriota; class Cyanobacteriia; order PCC-6307; family Cyanobiaceae; genus Cyanobium. The sequence goes on from JBEIRX010000007.1 coordinate 22,784, forward strand.
GTGCCGGTTTAGCGGCTTTTTTCTGGGCGGTCTTGCGGCTGGCCTCGGCCGCAGGGCGACTGTGTCCCTGGCCTTCCACCAGCTCCTCATCCAGGATCTCGTTGCAGAGATCGATGCACTCGTCGCAGATGTAGACCCCAGGACCGGCGATCAGCTTCCGTACCTGATCCTGCGATTTGCCGCAGAAGGAGCACTTGAGATGGGCGTCGAACTTGGCCATGAACTCGGTCGGGGGGGAGCGTACGGGGCGGCCCCGCTTTCAAGAATGCCCTCAATCGCCGGCAGGTCTGCGGTCCTTAAGGATCAAACCGGGCTGGGGGAGGAAGTGCCTTCCACGACCCTATCTATCAAGCCGTATTCAACCGCTTCTGCCGGTGAAAGGAAATAGTCACGGTCGGTGTCCTCGGCAATCTTCTCCAGAGGCTGGCCCGTGTGCTCGGCCATGAGGCTGTTGAGCGTCTCCTTGAGGTAGAGGATTTCCTTGGCCTGGATCTCGATGTCCACGGCCTGGCCCTGGGCTCCACCAAGAGGCTGGTGGATCATGATCCGGGCGTTGGGAAGGGCGAGCCGTTTGCCCTTAGTTCCCCCGGTGAGCAGGAAGGCGCCCATGCTCGCGGCAAGCCCGTAGCAGATGGTGACGATGTCCGGACTCACCTGCTGCATCGTGTCGTAGATGGCCAGGCCCGCCGTGACGGAACCACCTGGTGAATTGACATAGATCTGAATGTCTTTTTCCGGGTCTTCCGCCTCCAGGAACAGCAGCTGCGCCACCAGGGAGTCAGCCACCTGGTCATCGATTCCGGTACCCAGGAAGATGATCCGCTCCCGCAACAGACGGGAATAGATGTCAAACGCCCGATCGCCGCGCCCGGACTGTTCGACCACCGTCGGCAGGACGCCGGGCGAGGCCCCTGGTCGCTCAATGGCAGCCCAGGGGCGCGGCCCCTGCCAGAGGCTGTGCACGGGATGGGGAATGGCCTGGTTCACACGCAGGGAGCCTGGGACGACGAAGAAAGCCCAATCAATCTATGGGCAATGCCCTCAACATGGCCTGGGGGAGATCCCTCAATCGGAGGTCGTCTTGGCTGACCCCTTCCCGGCTTCCGCTTTCTTGGCCGTCCTTGCTTTTTCTGCGGGCTTGGCGTCTGCTTCCTCTCCGCTGGTGGGAGCGCTCTCGCTGATGGTGGCGTGGGCCTCCAGCCACTCCAGGAGCTTCTCCTGCAGCAGGTCATCGGCCACGGCCAGCCGCAGGCGTTCCTCATCCAGGTCCGGCCGATTGCTCAGTTCGCGTCGCACCTCAGCCAGCCGGGTGGTGACCTCCGCGTCGGGAACCGCGATCGCCTCAGCCTTGGCCAAGGCCCGGAGGGCCAGGCTGCGGCGCAGGCGTTTTTCCGCCTCGGGTCTGGAGGTGTCCATCAGGGAACGCACCACATCGGCGGTGAAGACCTTCTTCACATCCATGCCCTGCTGGGCGATCTGGCTGGCGGTCTGTTCCACCAGGTTGCGCATTTCCTGCTGAACGAGGGTTTCCGGCAGCTCCACCTCCAGCTGTTCCACCAGGGCTTCCAGCAGAGCCTCGTGCCGATTGGCCTGATGGCGCCTCTCCGCATCCTCCTTCAGGCGCGTTTCCAGATCGGCCCTCAATTCCGCCAGGGTGGCCTTGTCACTGGCCTGCTGGGCGAAGGTGTCATCCAGCTCAGGCAGTTCCCTGGCCTTGAGATCGATCAGCGTGATGGAAAAGGTGGCGGGTCGTCCTGCGGCTTCCTCCTGGGGATAGGACTCCGGGAAGGAACAGCTCACCTCGCGGCTGGCCCCCACCTCCATCCCGACGATGCCCTCCACGAAGCCGGGAATCATGCGTCCTTCCTCCATTTCCACCTCCATTCCTTCGCTGCTGCCGCCATCGATGGGCTCGCTGGTGTCGGCAAACACGCCACTGAAGCTGATCCTGGCCACATCACCCATCGCCGCTGGTCTTCCCTCCACAGGCACCAGCGCCGCCAACTGGCGGCGCGACTGCTCCAGCAGTTCCTCCACCCTGGCTGGATCGAAGGCCACGGGGGTGGCTTCCGCCTTCAGTCCCTGGGTGGTTTTCAGCGTGGGAGAGGGCTCCACATCCATCTCCAGGATCAGCACCAGTTCGGATCCTGGGGAGAAGCGTTCGAGCACGGCCTCAAAACCCTCCTGCAGCTCCGGTCGGCCGAGCACGTCGATCTGCTCCTGCTGCAGCGCATCGCGGCACACGCTTTCCACCAGGTCTTCCAGCGCGGTGGCTCGGATTCGCAACGGGCCCAGCTGTTGGATCAGGATCGAGCGGGGTACCTTCCCCTTGCGAAACCCAGGCAATTTCACGCTGCGGCTGAGTTTGTCAACGGCAGCGTCGTAGCTGGCCTGGCAGCGTCCCCCGGGGATCGCCACCTCCAGGGCCACGCGGCTTCCGGGGCGTGGTTGGGTGCTCACCTTCAGACCAGAGGCCTTGCCGGTGGAGGAGCTGGCGGCTGGGGTCATGGACGGGGCCGGACGGCGGGCAATCCCTCATCCTAGAAAGTGGCCTCCGGCCGGCTTGGCCACGTATTGTTTGGAGGACGGTCAAGTCGATCGATATACCCGCTGCCAGCACCACATCGGTGCGTGGTTTTCCCGGTCTGCTTCGGCCTAGGAGCCATTCCACCCTGCTCCACAGTTCCCTGTCTCCCCTACCGGGATCGTCCCGTAACGCCTCTCCGGCTCCTAGTTGTTCCTTCCATCGGTGACCACCCTCTCCCCATTCGGCTCCAACGCCCAATCCTCCGGCGCCGCCAAGAGAGGTCTGCCGTCCCGACCCCTCCGCATCGGCATCCTTGGGGCGACCGGCGCCGTGGGAGAGGAGATCCTTCTTTTGCTCAAGCAACGACAGCTGCCGGTGGAGGAGCTGCGCCTGCTGGCCTCCCCCCGCTCCGCCGGTCAGGAGGTGCAGTGGGGAGAGGACCGGTTGACGGTGCAGGCCGTGCAGTCCTCCAGCTTTGAGGGGCTGGATCTGGTGCTGGCTTCCGCCGGGGGTTCGGTCTCCAAGCAGTGGGCCCCCCAGGCCGTGGCCAGCGGGGCGGTGGTGATCGACAACTCCAGTGCGTTCCGCATGGATCCGGAGGTGCCTCTGGTGGTGCCGGAAGTGAATCCCGAGGCGGCCTTCACCCATCGGGGGATCATCGCCAATCCCAACTGCACCACGATCCTGCTCTGCCTTGTGCTGGCTCCTCTTGAGGCCAGGCAGCCCATCCATCGGGTGGTGGTGAGCACCTACCAGTCGGCCAGCGGCGCCGGGGCCAGGGCCATGGAGGAGTTGCGCCAGCTCACGCGCACCATGCTGGAGGGGGGAACGCCCCAGAGCGAAGTGCTGCCCTACTCGCTGGCCTTCAATCTCTTTCTTCACAACTCGCCTCTCCAGAGCAATGGCTATTGCGAAGAGGAACTGAAAATGCTCAACGAGACCCGCAAAATCATGGGCCGCCCAGATCTGCTGCTGAGCGCCACCTGCGTTCGCGTGCCCGTGCTCCGTGCCCATTCGGAGGCCGTGAACATCGAATTCGAGGCCCCTCTGGCCGCTGAGGAGGCCAGGCGTCTGCTGGCGAACGCCCCAGGCGTCCTTCTGCTTGAAGACCATGGCGCCAACCGTTTCCCCATGCCCGTCGATGTCACGGGCCAGGATCCAGTGGCCGTGGGGCGCATCCGTCAGGACCTGAGCCATCCCCGGGCCCTGGAGCTCTGGCTCTGCGGGGACCAGATCCGCAAGGGGGCAGCCCTGAATGCGATTCAGATCGCTGAACTTCTGATGGCAGGAGGGGAGCCTTGAGTCCTCACCCCATGGATCGTCTGCCGCGGTTTGGTCGGGTGCTCACCGCGATGGTGACGCCCTTCGGCAGCGATGGCGCCCTGGATCTTCCCCTGGCCGAGCGGTTGGCTGATCACCTGGTGCGCCATGGCTCCGATGGGCTGGTGGTGTGTGGCACCACCGGCGAATCTCCCACCCTCAGCTGGGAGGAGCAGCATGCCTTGTTCTCGGCCGTGAAGGGTGCGGTGGGCAGCCGCTCGGTGGTGTTGGCCGGAAGTGGCAGCAACTGCACGGCAGAAGCGGTGGAAGCCACCCGCCAGGCAGCGGCCCTGGGCGCCGATGGTGCCCTGGTGGTGGTGCCTTATTACAACAAGCCTCCCCAGGACGGCCTGGAGGCCCATTTTCGGGAGGTGGCCGCGGCTGCCCCTGAATTGCCGCTGATGCTCTACAACATTCCGGGACGCACAGGCTGCCATTTGGCCCCGGAAACGGTGGAGCGCCTTCTCGATTCCCCCAATGTGGTGGCCTTCAAGGCTGCCAGCGGCACCACGGAGGAGGTGCAGCAGTTGCGTGCTCTCTGCGGCGATCAGCTGGCCATCTACAGCGGCGACGATTCCCTCACCCTGCCCATGCTCTCGGTGGGAGCCGTCGGAGTGGTGAGCGTGGCCAGCCACCTGGTGGGGGAGACCATCCAGGCCATGGTGCAGGCCTTCCAGGCCGGCCGGAATGGAGAGGCTTTGAGCCTCCACGACAAGCTTCTTCCTCTGTTCAAAGCCCTCTTCTGCACGACCAACCCTATCCCCGTCAAGGCTGCACTTGAACTTTCTGGCTGGCCTGTTGGCTCCCCTCGTCTGCCCTTATTGCCAGCTGATAGCCACGTGCGTGAACGCCTTTCCTCCATCCTCGCCGCCCTGCGTCCCACCTGACGCCAAGGCTTTGCCCAGCAACAGACCAGACCGTATTTCTTACCCATCCCCTCTTTCATGACCAGTTCCAACGGAAACCAGACCCAAGTCAATTCACCTGATGGCAAGCAGCCGCGTCTTCGTGTGATCCCCTTGGGGGGATTGCACGAGATTGGTAAAAATACCTGTGTGTTCGAATATGGAGATGATCTAATGATGGTGGACGCCGGTCTGGCGTTCCCCAGTGATGGCATGCATGGGGTGAATGTGGTTCTTCCAGATACCAGCTATCTCCGGGAAAATCACAAACGAATCCGTGCGATGATTGTGACCCATGGCCACGAAGATCATATCGGCGGCATTCCCTACCACCTCAAGAACTTCAATATTCCTGTGATTTATGGTCCGAAGCTTGCTCTCTCAATGCTCACGGGCAAGATGGAGGAGGCTGGCGTGACGGATCGCACCACGCTGCAAACCGTGAGCCCCCGCGATGTGGTGCAGGTTGGCCAGCATTTCAAGGTGGAATTCATCCGCAATACCCACTCCATTGCCGACAGTTTCACCCTGGCCATCACAACGCCGGTGGGAGTGGTGGTGTTCACGGGCGACTTCAAGTTCGACCACACCCCTGTGGATGGGGAAACCTTTGACATTCAGCGCCTCGCTCACTATGGAGAGCAGGGAGTGGTTTGCCTGTTCAGTGATTCCACCAATGCTGAATTACCAGGCTTCACCCCTCCGGAACGTTCAGTATTCCCCAATCTCGACCGTCACTTCGCCAAGGCGGAAGGTCGTGTGATCGTCACCACCTTCGCCAGCTCGGTCCACCGAGTGTCGATGATTCTCGAGCTTGCCCTGAAGCACGGCCGCAAGGTTGGCCTCCTGGGGCGCTCCATGCTGAATGTCATCGCCAAAGCGCGGGAACTCGGTTACATGCGGTGTCCCGATGAACTCTTCGTGCCGATCAAGCAGATCCGCGACCTCCCCGACCGGGAGGTGGTGCTGCTGATGACCGGGAGTCAGGGGGAGCCGCTGGCGGCCCTGAGTCGGATCTCGCGGGGCGAACACCCCCAGGTGCAGGTGAAAGCCAGCGACACCATCATTTTCTCGGCGAGCCCCATTCCAGGGAACACCATCTCCGTGGTGAATACCATTGATCGCCTGATGATGCTCGGTGCCAAGGTGGTGTACGGCAAAGGCGAAGGCATCCATGTCTCCGGCCATGGCAGCCAGGAGGACCAGAAGCTGATGCTGGCCCTGACCCGTCCCAAATTCTTCGTTCCCGTCCATGGGGAACACCGCATGCTCGTCTGTCACTCCAAGACAGCGCAGTCGATGGGTGTGCCCGCCGACAACATCCTCATCATCGACAACGGTGAAGTGGTGGAGCTCACGCCGGAGTCCATCCGTCGGGGGGAAGCGGTGAAGGCGGGGATCGAGCTTCTCGATGCCTCCCGCAACGGCATCGTCGATGCCCGGGTGCTCAAGGAGCGCCAGCAGCTGGCGGAGGATGGGGTGATCACCCTCCTGGCTGTGATCAGCACGGACGGGGTGATGGCGGCCCCCCCCCGGGTGAACCTCCGCGGGGTCGTCACCACCGCCGATCCCCGCAAGCTCTCCATCTGGACCGAGCGCGAGATCCGCTGGGTGCTGGAGAATCGCTGGAATCAGCTGTGCCGCAACACCGGGGGCAAGGCTCCCGACGTGGACTGGGTCGGTGTGCAGCGGGAAGTGGAGGTCGGTCTGCAGCGCCGCCTGCGGCGGGAGCTCCAGGTGGATCCCCTGATCATCTGCCTGGTGCAACCTGCTCCGGCTGGCAGCCCTGCCTACAAGGGCCAGGCGGATGCGGAGCCCGACAACCGGCCTTCGCCCAAGGGCCGCCAAGGCGGTCGGGACCGGGCCCGCGATGGGGGCAGGGATGGGGCCTCAGAGAGCCGTCCCCGACCTGTGCCTCCCATGAACGCGAGCAAGCCCACCCCTCCCCAGCCAGAGGAGCCTGAACTGGAGGCCGGTCGCACCCGTCGCCGTCGTTCCGCCGCCATCGCGGGCTGAGAACCCTCAGCTCACCACCACCAGCAGCAGGCCGGTTCTTAAGTCCAGATCCTCTTCGGGTTCGGATTCAGGAACCGGTGTGCTGATCAGCGCTGAGGGGGCCACAGCCTGAATCGACAGGTCCACCTCCTCTGCCAGGAAGGGGGTGGCCTGATGCACCTCGATCAGTTCGGGTTCCTCCACCACATCGGGGATCAGTGTTTCCGAGCGGGGACTCATCAGGGAGCTCGCGGCATTCCCTGGGTCCAGAGGGGGATCCTCGAGCCAGGGGAGCGGGCTGTCCATTGGCTCTGCCGAGGACTTCGCCGTCGGGTCAGGCTCAGGCTGACTCAGCCAGGGCATGACGGGGGTGTCTCCGCTGCCCGTACCTGCAAGTTGAGCCCCGTCCCTCGGCAGGAAGGGATCCGCGGCCATGGCCGGATCCAGAGGCCCAGCTGGGGCCTGGGATTGCGACGGTGGTGCCGGTTCGGGCTCCGGGGCTTCCGAGGGCTCCAGTGGGCTGACGATGAGGGGTCGCAGAGGCATCTGGGCGGCCGCCGGGGCGGGCTGGACCATCAGGCGGTCGTCCTCGTTCTCGAGATCGGTGCGCTCGGCCTCAGGGAGGAACAGCTCCGGGCGTTCCTGCACGAAGGGCTCCTCCTCGTCCTCCTCCAGAACCCTGGTGGACTTCAGGGGCTGGTGACACTGATCCAGCCCGTCTTCCGCCATCTGGCGCAGAGCAGGCTCCGCCTCACTGCTGCGGATCACCTCATAGAGATCTTCGGCCGCATCCCTGTCGCCATAGCCATGGAGCAGGGTGTGGGCCATCAACAGCTGGGTTCGATGGCGCAAGCCCAGCACCTCCGGCGCCATGCCCGCCTCCAGAAGCTCTCTCAGGAGCAGGGTGCCTGCCTCCATCACGGTGGCCCAGCGGCCCTCGCAATACACCTTCTCGATCACGGCGTAGCGCTTCTGCCAGTCGCTGGTTTCAGGAGAGCTCGCCATCGTCGTTAGGGGGAATCAGGTGAAGACTGCACCCATCCCAGCGGAGGTGCCAGCCCTGGGCCAGATCATGTCTCCCCGGACCCCGATCCAGCGGTAGCCGTGCCAGCAGAAGCTCCAGGGGCCGGGCCTCCAGGGGGCGGCCCCAGTGCTGTCGCAGCCACTGCTGAAGCAGTTGCCGTTGGATGGTCGGCTGAAGATCCACCAGGGGGCGTCGGGCTAGGGAGACTGCGCCCGTCTGCTGTTCTGCCGGCACCGAGAGGGCCAGGAGGGCCAAATCCAGCAGTTCCTCTGTGCGCTCCTCCTCCTGGGCCATCCGTTCGGCCGTGGCTGCAATGCGAAGGGTGGCGCCCGGATGGAGGGCCTCCAGCACGGGGAGAACCTCGGCCCGCACCCTGTTGCGAGTGAAGGAGGGATCATCGTTGCTGGGATCGATCCAGAGGGGCAGCTCCATCTCGCGGCAGATCCTGGCGGTGTCGGCGCGGGTGAAGGGCAGCAACGGTCGCACCAGCACCACCCCCCCGGCCAGCGGGCGCATCGCCCGGAGGGACCCGAGCCCTCGGCGGTGGCTGCCGCGGGCCAGATGCATCAGCAGGGTTTCAGCCCGGTCCGTGGCGGTGTGGGCCGTCACCACATGGCTGCAACCGAGGGCATCCGCCTGCTGCTGCAGACAGCTGTAGCGCCACTGGCGGGCCTGTTCCTCGTTCGCCGGCACTGGCTCTGCGCGGTCACAGCGCAGGGAGAGTCCCTCCGCTTCTGCCCAGGCGGAGAGGCCCGCGGCCTGGCCGGAGGCGGCCCCGTGCCAGCCATGGTTGCCGTGCCAGAGGGCCAGCTGCCAGTGGTGCAGGGGCTGCAGATCCCTGAGCAGCCCGAGCAGCGCCATGGAGTCCTGCCCGCCGGAGAGGGCCAACAGCAGAGTGGCGCCCTTCGGCAGCAAGGAGGGCCGGCGCAGCAGATGCCGGTGCAATTTGTCCTGGTCGGCTCCCCAGCGGCGCTCCGGAGGCGCGGCATCGGATGGGAGAATCGGGGTCACAACCTCGCGTGCCTGCAGATGTCGCGTCACTCCAGCCTGCCTGTCTCCCTCCAGGAGGCCATCGGGCAGCGCCGGCTTCTCAAAGTGATTGCCGGCCTGACGAACCGCGACCAGGCTTCGGTAGAGAGAATCGCCAGGGCCGCGGCGGCGGGAGGGGGTGATCTTCTTGATCTCGCCTGTGATGCCTCCCTGGTGCAGCATATTCAGGGGGTGGCTCCGGGGCTGCCGCTCTGCGTCTCCGCGGTAGATCCCGAGTTGTTTCCCCCAGCCGTGGCAGCAGGTGCCGCCATGGTGGAGATCGGCAACTTCGATGCCTTCTATGCCCAGGGGCTGCGCTTTGAGGCGGAGGAGGTGCTGCGTCTCACCGAGCGCACCCGGGCGCTCCTGCCGGAGGTGGTGCTGTCCGTCACCGTTCCCCATGGGCTTCCTCTCGATCAACAGGAACAGCTGGCCGTGGCTCTCGCCCATGCCGGTGCGGACTGGATTCAGACGGAAGGGGGCACCAGCGCACGGCCCCACAGCGCCGGCGTTCTCGGCCTGATCGAAAAAGCTGCCCCCACCCTGGCGGCCACCTTCGCCATCAGCCGGGCCCTTGCCGCTGCCGAGAAACCCCTTCCTGTGCTCTGTGCCTCCGGTCTCTCCGCTGTCACCGTGCCCATGGCGCTGGCGGCAGGGGCCTCCGGGGTGGGGGTGGGTTCCGCTGTGAATCGTCTCAGTGATGAGGTGGCCATGGTGGCTGTGGTGCGCGGTCTCCGGGAGGCGGCTTCCCCTCTCGTTGCTGCCCTCGGTACCCATGCCTATGGTGTCTGAAGTTCTGCTCTGATGGGCCCCATGGTCGGTTCACTCCTCTGGCTGCTCCAGTGGCCGATCCGAGCCGCCATCCTGCTGCTCATCTCCAGATTGCCGCTGGGGGTGGAGATGGCCAACTTTCAGGTAGCCCTCCTCTCCGCTGCCGTCATCGGCCTGCTGGGAACCCTGCTGATGTGGCCTCTGCGCTTTGTCCTGGCTCCCCTCAAGCTGATCACCACGCTGGGGGGCCTGATCCCTGTGGGCTTCCTCTTCGATTGGCTGATCTCCATCTTTCTCTTCGCCCTCACGGCCTGGTTCATTCAAGGGTTCCGTCTGCGGAACGGATTCGCCAGCGCTGTGCTCGGGTCTCTGGTGTATAGCCTGATCAGCTTCTTCCTGCTGCGCGCCCTCGGGCTTGAGGTGCCGCTCACCCGCGCCATCGCTCTGCTCACCGGCCACCTGGCCTGACGCCTCCCCTTCCTGCCCAACGGCGGCTCCGTCCAGGTTGCCTGCGGTCAGAATGGGGTGATGCCCTTCCAGCTCCAGGCTCCTTACACCCCCCAGGGGGACCAGCCCACGGCCATTGAGGCCTTGGTGCGGGGTGTGGATGGTGGGCAGCGGTTTCAGACACTCCTGGGTGCCACCGGCACCGGCAAGACCTTCACGATCGCCAACGTGATCGCCCGCACCGGCCGGCCGGCCCTGGTGCTTGCCCATAACAAGACCCTGGCAGCCCAGCTTTGCAATGAGCTGCGGGAGTTCTTTCCAAACAACGCGGTTGAATATTTCATCTCTTACTACGATTATTATCAGCCCGAGGCCTATGTGCCGGTCTCGGATACCTACATCGCCAAGACCGCATCGATCAATGAAGAGATCGATATGTTGCGGCATTCGGCAACCCGATCCCTGTTTGAGCGCCGCGATGTGATTGTTGTGGCTTCAATCAGTTGTATTTATGGCTTGGGTATTCCCTCTGAATACTTGAAAGCCGCTGTGAAGTTCGAGGTGGGAGCCACCTTGAATCTGCGGGCTTCTCTGCGGGAGCTGGTGAACAATCAATACTCCCGCAATGATCTGGAAATCAGCCGCGGACGCTTCCGTGTGCGGGGGGATGTCCTTGAAATTGGCCCCGCCTATGAAGATCGACTGGTGCGGGTGGAGTTGTTCGGCGATGAGGTGGAGGCCATCCGCTATGTGGATCCCACCACGGGTGAGATTCTGCAGAGCCTGGAGAGCATCAACATCTACCCAGCCAAGCACTTCGTCACCCCGAAGGAGCGACTGCAGGCGGCCATCCAGGCGATCCGCCTGGAGCTCGCCGAGCGGCTGGAGCAGCTGCACAGCCAGGGGCGGCTCCTGGAGGCCCAGCGGCTGGAGCAACGCACGGCCTATGACCTGGAGATGTTGGAGCAGGTGGGCTACTGCAACGGGGTAGAGAACTATGCCCGTCATCTGGCTGGACGGCAGGCAGGCTTCCCTCCCGAGTGCCTGATTGATTACTTCCCCAAGGATTGGCTGCTGGTGGTGGATGAGAGCCATGTCACCTGCAGCCAGCTGCAGGCCATGTACAACGGCGATCAGAGCCGTAAGCAGGTGCTCATCGAGCATGGATTTCGGCTGCCCAGCGCGGCGGACAACCGGCCCCTGAAAGGGGAGGAGTTCTGGCAGAAGGCCAATCAGACGATCTTCGTGAGCGCCACTCCCGGCACCTGGGAGCTGGCCCAGAGCGGCACCGGGGTGGTGGAGCAGGTGATCCGCCCCACCGGCGTGCTGGATCCCATCGTGGAGGTGCGCCCGACGGAAGGGCAGGTGGATGACCTCCTCGGTGAGATCCGGCTGAGGGCAGCCAAGCAGGAGCGGGTGCTGGTGACCACCCTCACCAAACGGATGGCGGAGGATCTCACGGATTATCTGGCCGAGCACGGGGTGCGGGTGCGCTACCTCCACTCCGAGATTCACTCCATCGAGCGGATCGAGATCATCCAGGACCTGCGCAACGGTGAATATGACGTGCTTGTGGGTGTCAACCTGCTGCGGGAGGGGCTCGACCTGCCGGAGGTGTCGCTGGTGGCGATTCTCGATGCCGACAAGGAGGGCTTCCTGCGGGCCGAACGTTCCCTTATCCAGACCATTGGCCGGGCCGCTCGCCACGTGGAGGGTGTAGCCCTGCTCTATGCCGACACCCTCACCGAGAGCATGGACAAGGCCATCACGGAAACGGCCCGGCGCCGGGCCCTCCAGGAGGCCTACAACACCCGGCATGGCATCACTCCCAGACCCGCCGGAAAGCGTGCCGGCAATGCCATCCTGGCTTTTCTCGAGGTGTCAAGGCGCCTCAACGATGAACAGCTGGAGGAGGCCACCGAGCAGGCCGAGCACAACGCGGTGCCCCTGGATTCGCTGCCGGAGCTCATCCAGCAGCTGGAGGAGAAGATGAAGGCGGCGGCGAAAAATCTGGAGTTCGAGGAGGCGGCCAACCTGCGCGACCGGATCAAAGGATTGCGCCAGAAGCTGGTGGGCAAGCCCTGAGCCGCTGCCCTCGGCGGTCAGGGAAGATCCGGCGCTTCCGTTCCCTCCACTTGATGGGTGTGGTGCCCCCCCAACCCGAAGGCGCCGTGGATGACCTGCAACGCCCGCACGCCGTCGGCCTCGGCCACCACACAGCTCGTGCGGATTTCACTGGTGGCAATCATCTCGATGTTGATCGCCGCATCCGCCAGGGCGCGAAACATGCGGGCGGCCGTGCCGGCCGTGCAGGCCATGCCAGCCCCCACCGCGCTGACCCTGGCGATGGCCGCTCCTTCCTCAAAGCTGGCCCCCGGCCACTGCTGCAGCAATGGGCTGAGGGCGGCTTCTGCCCCGGGACGGTCGCCGCGCCGCAGGATGAAGCTCATGTCCCGGCTGCTGGCACTGCTCCCCGGCTGGGCGGGACGCAATCGCTCCGATTGCACGATGGCATCCAGGCTGATGCCGCTGTCTGCCAGGGAGCGGCAGATGGCCGCTGCTGCCCCCGGCCGGTCCGGCACCCCTTTCACTGTGATCTGCACTTGATTGAGATCCAGGGCCACCCCCCGCACCGCTGGAGCCCCGGGCTGGGCGGGTAGGGGACCTTCACGGAGCTGGGTTTCCCCCAGGGCAAAGGCCTCCGCTGCTGCCCGCAGCGCCTTGCTGCCCTGGCTGCCCTCCACCACGCAGCTCACTTTCACCTCGCTGGTGGCGATCAGGCGCAGATTGATGCCCAGGCGGGCCAGGGTGTCGAACAACCTGGCCGCCACCCCAGGGCGTCCCATGATGCCTGCCCCCGAGATGCTGATCTTCGCCATACCGGGCTCCGCCGTCAGACGGGTTTCAGCGGCCGCCATGTCCTCCAGGAGGTGCTGACACACCTGGCGGGTCCGCTCAAGCTCGCTCTCCCCGACGGTGAAGGCGATGTCATTGCTGGCACCCTCGTGGGTGGATTGCACGATCAGATCCACGTTCAGCCCCGCGTCTCCCAGGGCCTCAAAGAGACGGGCCGCGACGCCGGGCTGGTCCGGCAGGCCGGAGAGGGCCAGCACCGCCTGGCCCCGTTCCAGTTCCGCTCCATCCACGGGTTTGCCGAGTTCCAGGCCATCGCCCCCCACGGGGCGGCTGAGGCCGCTGGTGAGCGTGGTGCCCGGATCGTCGCTCCAGCTGGAACGCACCACTAGGGGAACGCCATAGTTTCGGGCGATCTCCACCGCCCTGGGATGGAGCACGGCGGCCCCCAGGCTGGCCAGTTCGAGCATCTCGTCGCAGCTCACCCTGTCCATCAGCTGGGCATCCGGCACCTTGCGTGGATCAGTGGTGAGCACCCCGGGCACATCCGTGTAGATCTCACAGGCCTCGGCTCCCAGGGCGGCGGCCAGGGCCACGGCCGAGGTGTCCGAGCCTCCTCTCCCGAGGGTGGTGATCTCCGGGATGCCCGAAGGGCCGCTGCTGGTGCCCTGGAATCCGGCGACCACCACCACATGGCCCTCCTCGAGGCGTCTCCAGAGCCGGTCCGTGCGGATCTCCAGGATGCGGGCCCTGCCGTGGGCCGATTCGGTGATGATGCCCGCCTGGGCGCCGGTCATGGAGATGGCCGGCACGCCGAGGCGATGGAGGGCCATGGCCAACAGGGCGATCGACACCTGCTCCCCTGTCGAGAGCAGCATGTCCATCTCCCGCTGGGGCGGCGAGGTGCTGATGGCCCTGGCCAAGGCGGAGAGCTCATCGGTGCTGTGCCCCATCGCCGACACCACCACCACCAGTTCGTAGCCGGCTTCCCGGCTGGCGGCGATGCGACGGGCCACAGCCTGGATCCGTTCCACGTCGGCGACGGAAGTGCCGCCGAATTTCTGGACCAGGAGCGTCATCCGAGGGCGTGTGCTGTTGGCAGCCAACTTATCGAGGAGAGCTCACAGGCAGCAGCCAGGCCTCTCGGAAGGTTTCGGCGGGATCGCCGCCGCGCTTGAGAGCGGCCTCCGCGTCCAGGAGCTGCCGCAGCAGACCAAGCAGATGGTCGGCGCTGTGCCCCCGCAGTTGCTTGCGCAGCACATAGATCCGTTTGGGGTTGCCGATGCCGGCCGCCTTGGCGATCACCCCGACGTCTTGCTCCCCCTGGGCATCCAGGAGGGCCACCCACAACCAGCCCCGGATCTGACTGGTGAGGGAAGCGACGATCCGCAGGGCCGGTTCATTGGCGGCCAGCAGGTGATCCAGGAGGGCGATGGCCTCTGCGGGCCTGCCGGCCAGAAGAGCCTCGCCCACCGCCAGGGCCGTGCTGCTGCGGCCTTCCACCAACTGGGCCACCGCCTCGGCGTTGATCTTCGTGCCGCCGTACACGCGGAGTTTCTCCAGTTCGCTGGCCAGCCTGGCGCTGTCGCTGCCGATGGCCTCCGCCAGGGTTTCGGCGGCCCGGGGTTCCAGGGTGAGCCCCAGATCCCGGGCCGTGCGTTGCACGAGTTCCAGCTTGCCGGCCCCATCCCAGCTGGCGGGCAAGGGAAAGCTCCTCTCCTCGGCGAGCGCACGCAGGGCTTTGGTGGTGCGCAGCCGGGCATCGGGTTTGCCGCTGCTCACCAGCACCAGATGGGTGAGTTCGGGGATGGCCCCCAGGCAGGCCTCCAGGGCCTCCGATAGGGCAGGCGGACAGGTGCCGCAGAAGGGGCTGCGCTGTAGCACGATCACCCGCCCTCCGGCCCCCAGGGGAGGGGTGCGGGCCTCCTCCAGGGCACGGCGCGCCTGCTCCCCATCCTGACCATCCAGCCGGGTGAGGTTCATGGCCGCCCAGGTTGAATCCAGAGTGCTCTCCACCAGCTCCTCCACCGCCCGGCCGCGGCTGGCCTCGTCGTCGCCCCAGTAGAGGTGGATGGGCATCAGGGGCCACCTTGAACGATCTTGACCATCCGATCTTCACCGAAAGCCTGCGGCGCATCCGTCTCTTGCTGGGGGAGACCGGGCTCTGGGGCCTGGAGCGGGACGTGCTGGAACGCCTGGTGCACAGTAGTGGCGATCTCAACCTGGCCCCCGATCTGCGGTTCAGTCCGGGAGCCTGTGAGCTGGGCGCCTGCGCCCTTGCCGCGGGAGCACCGATCCTGACGGACACCGCCATGGCTGCGGCGGCAGTGAGCCCGATGGCCCGGCGCACCTTCGCCAACGCGGTCCAATCGGTGTTGGACTGGGCTCCAGAGGTGGCCCCCGAGGGAGGCACCCGGGCCGCCGAAGGCATGACCACTGCCCTGGAGCGCCATCCCGGCGCGGTGGTTCTGATCGGCAGTGCCCCTACAGCCCTCGAACGGCTGCTCGCCCTCACGGCCTCGGGCGCCGTGCCCCTTCCCGCTCTGGTGATCGGCATGCCGGTGGGTTTTGTGGGAGTGGCGGAGAGCAAGCGCCGGCTGGCGTGCAGCGGACTGCCCCAGATCCGTTTGGAGGGAAGTCGGGGGGGGGCGGCCCTGGTGGCCGCCGCTGCCAATGCCCTGTTGCGAGGGGCCTGGCTCCAACCAGAGCCTTAGGTTCAACGATGCCAAATTCGCTTCCCAGCACGCCAGAGTCCGTTTCCTCTCGCTCTGCCTACCGCCCGGAGATCGACGGCCTGAGGGCCCTGGCGGTGCTGGCCGTGATCGCCAATCACTTCCATCGGGATGCCCTGCCCAGCGGCTATCTGGGGGTGGACATCTTTTTTGTAATCTCCGGCTTTGTGATCACCTCCTCCCTGGCGGCGCAGCCTGAAGGGCGGAGCCTGGGCGCTTTTCTGGCGAGGTTTTACAGCCGGCGCTTCCGGCGCATCCTGCCGGCGCTGGTGGTGTGCGTCCTGGTGACGAGCCTGCTGGTGTCCTTCTTCGACACCCGCCCCACGGCCTCGCTGCAGACGGGCCTTTCCGCCCTGTTCGGCTTCTCGAATCTGTTTCTGCACAGGGAATCGGTGGATTATTTCGCCCGCAGCACCGATCTCAACGCCTTTCTGCAGACCTGGTCGCTTGGGGTGGAGGAGCAGTTCTATCTCGTGTTTCCCCTCCTGCTCTGGTTCACCGGATGGGCCCGGGGGGCCTCCGGAGGTGCCAGGCGGCTGTTTCTGGTGCTTGCCTTGGCCGGAGTGGTTTCTCTGTGGCATTTCGTGGATCTGGCCCGCCACCACCAGGAGGCCGCCTATTTCCTGATGCCTCCCCGCTTCTGGGAGCTGGCGGCAGGGGCCCTGCTGTTCCTGCTGCACCGCTCCGGCCGCCTGCTGGGCCCCTGGCAACGCCTGCCCTCGCTGGTGCCGCTGGTGCTGTTGCTGGCGGCGCTCTATCTCCCCCGCGGCCTCGAACTGCAGGCCACCGTGGTGGTGGTGGCCCTCACGCTGGCGGTGCTGGCCATGGGGCTGGCCGGGCGCGAGCGTCGGCTGGTGGGGGTGCTGGCCCACCCCTGGGCTGTGGTCCTTGGGCTGTTGTCCTATTCCCTTTATCTCTGGCACTGGCCGGTGCTGGTGCTGAGCCGATGGACTATCGGGATCAGCCTGGCCACCCTGCCCCTCCAGGTGGGGCTGATCGGGGCCCTGGCACTCGGTTCCTACCACTGGGTGGAGCGCCCCCTTCGCCAGCGGAGCTGGGCAGCCACGCCCGGGGTCACCATCCTGGTGGGACTCCTGGCGGCAGGGGTGGCGGCGCTGGGCGTGTGGGTGCTCAAGGTTCCCCTCCGTCATCAGCTGTTCCTGGGCCAGTTCCATGGCACGGAGCGGGCTGAGGCCTGGACCGATCTGGCGGTGTCCGGCACCACGATCGATCCGGAGGTGTGCAATACCCAGACCACCGACGCCACCGTGCTCCAGGATCAGGCCTCCTTTGCCCGCTACGCCGCGCAGTGTTCCGCCCCGCCCGCCCGGCGAGGCAAGGCCGCAGCGGAGCAGGCTCCCCACGTGTTCGTGGTGGGCGACAGCCATGCGATGGCCTTCTCGCCCGTGGCGGCCGGGCTGCGGGAGGAGGGGTTCGGCATCTCGATCTTCAGCCGGCCGGGCTGTCCTTTCCCCGACAGCCGCCATGGCCATCTGGAACCCAACTGCTCCCGTTTCCAGAGGGCAGCGGAGGCTTACTTCCTCGAGCATGGGCGCCCTGGCGACACGGTGGTGGTTGTGAACTATCTGCTCAGCCACCTGGGCGATGCCCATGACCTCAGGGACACCCGCAATCAGTTTCGCGGCGCGAGTGGGGTGCCGCTGAGTGAGGCCAAGGACAAGTGGGACGTGTGGCGCTGGGGGGTGGAGCGCTTTGCTGCCCTGGCCAAGGCCAGGGGGCTGCAGGTGGTGGTGGTGGGAGCCACCCCCAGGAATGTGGAGTATTTCACCTGCCGTCAGGAGTGGTTCAACGTGCAGGGGGCACAGCGTTGTGACGGGCTGGTGGCTGGCGAGCAGGCGTCTGCCCGGCTGCTCAATCGTCAGCTTGCGGCAGGTCTGCCGCCGGGTGTGCGGCTGTTCGACCCCCTGGAGGTGCTCTGCCTGAAGGGTTGCCGCAACTACAACATCTCCCGCCTGCTGCGGGACACTGACCATCTCTCGCGGGAGGGGGCTCGCAAGCTGCTGCCCGCCTTCTTGAGGGTCCTACGGATGGGCTCGCCCTAGGCCCGACCCAAGGGCAACGTGGCTGTTGGTCTCGATGCGTCCCAGCACCTCCCGCGCCCGACGCACCACCGAAGCTGGCACCCCAGCGAGCCTTGCCGCCTCAATGCCATAGCTGCGACTGGCCCCACCAGGAACCACCTGGTGCAGGAAGAGCAGATCCTCCCCGGTTTCCTCCACGAGCACCTGGGCGTTGGCCACATTCGGCAGGAGGGCCGCCAGCTCGTTGAGTTCGTGGTAGTGGGTGGCGAACACTGTGCGGGCTCCCAGATCCTCCGCCAGCGACTCCGCCACGGCCCAGGCGATCGCCAGCCCGTCGAAGGTGGCGGTGCCACGCCCGATCTCATCGAGCAGCACCAGGGAGTGGGAGCCGGCGTGGTGAAGGATGTTGGCGGTTTCAGCCATCTCCACCATGAAGGTGGATTGCCCCGTGGCCAGATCGTCCACGGCTCCCACGCGGGTGAAGATCCGATCCGCAAGGCTGAAGCGGGCCGACCTGGCGGGCACCCAGCTGCCGATCTGTGCCATCAGTTGGAGGAGGCCGGTCTGTCGGAGGTAGCAGCTCTTGCCGCTGGCATTGGGGCCGGTGAGCACCAGCAGGTCGGGAGCCCCGCCCTGTTCTCCCCCCAGGGCGATGGGATTCGGGGTGAAGGGGGCATCCACCAGCAGTTGTTCCACCACCGGATGGCGACCGGCCTCGATGGTGAGCTCTCTCCCCAGCACGATCTCCGGGCAGCAGTAGCCCTCCGTGGCAGCCACCTCCGCCAGGGAGGCCAGCGCATCCAAACCGGCCACCCGCCGAGCGGCGGCCCGGATCGGTTCGGCCTGCTGGCCCACCAGCTGGCGCAGGGCCGTGAAGAGCTCAACTTCCCGCTGGGCGGCCCGGGTGCGCAGCTGGAGGATGCGCCCCTCCCGCTCCTTGAGGGCTGGGGTCACGAAGCGCTCCTCATTGGCGAGGGTCTGGCGGCGGATCCAGTGGTCGGGCACCGCCTGGGCCTTGGCACGGCTCACGGCAAGGAAATAGCCGAAGGTGCGGTGGTACTGCAGCCGAACGTTGGCATTGCCGCTGAGCTGTCGCTCCTGCCTTTCCTGATCGGCCAGCCAGCGCTCCTGATCATCCAGCTGGTTGCGCAGACCATCCAGGCGCGGATCCACCCCGTCATGGATCAGCCCGCCTTCGCTGAGGCTCAGGGGAGGGGTGTCAACGAGGGTGTGGCGCAGCTCGGCGGCCAGGGCGACCAGCTCGGGTTGGGCGCTCGCCAGGGTGCGCAGGGGGCCGCTGGCCGCCCCCTGCAGCAGTTCCGCAAGGCGGGGGAGGCGTTCCAGTCCATCTGCCAGGGCCACCAGATCCCGGGCCGAGGCGGTTCCGGCTCCAGCCCGCCCGGCCAGCCGCTCCAGATCGGCCATGGGGCGCAGCAGGCGGCGCAGGGCCAACCGCAGACTCCGCTTCTCCACCAGCTCGCTCAAGCCCTGTTGTCGCTCCAGGATGGGGGCGATCTGAACGAGAGGAGCCTCCACCCAGCGCCTGAGGCAGCGGGCGCCCATGGCCGTGACCGTCCGATCCAGGGCCCAGAGCAGGGAGCCCTCGAAGCGTCCTCCCATCTGGGTGCGGGTCAGCTCCAGATTGCGGCGGGTCTGGGCGTCGAGCACGAGCTGGTCGCCTGCATGCCACAGCCGGGGCCGCTCCAGGGGGATCGGTTCCCGCTCCCCCTGGGCAGCTTCCGGGTCGGGTTGGGTGCTGTCGAGGTAGGCCAGCAGCCCTCCGGCGGCTCGCAGGGCCAGGGGAGCCTCCCCGAGTCCAAGGCCCTCGAGCCTGGCCAGGCGGTAGCGCTCCAGCAGCCGGCGGCGGGCGTGGGGGGCCTCAAAGGGCGTGCGTGGCTGCGGGGTGTGCCGCAGCTCCTTGGGACACCAGGGGGGTGTGGTCTCCTCACCCCCCTCCTGCTCCACCGGCTCCGGCCAAACCACCTCCGCGGCCTCGAGCTGGAGCAGTTCCTGGTGCAGGGCTGCTAGGCCCTCCTGCTCGCTCACCCGGAACTCCCCTGTGCTCACATCGGCCACGGCCAGGCCCCAGCGAGCCCCCTGGGGGAGCACGGCACAGAGCCAGTTGTTCCGCCGTGCGGCCAGCATCCCCTCCTCCAGAACGGTGCCAGGCGTCAGCACCCGGGTGATCTCCCGGCGAAGCAGATGGCCCTTGGAGGGAGTGGTTTCCAGCTGGTCGCAGAGGGCGACGCTCAATCCCCGTTGCACCAGTTCGGAGCAATAGCGTTCCGCCGCATGGTGAGGTATCCCCGCCATGGGAACCCGGCCGATGGTCTTGCCCCCCTCCTTGCCGGTGAGGGAAAGCTCCAGCAACCGCGACACGGTGATCGCATCTTCGAAGAAGCACTCAAAGAAGTCCCCCAGTCGGTAGAGCAACACCCTGTCGGGGTGCGCGGCTTTCAGCGCCACGTAGTGGCGCAGCATCGGGGTGAGCTCCTGGGGATCAACCAGGCCGTGGTGAGCCCAGCGGGGCTCGTCATCCGGATGGGAAGACTCGCTGGGCGAGGGTTCTCTCTCCCTCTTAGCGCTGTCCCTGGGGGGGGGCGAAGAGGTGGGGAGCACCTGGCGCTGCCGGGGTCGGGCTGCCCCATCGGCCTCGAGGGCCTTCTCCCCCAGGGCCTCTTCGGCGAGAGCGAGGGCAATGGGGTGAGGAGTCTCCCCCAGATCCTCTGCGGAAACCAGGAGGAGTTGCTGAGTGCTCGCCCCGCTCATGACGCTGAGGGTAGTGGGGGCTGATGTTAACGGGCGCCAGCGGTAGTGCCTGCTGCGGAACCTCCGACAACTTGTGAAGGATGCAGGCTGGAGGTTCCCCTGGAGAGGGCCTGTCGTGTGAGAATCCGGCCAATGCCTGAATCGGCCAGCAAGCCAAACACCCATGCAGATCATCAACACGCTCACCGTTCTGGCCCTTGTGGTGCTGTCCTTTGCGTTGATCGTTGCGGTGCCTGTCCTCTACGCCAGCAGTGAAGACGTGGGCCGTTCGAACAGATTGATCCTCATCGGCGGCTTGGCTTGGGTTGGGCTGGTGCTGCTGAACTGGGGCATGAGCTATTTCGTGGTTTGACCCTTTGGCTGTTTACGAAGGAACGTTCACCAACGCTTCCGGTCTGCGCATCGCATTGGTGGTGGCGCGGTTCAATGACTTAATCACCGGCAAATTGCTCAGCGGTTGCCAGGACTGTCTGGCTCGCCATGGCATTGACACCTCCCCCCAGAGTTCTCAGCTGGATGTGGCCTGGGTGCCCGGCAGTTTTGAGATCCCCCTGGTGGCTCAGAGGATGGCTGCCTCAGGCCGCTACCAGGTGGTGGTCACCCTGGGTGCCGTCATCCGCGGCGATACCCCGCACTTCGATGTTGTGGTGGCCGAAGTGAGCAAGGGAGTGGCGGCGGTCTCCCGTGCAACAGGCGTTCCTGTGATTTTTGGAGTGCTCACCACAGACACCCTGCAACAGGCGCTGGAGCGGGCTGGCATCAAGAACAACCTCGGCTGGAGCTACGGACTGCAGGCGCTGGAAATGGGAAGTCTGATGACCAACCTGCCCGGTTAAGGGCATGTGGTGGCGAGCCCCATGGATGCGCCAGCGCAGAACGCTGGTTTTTCTTGCGGGCTGCGACGCCCTCCTGCTCATCGGGTTTTACAACCTGCTGTTCCAGTTTCGCTTCGGCTTCCTACCTGGTTTCACCAAATCCCTGGCAGCTCTGCTGATTCTTTGGATTGGAATGTCCTATTTGCTGGGGCGTTACTCCAGGCAGGATCACTCCGATTTCAAGGCCTGGCGGCTGCTTCGCACTCCGGCCGTTGCATTGCTTGTGCTGATGGTTGTGGTGGTCCTTCTGAACTGGGGTTTGCAGAGCGGCGACCCTCGTACATACCGTGGTTTTGTTCTCCCTGTCCTGCTGGGCACCACCCTTTTTTCCACAGCAGCCCAGTGGGCTGCCAACCGATCACCCACGCGCAAAAACCGCTGGCTGATCGTAGGGAGTGTTGGTGAAATTCGTTTGCTGCGCAAGGAAATCAAGCGTCAGGGTCTTGAGGGATTGGTTGATTCCGACTACTGCTCAAGTGGCCTATTTGCAAAGCGCCAGCCTTTCCTAATCAGAACGTTTGATGGTGTTGCTGTCAGCGAAACCGCTGATCTTGATGATGAGCTTCTGCAGGATCTTCTTGCCACGCGTGGCCGTGGTGCTTCCGTGTGCACCCTGGTGGCCTGGGCGGAGCGTTATCTGCAGCGGGTGCCTCCAGAGCTGTTTTCAAGCCGCACCCTGCTGCATGCCGAGGGATTTGAGCTTCAGCCAGGGCGTTGGGGATGGCGTGTGAAAAGGTTGGGAGATGTGGTGGTGGCCGGTTTGTTGCTTTTGCTCAGCCTGCCATTGCTTCTCCTGGCCTGTGCGTTGATCCGCCTCGAGGATGGTGCGCCGGTGTTCTACAAACAGATCCGAACCGGGCTCTATGGAATGCCGATCCAAATCTGGAAATTGCGAAGCATGCGCCACGGAGCAGAGAGCAAGGGGGTGCAATGGGCGCAACGGGATGATCCCCGCATAACAGCCGTCGGCAAATGGTTGCGGCGTTTACGCATTGATGAACTCCCCCAACTGTTGAGTGTGCTCAAAGGGGAGATGAGCCTGATCGGCCCCCGCCCAGAGCGTCCTGAATTTGAAGAGACTTTGCACCAAGCGATTCCCCATTATTCCATTCGCCATTGGGTGAAACCAGGCCTGAGTGGATGGGCTCAGGTCTGCTATCCATACGGTGCTTCTGTTGAAGATAGCCGCATCAAGCTTGGCTATGATTTGTATTACATTCGCAATGCCGGGCCGCTCCTCGATTGTGTTGTGCTCATGAAAACGCTCCGTCTTCTGGCTGGTGCGAAGGGGTCAGAGCCGCTTCAGCCTCAGCACGGATCCTGATGGTGCCACGCTGGACATTTGACGGAGTCCCTGGCGATGGGGCATGCTGGGCTAGTTCCCGGTGGATCATCATCGAGGAACCCTGATCCTGCGGCCACCCGCAGCAGATCGCGGATGTAGCTCAGTGGTAGAGCATCTCCTTGCCAAGGAGAGGGTCGAGAGTTCGAATCTCTTCATCCGCTTTTGTCCCTGATCATCAGCACCTGAGACTGATTGATCGCAAATCCCATCTTCTTGTAAAACCCTGCGCTGTTGGTTGTCATCAGATAAACCCTCTCACAACCTGCCAGGGCCGGACTCGCCAGCAGGGCTTCCACCACAGCACCACCCACTCCCTGCCCGCTGAAGTCCCCCTCCACCACCAGGTCCCAGATGGTGCCCCTGTAAACACCATCTCCTGTTGCCCGGCCGAACCCCACCAGCCTGTTGCCAGTCCAGGCCGTCACGCAGACCGCACTGTGCCGCAGCATGTGCTTCAGGTCCCCCATGGACCGCCCCCGAGCCCAGAACGCATTCGCATCCAGCAACCGCTGAAGCTGCAGCAGAGCCTTGACCGGCCTGAAATCTGGTCCCAGTCCCAGCCTGAAGCCCCGAGCCCCCCTGCTGTGGCGGATGATTTTCAAAGAGCGCCGGCAAGCTTGCAAGGGTTCTGTTGTTTCTTTGCTGTCGCTCATCACAGCAGGAGTGCTCTGACCTCTCGGGACCATTTGTTTTGTGCTCTGTTCGTTGTCTCAGGTCGCAAAGTGTAGGAAGTGGTAGGGTGGTCATTCAAGATAAGTCTGATGTTCCCCCATGCTCAAGCTGCTGCTGGGCGATCCAAACACACGCAAGCTCAAGCGTTATCAACCTCTGGTTTCTGATATCAATCTCCTGGAGGAGGAGATTTCTCCCTTGACGGATGATGAGCTGCGAGGTCTGACGGCTGAATTCCGAGAAAAGCTGGACAAAGTTGATGGTCCAGCGCGGAAGAAGCAACTCCTGGATGAGCTTTTGCCCCAGGCTTTCGCGGTTGTTCGTGAAGCCGGAAAACGGGTGTTAGGGATGCGCCATTTCGATGTGCAGCTGATCGGTGGGATGGTGTTGCACGATGGCCAGATTGCGGAGATGAAAACTGGCGAAGGTAAGACCCTTGTGGCCACCTTGCCGGCCTATCTGAATGCACTCACTGGTCAGGGAGTGCATGTGGTGACTGTGAATGATTACCTGGCACGAAGAGATGCTGAATGGATGGGCCAGATTCATCGTTTTCTGGGCTTGAGCGTGGGATTGATCCAGCAGGACATGCTTCCTTCTGATCGCAAGAAAAATTATGCTTGCGATATCACTTATGCCACGAACTCGGAGTTAGGCTTTGACTATCTCCGTGACAACATGGCCACTGATATATTAGATATTGTGCAACGGGATTTTCAATATTGCGTTATAGATGAAGTTGATTCCATTCTAATTGATGAAGCTCGCACGCCCCTGATCATCTCAGGCCAGGTTGAACGTCCCCAGGAAAAATATCGCCTTGCCTCGGATGTGGCTGCACGCTTGGTGAGATCACCTGAGCTTGGCAAAGATGGCATTGATCCAGAGGGCGATTATGAGGTTGATGAAAAACGGCGTAATGTCACACTTACGGATCAGGGCTATGCCCATGCCGCAAGTCTTCTCGGGATCCATGATCTATATGACTCTTCGGATCCCTGGGCTCATTTCATCAACAATGCCCTGAAGGCAAAGGAATTGTTTTCGAAGGACGTCAATTATATTGTGCGCAACCAGGAAGTGGTGATTGTTGATGAATTTACCGGTCGTGTCATGCCCGGTCGCCGATGGAGCGATGGCCTGCATCAGGCCATCGAATCAAAGGAAAGTTTGCCAATCCAGCCGGAAACCCAGACTCTTGCCAGCATCACCTATCAGAATTTCTTTTTGCTTTACCCCCGGCTGGCAGGCATGACTGGTACTGCAAAAACTGAAGAACTTGAGTTTGAAAAGACCTATAAACTTGAAGTCACAACGGTTCCCACCAATCGCGTCAGCTCTCGTACGGATTGGACGGATCAGGTCTACAAGACGGAAACAGCAAAATGGCGGGCGGTCGCCAATGAAACTGCTGAAATCCATGGCAGGGGGCGCCCCGTACTGGTGGGCACCACGAGTGTTGAAAAGTCCGAGCTGCTGTCTTCCCTTCTTTCTGAGCTGGCCATTCCCCACAACCTCCTCAATGCCAAGCCGGAGAATGTGGAACGGGAGGCTGAAATCGTTGCCCAGGCTGGCCGTGCCGGTGCTGTCACCATCGCCACCAACATGGCAGGCCGTGGAACGGACATCATCCTCGGTGGGAACAGTGATTACATGGCCCGCCTCAAATGCAGGGAGGTTCTACTTCCCTGTCTGGTGCGTCCGGAGGAGGGCCACGGCGCTCCGATTCCTTATCAGCGCTCACCGGAAGGAGGGGGGGGCTTCCAAGGGGAGTTGCCAACGTCGCAGCGCACCCCGGTGGGCCGTGCCCTGGGAACGCTCTATCCCTGTTCGCTGTCTGAGGAGACGGAACAGGCGCTGGTGGCGCTCTCCAAGGAGTTGGTCAATCAGTGGGGTGATCGATCCCTCACGCTCCTGGAACTGGAGGATCGCATCGCTCTTGCGGCGGAAAAGGCTCCCACCAGTGATCCACAGATTCAACAGATGCGGGATCTGATCCGCCGCATCAAGTCTGAATACGATCTCGTCGTTAAGCAGGAAGAAAGCAATGTAAGAGAGGCCGGAGGCTTGCACGTGATCGGCACGGAACGCCATGAATCCCGACGCATTGATAACCAGCTCCGTGGGCGTTCAGGGCGCCAGGGAGATCCTGGTACGACCCGATTCTTCCTGTCACTCGAAGACAATCTGCTCCGAATCTTTGGGGGTGATCGAGTGGCAGGTCTCATGAATGCCTTCCGGGTGGAGGAAGATATGCCGATTGAATCAGGCATGCTGACCCGTTCTCTGGAGGGCGCCCAGAAGAAAGTTGAAACCTATTATTACGATCAACGTAAGGATGTTTTTGAATACGATGAAGTGATGAACAACCAACGCAAAGCCGTCTATGCGGAGCGTCGACGGGTTCTTGAGGGACGGGAGCTGAAGCTTCAGGTGTTGGGCTATGGAGAACGTACCATCGATGACATTGTTGAGGCCTATGTGAACCCTGATCTGCCCCCGGAAGAATGGGACTTGCAGCGGCTGGTTGATAAGGTCAAGGAATTTATATATCTACTGGATGATCTCACTCCTGCCCAGCTTCAGGGGCTCAGCATGGATGAACTCAAGGTCTTTCTTCAGGAGCAGATGCGAAATGCTTATGACATCAAAGAAGATCAGGTCAATCAGGTCAGGCCCGGCCTGATGCGGGAAGCTGAGCGTTTCTTCATCCTTCAGCAGATTGATACTCTTTGGCGTGAGCATCTTCAGTCCATGGAAGCTCTCCGCGAAACGATTTATCTGCGTGGCTATGGGCAGCAACAGCCTATCATTGAGTATAAAAATGAAGCCTACGATATGTTCCTCGAAATGATGACGCAGATTCGTCGGAACGTGATTTACTCCATGTTCATGTTCCAGCCTAAGGTGCCGGAACAGGTCACGGCCTGATGACGCCTTGCACCTGGCCGCTCACAGCGGCGAAAGCATGCACTGCAGCGATTCATTCCGCTGACGTTGATCGCGCGTTTGATTGGCCTGCCTGTTCCGTTCCCGAGCGGCCAGGCGTCATGGGTTCGCCAAGAAACTCCAGGATTTCCCTGTCGCGGATGCTCTGGGCCTTTCCACTGCAGGGCTCCTTGAGGGGTCTGCCTGCCGCCACCTCCCTGAGGCACTCCTGCAGGCGGTTCATCTCCGTTTCCAGCTGATCAATCCGCTCCATGAGATTGCGGATCACCCTGGCTTCCGCATCCGGTAGAGCCGAGTGGGCCAGGGGGTCGATGCGCACCCCGGATTGGTGCACGATCCGGCCGGGGACTCCCACCACCGTGCTATCAGCATCCACATCCCGCAACACCACCGAGCCAGCTCCGATCCTGGTGTTGGATCCCACCGTGATGGCTCCAAGCACCTTTGCTCCTGCTCCCACCACCACGTTGTCCTCCAGGGTCGGGTGACGCTTGCCGTGCTGTTTGCCGGTGCCCCCCAGGGTGACGCCCTGATAGAGGAGGCAGTTGTCGCCGATCACGCTGGTTTCCCCGATCACCACTCCCATCCCATGATCAATGAAGACCCCATGGCCGATCTGGGCGCCGGGATGGATCTCCACCCCCGTGAGCAACCGGGCCACCTGGCTGAGCACCCTGGGAAGCAGCGGGATCTGCAGTCGCCAGAGGCGATGGCTGATCCGATGCATCACGAGGGCGTGAAAGCCTGGGTAGCAGAGCAGGATTTCCAGCGTGCTCCTGGCTGCTGGATCTCGCTCCCGGATCAGGGCCAGGTCGGCCCGCATGGCCTGGAAGATGGCGTTGGCGGACCGCATCAGACGGCCAGAAGGCCGATCTCCTTCCGCAGCTGATCAATCGTGGCACTCCCCAGATAGCTCTGTGCGCAATGCACAACCGGCAGACGCATCAACTGCGAACGGTTCTGGCGGAGCGTCTGCTCCACCAGAGGCAAGCTGGGCCGGTCGCACAGCACATGGCTGGCAGCCCTCAGCAGAGCCAGCAACCGACTTCCCGTATCGGGGTTCGCTGTCATGACCAACAACTCGTTGCCACGCATCGAGTGAAGGATCACCTCCGCTGCCCGCAGGATTCCAGGACTGATGCTGACCAGGCCCACACAGCTACCTGCCCGCAGTTCCTTCAGCAAATCCAGTTCGTGGCGGAAATCATTCAGATCCACGGGCACCGCACGCACGCCATGGCGTTGGGCGATTTCCTCCACGGGCTGCAGGAAATAGCGGCTGGTCACCACGGTGCCCTTGCTGGAATTCTCCAGCACGGCCTCCAGCTCCTCCATCGGCACCACTTCAACGGGCACTTCCAGGTTGGGGAGGAGTTCCTCAGCAATCAGCAAGGAAGCGCCGATGTCTTCCCGCGGAGTGCTCACTAGCACCCTGGCACCGCAGCGCAGGCGCCAGTCCACTTCCCGTGTGAGCAGTTCGCGGGCCTGTTGCAGGGTGCAGCCGGCATTGAGCAGGCCGTCGATGCTCTGGCGCACCACCCGGTCGATGTCAGGCAGTGTTTTGGTGCGGAGGCCCGGTGGGGGTTTGATCTCCCTGGGTTTCTGTTGGTCGCGCACGTAGATGCCGGAGCCGGCCATGGCCTCCACCACTCCATCCGTCTCCAGCTGGCGATACACCTTGCTGATGGTGTTGCGGTGCAGGCCTGTCTGCATGGCCAGTTGACGCGTGCTCGGCAGGCGGTGGCCCGGTGGGTAGTGGCGGGCAGCGATCGCGAAACAGATCTGGTTGTAGAGCTGGGTGGAGGCGGGAATATCGCTTTCCTGCTGAATGTGGAATCGCACGAGGCTGAGATCCTGGATCTGGCGGCCACCCTACGGAGCTTTTGCCTCCGTGACAATTCCCCCCCTGGCATAGGACCATGTGCCGGTTGTCGGCAAAGCCATGGAGGAAACGGTGCAGACCAGCCCAATCTCGGCTGACTGGCTCACTCTTCCCCCGGAAAGGGAGGGAGAAGTGTCCCTCCGCTGCTGGTGGGCCCGTCCCCTGTCCTCTCCGATGCGCGGGGCTCTGCTGGTGCTCCCGGAGATCTTCGGTGTGAATCCCTGGGTCCGTGGTGTGGCGGACCGCTGGGCAGCCCATGGTTACGGCGCCTTGGCCATCCCTCTGTTCGCCCGCACCGCCCCGGAGCTCAGCCTGGGGTATGGCCCAGAAGAGCTTCTCGAGGGGCGTTCCCACAAGGACCGCACCACGGCCCCCACCCTTCTGCTGGACGTGGCTCGTGCCATGCGTTGGCTGAAGCAGCAGGCGCCCTCAGGTCAATCCGTTGCGGTGGGTTGTCTTGGCTTCTGCTTCGGGGGACACGTTGCTTTGCTGGCCTCCTCCCTGCCGGGGATGGACGCCGTATGTGTGTGCTACGGGGCCGGGGTGGTGCAGGGAAGGCCAGGCGGCGGACCGCCGACCTTGGAGGAGCTGTCCAAGCCTGGCGGGAGGGTGCTCCTGATCTATGGAGGCCAGGATCCGCTGGTGCCTGCTGAGGATCTGCAGGCCATCCGTCGGGCCGCGGCGCGGGTCAATGCCGGCCACGATCAGAAGCGTGCACGGCTGCAGATCTTTGCGGCAGGTCATGGTTTTCTCTGCGAGGCCCGGGACGACTTCCGTCCTGAGGAAGCCAGGGAGGCCTGGGCTGTGATCGCGTCCTTTTTTGCGGAAACCCTTGGATAGGGGGGTTCAGGCTTCGTCCGCCGCTGGGGCCGTCTTGACGGCCGCCTGTTTGACGGGCTTGGCAGGGGCGGGTGGTTTGCCGGCGGCCTGGCGCCGTGGGGAGAGGAACATGATCATGTTGCGCCCTTCCCGCTTGGGTGGCTGCTGCAACTCAGCGTTTTCCTCGAGATCCTTGGCCATCCGCATGAGCAAGACCTCGGCCAGTGCCGTGTGCTGGATCTCCCGACCGCGGAAGATCACCGTGCACTTCACCTTGTCACCTGCCTTGAGAAAACGGCTGGCCTGGCCGATGCGCACCTGATAATCGTGAGAATCGATCTTGTAACGCATTTTCACTTCCTTCACCTCGGTCTGGTGTGATTTCTTCTTGGCTTCCTTGGCCTTCTTCTCCTGCTCAAACTTGTATTTGCCGTAGTCCATCACCCTGCACACGGGGGGATCGGCCTTTTCGCTCACGAGAACGAGATCCAGCTCCCGCTCCTTGGCCACCTCTAGTGCCGCCTCCCGTGTGATCACCCCGAGTTGACTGCCATCGGCATCGACGACCCGCAGGTTGGGGTAGCTGATGCGCTCATTGATGTTGGGAAGCTCCCGCACGGGAGCTCGACGATCTATGCGGGGGCGGGGAGGCATTCAACAGGGCGGATTGCTCTTCACCCTAAACCTTGCCGCGTCCCCTGGACGGCACGCAGAGCCTGTTGCATCAGATCCTCACCCTCCAGCCAGAGGGGGTGATGCTGCCGACGAAACCAGGTGCGCTGCCGTTTGGCGTACTGACGGGTTCGCTGGGCGGTGAGCCGGATCGCCTTGTCTTCCGGAAGATCTCCCCACAACACCCGTCGTGCCTCGCTGTAGCCGATGGTGTCCAGCAGGGGGCAGCTCTCTCCGTGGCGGGCCATCAGTGCAGCGGTCTCGCCCACCAGCCCTTCTCCATACATCGTCAGCGTGCGTTGCTGGATGCGCTGAGGAAGATCGGAGGGATCCAGGCCAAGCTCCAGCACGGTCCAGGGTGGGGGGGTACGCCTGAGCTGGGAGGTCAGGGTCTCTCCCGTGGCGTAGATCACCTCCAGGGCCCGCTGGGTCCGAGAATGATCGGCCGGGGCAATGCGGGCGGCGGCCACGGGGTCGCAGCTTGCCAGCACCCCATGGCACAGCGGTTGCCCCAGGGCCTGGAACTGGGCCCTGAGAGTGGCCTGAGGAGCCACGGCTGGAGGGCTCAGTCCCTGCAGCAGACCCTGCAGGTAAAGGCCGCTGCCTCCCACCAGGAGGGCCAGGCCGCTGCGGGCGAGTTCAGCCTGGATGGCCGCTCTGCCCAGGGGGAGAAACTCCTGGAGGGTGAAGGGATGGGCCGGAGAGCGCAGATCGATGAGCTCATGCCGCACGCGCTGCTGTTGCTGAGCGGTCGGCTTGGCCGTGCCGATGTCCATGCCCACGTACACCTGTCGGGCATCGACACTGATCACGGCTACGCCCAGGGCTTCCGCCAGCTCCAGGGAAAAAGCGGTCTTTCCGCTGGCGGTGGGCCCCATCAGAGCGACCACAAGGGGCGCGGCACCGGTCTCCCCGGCTCGTTGTGCGGGCGATGCCGTCATGTCAGGTGCGTGAATTGGCACTGCATCCCCTATCTGAATGTCTCCGCAGAGGCGGCTGGGTGGCGCAGGGAAGGGCGAATGGTAGATTGCGCCTCAAGCCAAGGCCCATTTCCGCCCTCGCCTTCTCCAAGGCTCCCCTGCGGCCCGCTCTGGCGGCTCCGCCCGTCTGTTCTCTTTTCTCCCTGTCCCATCTGAGACCCGCCTTCGCATGAGCGACGCCTCGCGAGTCCAATCCGCCTACGGCGCCGAGCAGATCCAAGTGCTGGAAGGCCTGGAGCCGGTGCGGAAGCGGCCTGGAATGTATATCGGCACCACCGGGCCGCGGGGTCTGCACCACCTGGTTTATGAGGTGGTGGACAACTCCGTTGATGAGGCTCTCGCTGGGCATTGCGACGAAATTCTGGTGGTGCTCCACGGGGATGGTTCCGCCAGTGTGACCGACAACGGCCGCGGCATCCCCACCGACATCCACCCCCGCACGGGCAAAAGCGCCCTGGAGACCGTGCTCACCGTGCTGCATGCGGGAGGCAAGTTCGGCTCCGGTGGTTACAAGGTGTCGGGGGGGCTGCATGGGGTGGGCATCTCGGTGGTGAATGCCCTTAGTGAATGGGTGGAGGTCACCGTTCTGCGGCAGGGCAAAGAGCACAACCAACGGTTCGAGCGGGGCCAGCCCATCGGATCCTTGGCAGCCAAGCCGGCTGTCGATCCTGATCGAACAGGCACCAGCGTGCGCTTCCTGCCGGATCGGGAAATCTTCTCCGGTGGCATCGAATTCGACTATCAGACTCTGGCCGCGCGCCTCAGGGAGCTGGCTTATCTGAATGGCGGGGTGCGGATCGTTTTTCGTGATGAACGCCCAGGCAGTGGCGAAGGCAAGGTTCACGAAGAGATTTATCACTATGAGGGTGGGATCAAGGAATATGTGGCCTATATGAATGCGGAGAAAGACCCTCTGCATCCAGAGATCATCTATGTGAACGCTGAGAAAGACAATGTGCAGGTTGAGGCAGCACTGCAATGGTGTATCGATGCCTATTCTGATAATATTTTTGGTTTTGCCAATAACATTCGCACGGTTGATGGTGGCACCCATATCGAAGGATTGAAAACGGTTCTCACGCGTACGTTGAATGCCTTTGCCAAGAAGCGAGGCAAGCGCAAGGAGAGTGATGCGAATCTGGCCGGTGAGAACATCCGTGAGGGATTGACAGCCGTTCTTTCTGTCAAGGTTCCCGATCCGGAGTTTGAGGGTCAGACCAAGACCAAGCTTGGCAACACGGAGGTGCGGGGAATCGTGGATACCCTGGTGGGGGAGGCTCTGGGTGAATATCTGGAGTTCCACCCTTCGGTGATTGATCTGATCCTGGAAAAGGCCATTCAGGCTTTCAATGCTGCCGAAGCTGCCCGCCGTGCCCGTGAGCTGGTGCGTCGGAAATCAGTTCTCGAAAGTTCCACCCTGCCTGGAAAGCTGGCGGATTGCAGCTCGCGGGATCCAAGCGACTCAGAGATTTACATCGTGGAGGGCGATTCTGCTGGTGGCTCAGCCAAGCAAGGTCGCGATAGGCGCTTTCAGGCCATTCTGCCCCTGCGGGGCAAGATCCTGAACATCGAGAAGACGGATGACTCCAAAATCTATAAAAATTCTGAGATCCAGGCTCTGATTACGGCCCTGGGACTTGGCATCAAGGGGGAGGAATTTGAAGAAAAGAATCTGCGGTATCACCGGATCGTCATCATGACGGATGCCGATGTGGATGGCGCTCACATTCGCACCCTGCTGCTCACATTTTTTTACCGCTACCAGAGAGCGCTTGTGGAAGGGGGTTACATCTACATCGCCTGCCCGCCTCTCTATAAAGTTGAGAGGGGAAAGAATCACACATATTGCTATAATGAATCCGATCTCAAGAAAACTCTCGACTCCTTTGGGGAGAAGGCGAATTACACCATCCAGAGGTTCAAGGGCTTAGGTGAGATGATGCCCCAGCAGCTCTGGGTCACCACCATGGATCCCTCCACGCGCATGATGAAACGTGTGGAGATTGAGGATGCGGCCGAGGCCGATCGGATCTTCACCATCCTGATGGGCGACAAGGTGGCCCCTCGCCGTGAATTCATCGAGGCGCACAGCGCTGAACTCGATTTCGCGCAACTGGATATCTGATGGCCGTGTCTGCTCCCCGTCCCCCCCTGCTCACCTGGGCTGCCCTTCTCGGATTCGCCCTCTTCGCACCGGCCGCTCTGCCGGCCGGGGGAGCTGAGCGCCGTCCTCCGGAGCTGAGACGCCGCGAGTCGTCCCAGGAGCCCCTGCTCAATCTCATCAGCACCTCCCTGCTGTCTGCTCCCCGTTCCCAGGCCCCGCCACTGGTGCATCTGGAGACCGGGGCTCCGGTGCGGGTTGTGCGTTCCTGGCTGGATCCTGGTGGTCGGCGTTGGTTGCAGGTCGCAACGGCCGGAGCGGCAGGGCGGCCGATCCGAGGCTGGCTTCTGGGCTAGGGAGTCATGAGCGAATCCTCAGGCGGCGCTGAAGTCCTCGCTCAACATCTGCAGTTGCTCCTGGAGGCCGGCAACTACGACGGAGCCAAGGTGCTGTTGAAGCCTGTGCAGCCCGTGGACGGAGCCGAGGCGATCGGCAGCCTGCCGACCACCCTCCAGGCTCTGGCCTTCCGGTTATTGCACAAGGACGAGGCGATCGAGGTGTATGAATATCTGGAGCCCACCGTGCAGCAGAGCCTCCTAGAGAGGCTGCGTTCGGGAGAAGTGCTCGAGCTGGTGGAGAAGATGTCGCCCGACGATCGGGTGCGCCTCTTCGATGAATTGCCCGCGAAGGTGGTGCGGCGCCTGCTGGCGGAGCTGAGTCCGGCGGAGCGTCGCATCACGGCCCAGATGCTCGGCTACGAGAGCGGCACGGCGGGACGACTGATGACCACTGAATTCATTGATCTCAAGGAGTTCCACAAGGCCGCCCAGGCCCTGGAGATCGTGCGCCGGCGGGCACGGGACACGGAGACGATCTACAGCCTCTACATCACGGATGCCTCCAGGCACCTCACCGGCATGCTCTCCCTCCGTGATCTGGTGACGGCCGAACCGGAGGAGCGGCTGGGGGATGTGATGACCAGGGAAGTGGTGAGTGTGGCCACAGACACCGATCAGGAGGAGGTGGCCCGACTGATCCAGCGGTACGACTTTCTGGCGGTGCCGGTGGTGGATAGGGAGGAGCGCCTCGTGGGTATCGTCACCGTGGATGACGTGATCGACGTCATCCAGCAGGAGGCCACCCGCGACATCTATGCCGCCGGCGCCCTGCAGGCCGGCGATGAGGACGACTACTTCCAGAGCAATCTCTTCACGGTGGCCCGTCGGCGGGTGGTTTGGCTGCTGGTGCTTCTGCTCGCCAACACGGCCACCTCCGCCGTGATCGCCTCCGAAGATGCCGTGCTCAAGAAGGTGGTGGTTCTGGCGGCCTTCATCCCCCTCCTAATTGGTACGGGGGGCAATGTGGGGGCCCAGAGTTCCACCGTGGTGATCCGGGGCTTGAGCACCCAGCGCATCCAGTCTCTTGGTCCAGCGCTGGCCGTGGGAAGAGAGGCGGTGGCCGGAGCTCTGCTTGGTCTGCTGATGATGTTTGTCGTGGTGCCCTGGGCTGGCTACATGTCCCAAAACTGGGTGGTGGCCTGGGCTGCCGGGTTGAGCCTGCTGGGGATCACCACCCTGGCCGCCACGGCGGGAGCAGCCCTCCCCCTCCTCTTCCACCACCTCGGCCTTGATCCCGCCCTGATGTCGGCTCCCTTCATCGCCACGGCCACGGATGTGGCCGGCGTATTCATCTATCTGCAGACAGCCTCCTGGCTGCTGGAACGTTTCGGCACGGCCTGAGGAGCTCTGGCGGCCAGGCGCCCTCGCCCAGATGAGAGACATTTACACTTCGTTAGGTTAGGCTTTACAGATCGTTAGGTCCTGGCCCATGGCTGCCGTTTCCCCTCTCGATCTCCCCGCAGTTGAGGTTCAGGAGATTCCAGCCCCCATCACCCCAGTGCGGGAGATGCCCTCGATCGATGCCGATCTGGTGCGCTCCTATCTGCGCGACATCGGCCGTGTGCCGTTGTTGACCCATGAGCAGGAGATCACGCTGGGCCGTCAGGTGCAGGAGCTGGTGTCGCTGGAGGAGCTGGAGGCGGAGTTGACGCTGCGTTCTGGGGGAGAGGCGC
>JBEIRX010000069.1:0-4979 GCA_040375715.1 Aphanothece sp.
GCCAGCACCACCAGTGCATTCACCTCACCCCAATGCCCCTCGAAGACCGCTTGGCAGGCCTCCTCCTGGGGGCGATCCGTATGCCATATGCGGATGGTGTTGTCCCAAGACCCAGAAGCGAGGCGGCCATCTTTCAGCACCGCCAGCGCCATCACGTTATCCTCATGCCCCTCAAGGACCGCTTGGCATGCCTCACCCGGAGGACGGCGCGGATCCCAGATGCAGATGGTGGAGTTGTGTGCTGAGGCGAGGCGACCATCGCCCAGCACCGCCAAGGCATTTACACAACCCCGATGCCCCTCGAAGACCGCCTGGCAGTCCTCAGCAGAAGGACGGTGCGGATCCCAGATGCAGATGGTGAAGTCGCCTGCTGAGGCGAGGCGACCATCGCCCAGCACCGCCAAGGCCATCACCCCACCCCAATGTCCTACTAAGACCGCCTGGCAGACCTCAGCCGATGGGCTGTGCAGATCCCAGATAACGATGTAGGAATCCCGGGCGCCAGAAGCGAATCGGCCATCGGCCAGCACCACCAGTGCATTCACCTCACCCCAATGCCCCTCGAAGACCGCTTGGCAGGTGCCGCTTGACGGATCCCAGAGGCGGATGGTGCCGTCAGCACAGCCACAGGCCAGGCGGCCATCGGGGAGGATCACCTGGGAGCGCACATCGCTTCCCGCGGACAGGGTGCGCACCAAGGCTTCCTGGCCCACAAGGCTGGCGGCGAGGGGGGCCGCGCCGCCAGCCTTGTGGAGCCATTGCGTTGCCTGCTCCCGCAAGCCCGCCAGCTCAGCGTCGTCGCCCAGGCGCGCCAGCAGCTGGGAGGCCAGCTGATCCTGGCCGTTCCAATCCTGCTGGTGGCTGAGCACATGGGCCGCCTGGCGCAGGGCCCGACCCAGGCGCACCAGCTCGGGGGGGAGGCTGGTGGGTGGATCGGTGCTCGGCTCGAAGTCGCCCAGCAGGGCATTGAGGCCAGCTAGCCGTAGGCGGGCCTGCAGCCAGGGGAATTGGCGCAGCAGGCCCGCGATCACCTCGGGCCGCTCCGCCGCGCTGAGGTGGCTGGCCAGGTGGCGTACCAGGTAGGGCCACCAGTGGGCCCGATTGGCGGCCACCTCCGCTACGGCCCAGGCGCGGATGCGCTCGGCGGCAGCGGCGGCATCCACGCCGAAGCGGCCGGCGCGGGGGCCCGGAAGACGGCCGGGGCTGTGTTCGGTGAGCCACTGCTGCAGCGACACATGGTCGAAACTGACCCGATATTGGCCGTAGGGACTGGATGGCAGCCCCTCACTGGGGGAACACTCAATGCGCAGCATGTCTTCGAGTGGGGCCAGCCAGAGGCCTATCTGATAGATCGATACATCCAGAATCGCGCCCAATTGCGGATAATCTAAGGGCTCTTTCTGTACGGAAAGTAGGCCCAGCAAGAGCTTGATGGGGGTGTAAAGCTCTTTGCCAGGGAAGCGGCGCTGGAAGGTCTGCTTGTAGAATTCATCCATCCCAGATCCCAAGGCTTCCAGATCAGCGCGACTCGCTAAAGGCAACTTCTCGCTCTCCAACGCACTGAGCACCAGAACGATGTAGAGAAATTTGCCGCTGCTCTGCTGTTTGCTGGAGAGAAACTGAGCCACCTCTGTTGCTGTGAGCTGGGCAGCGGCCAGTCGCTCCTTCAAGGGTGATCCTTGGCAGCGCTGTTTGGTGTAGTTGAGTAAGTCAGTGATGTTGTCTTCTTCCTCGGCATTGATCTTCTTGAGTGCGAAGGCCTGCTCGAGGGGACCGAGCACATCCTCCCGGCTACGGCTGGTGGCCACCACCTTCAGCCAAGGCGGCAGATAGGTCGCATGCCTGGCCAGCAGCGACACGATCGTGGCAGGGGTGCCGTTTGCCTCTGAGATGGCGAAGGGATCCTGTGCCTCGTCCAAGGCGTCCACCACCAGCAGCAGCGGCTCCGCCGGAGGATCGAGACGGCGCAGGGGGGCCAGCACAGTTTGATCGAAGGCCAGCACGGCCTTGTCGAAGGCCTTCTCGGCCGAATCGCCGCTCTGCTCGGTGGCCTGATCGAGCTTGTCGCGCAGCTCCTTGGCGTCATCCGCCTCGATCAGGGCGCGATAGGCCGGCATGGCCTGAGCCAGCTGGCTGGCCAGACTGCGCACAAAAGCCCCTGGCTGCAGAGTTTCGCGGATGTCGGCCCGGCAGAAGTGATGCGCCACCACCGGCCGGCCGGCGGCGGCCGTGTCGATCACCTCCGCCAGGAAGGCCGTTTTGCCCACGCCGTAATCCGCCACGATCACCAGAGCCTGCTCCCCCTGCTCCTGCTTCGCCCAGGCCTGCAACTCCTTGCGCAGCCAATCGCGGCCTACAAACCCTTGCCGTTTCTCGAAGCGATAGTGGGAGTCGTCGATGGTCTTGGGCCAGCTCCAGTCGCTGCGGCCAAGGGGCTTGTTGTGGCTTGCGATGGCATCAAGCAGCGCTCGGATGGCGGGTTGGTCGCTGAGGGTGGAGATGCTGTGATCTGGGTTCGGGACCAAGGCATCGGCGGCCAGGCGGGCCAGGCGGGGATTGCCGGCAGCCAGGTCAACGGCGATCTGCACCTGTGCGTCTGCCATGGCCGGATACCAACCAGCAATCAGGGACCGGAGGCCTTCGGTCGGGAGTCCCGGCACCTCCAGCTCCGGGATACGCCTTGGATCTGGCGAATGGCTGCTTCCCAGCGTGATCAGCCTCACCCGGCCCTTGGAGAGGGTCAGGGCATTGCGCATGGGGATCAGCAGATTCGCTGGGGTGTTGTCGGCAACGACAACAAAGCGCACGTCTTGCTCCCTCCCGCCCTGGGTGAGAAGAGCAACAGTGGTTTCACTGGCCTGCTGCACATAGACGAGGAAATCAGCCCAGTCCGTATTGCGGCAGAGCTCAAGGGCCAGGCGTGTCTTGCCAACTCCCTTGGGGCCATGCAGGTGGAGATGGAAGCAGGATTCATCACCTGTTGATCGTGGATCGAGCGTCTCGCGATACTCCGCCAGCGCTGAGCACAAAGGATCGATGACTTGCCATGGATCGCTGTGCTCGTCATCACCAACCCAATCCTTGTGGGTCCAGAGGCCATCGGGGCGGTTCGCCCAGCGGGCTGCGATTGCCGGATGTTGATTGCACCAGGCGGCAAGGCCTTCGCTGCCAATCACCTCGATTCGTTCCGTTGGCAACTCTGCTTCTGTTGCCGCCTGCCTCAGTTTTTCGAGGCGGGCGCCGACTCCTTCATCCCCATTGGTGGATCCTGAAGCAACAACAACAAAGCGCTTTCCCTTCCTCAGCGCCTCACTGGGGCGTGGTTTGCCAACCTCCTTCTGAAGTCTTGATGGCTCGCCTGCAACTCCAGCTTTGAATTGCCAACACGTCTCGCGATCACCCAGCCAATTGTCGGGTCGCGTCGGACGACCGCTCGATCCATCCGCACCACCATCCTTGGCTTTTCCCTCCGTATTTACCAGTGCTCTGGACAGTGGCGCACCGCAAAGATGGGACTGGGCTCGGAGGAGTTGCCGCATCAACTCCTCAAGCTCACTATCCTCAAGCGTTGCGATCCTCTTCCCTGTTACCTGCAGGGCTGAGCGGAACTCCGGGGAACTAGATGAACTCACAAGCACACCCTCCTCAAGCCAGCCGGCCTACGACCACGGCACGCTGCTGATCCCGTGGAGGGGAGACAAGGGGCTGGTGGAGAGGGCTCACGGTGCCTGGTGGGGTTCCGGGGGGTAGCAGGCGGCTGCAGGGAATGGCTCCCATCAAGAGTAAGGGGCTGCTGCACAACCTCCAAGCCTTGAGATCTGGAGACCACAGGCAGTCTCTGGGATTCTGGCCCCCTGAGCTCGGTTTGTCAGGTTGCCGTGAACTACCGATCCTCGACCAGGTGCCGTTGAATGGTCTGAGCTATTCGTCGTGTTACTCCCCCGTACCCCATGCCCACCGACCTGAGCGACACCCTGGTGGTGGGCATCGCCGCGACCGCCCTGTTCGACCTTCGGGAGGCCGACGCTCTCTTTCAGGCCTGCCGTGCGGCGAAGCCGGCCACGGCCCTGCAGGCCTACCGCCAGCACATGCTCGAGCGGGAGCGCGAAGCGCTGGCGGAGGGCACTGGCATGGCGCTGGTGCGCGCGCTGTTGGGGCTCAACCGCTTCCAGGCCGAGGGCGATAGCCGCGCCTTGGTGGAGGTGGTGGTGCTCTCACGCAACAGCCCGGAAACCGGCCTGCGGGTGCTGCACGCCATCCGCGAACGGGCGCTGCCGATCGTGCGCCATGCCTTCACCGGCGGTGAATCGGTGGTGGACTACCTCGATGCCTTCTCGGTGGATCTCTTCCTCACCACCAACCCCGGTGATGCCCAGCGGGTGATCGATTCCGGCCTCTGCGCCGCCGCGCTGCTCAAGGCACCGCCGCACGAGGGCCAGCCGCCGCCTGAGGATCAGGTGCGCATCGCCTTCGATGGCGACGCCGTGCTGTTCGCTGATGCCAGCGAGGTGGTCTACAAACAGCAGGGGTTGGCCACGTTCCAAGCGCAGGAGGATGCCAGCCGCGATCAACCCCTGGCCGATGGGCCCTACGCCCAGTTCGCGCGCAAGCTGGCACGGCTGCAGCAACGGCTGCCCTTCGCGGTGGAGGAGTCGCCGCTGCGGCTGGCGATCGTGACCGCCCGCAGCGCCCCGGCCGAACTGCGGGTGATTCACACCCTGCGCCACTGGGGGGTGACGGTGAACAACATCTTCTTCCTCGGTGGTGTGGCCAAAACCCGCATCCTGCAGGCCTTTCGCCCCCACATCTTTTTCGATGACCAGGACATCCACCTGGAGCCGGCGGCAGCCAGTGTGCCGGCGGGGAGGGTGCCCTATCACTCCGATTCTCCCTTAAGCCAGGGTCCCATCTGAACCAAACTCACCTTTGCAAATCATCCATGAATCCCCGCGAACTCAGCGATCCGGCTTCCTTCAGTA
>JBEIRX010000017.1:0-30602 GCA_040375715.1 Aphanothece sp.
CCGACCACACCCACGATTTTCCGGCGAGCGCCCCAGCGGCCAACCCCGTTTTTTACCGCACCTACAGCCGGAAGGGGCCGGGGGGCCGGGAAAGTTGGCGGCAGGTGGTGGAGCGCAACCTGGAGGGCCTCCGCCGGCTGGGCACACTCAATGAAGAGGAGGTGGATCTGCTCCGGCGCATGCAGCTGGAGCAGAAGGCCCTGCCTTCGGGCCGCTGGCTCTGGATCGGCGGCACCGACTGGATCGCCAAGCCCGAGAACTTCAGCGGTGCCTACAACTGCACCTCCACCAACCTGGTGGATTGGGAAGCCTTCGCCCTGATGATGGATCTGGCGATGATGGGCTGCGGTACCGGCGCCATCATCGAGCCCCACCTGATCAGCCGTCTGCCGGCGGTGCGGAATCAGCTGGTGGTCGATGGGGTGACCGATATCGGCGCCACACCCCCGGGCCAGCGGCAGGACCGCACCACCCACACAATCGAGGGCCAGAAGGTGGTGATCAAGGTGGGCGACACCCGCCAGGGCTGGGTGGAGAGCTATCGACTTCTGTTGCAACTCAGCAGCGATGAGCGTTTCATCGCCACTGAGCCCATTCATGTGGCCGTGGATCTCTCCGATGTGCGGCCGGTGGGTGAACGTCTCAAGGGCTTCGGCGGCATGGCCAATCCGGTGAAGCTGAAGGACCTCTATGGCCGGGTGGCCCAGATCCTGAACAAGGCCCGGGGCCGTCAGCTCACCTCCGTGGAGTGCTGCCTGTTGATCGATGAGGCGGCGGTCACGATCGTGGCGGGCAACATTCGCCGCAGTGCCGGCATGCGCCAGTTCTCCGCTGAGGATGCCGCCGCCTCCCAGGCCAAGGACAATCTCTGGCAGCAGGACAGCAAGGGCAACTGGCGCATCGATCCAGAGCGGGATGCCCTCCGCATGGCGAATCACACCCGGGTGTTTCACACCCGCCCCAGCCGCCAGACCGTGTTGGAGGCTGTCACCAAGCAGTTCCATTCCGGTGAGGGTGCCATTCAGTTCGCTCCCGAAGCAATCGCCCGCTCCAGTGCCGACCTGCTGCCCACCCCTGAGTTGCGGGAGGAGTTCGTGGGTATCTACTGCGATCAGGGCAAGGAGGAAGCGGGCCGCTGGTTGCAGCTTCATCACCCGGAGGTCGGCGACGCCGAGCTCGAGCATCGCCTGGGTCGCTATGGCCTCAATCCCTGCGGGGAGATCCTCGGGGCTGATTTCCACTGCAACCTGGCGGAGATCCACCTCAACCGCATCGATCCCCAGGATCATGTTGGCCAGGAGGAGGCCTTCCGGGCTGGAGGCCTAGCAGTGGCCTGCCTGCTCAACCACCGTTTCGAGGTGGAGCGCTACCGCCAGAGCCGGGCTTGGGATCCGATCGTGGGGGTGAGCTTCACGGGGCTTTTCGACTTCTTCGTGCAGGCCTTCGGCACGCCCTGGCTGCAGTGGTGGGAGGCCGGCCGTCCCGACAGCGACGAAGGCCGATCCTTCCGAGCGGAAGAGGCGCGTTATCTGAGCCGATGGCGCGCCATCGTGGATGAGGCGGTGTGGGACTACTGCGATCGCCATGGGCTGCGCCGCCCCAACCGCTGCACCACGGTGCAGCCGGCGGGTACCAAGAGCCTGCTCACCGGCGCCTCCCCGGGCTGGCATCCGCCCAAGGCCCAGCGCTTCATCCGCCGCATCACCTTCCGCAAGAACGATCCGGTGGCCCTGGCTTGTATGGACTATGGCTACACGATTGTG
Source organism: Aphanothece sp. (assembly GCA_040375715.1). GTDB lineage: Bacteria > Cyanobacteriota > Cyanobacteriia > PCC-6307 > Cyanobiaceae > Cyanobium. Next base: position 1,764 of record JBEIRX010000017.1, read on the forward strand.
CCCAGCCAATCCGACAAGGATGAGCAGGGTCGTTTACTGGATGATCCCTTCGATTAGCGCTGCACGGAGAGGCTGGTGGAGATCCCCACGGAAGTGAGCTGGGCCAATCTGCCTGGCGCCGATCGGGTGGAGATCAATAACTTCTCAGCCCTGGCCCAATTCGACTTTTACATGCAAGTGCAGAAGCACTACACGGCCCACAACACCTCAGCCACGGTGGAATTCCGCGAGCATGAGGTGGAGGCCCTGGCTGCTGCGATCCATCGGGCGATCGAGAATGGCGACGGGTACATCTCCGCGGCCCTTCTGGCCCGCTTCGATGCCAATGCCACCTTCCCCCGCTTGCCCTTCGAGCCGATCGATCGCGCCACCTACCATCAACTTCAGATCGACGTGAAAGCCCGCAGGATCAGCGAGGATTTCTTCGAGGCTCTGCAGCGCTACGACAACGGCGAACTCCAGGAGGCTGGCCCGGCCGGGTGCGATTCGGACAAGTGCCTGCTGCCGCAGAGCAAGCCTTAGTCAACGTGGTAGGTGTTAAGAGATCTCCTTTTAAGGGCACAGTGGCATCCCAGCAGCAGCACCGACAACATCATGAATCCTCATGAGTAGAAATGTTCAATTTATATATTGGCGATGAAGATAGAGTTGTTAACTTTTATCTTCCTAAGCGTAGTCAATTGCAGCTAGGCCTGTTAGAGTGATGCTGTCAAAATTGTTGTTTCAAAGGGATTTAATCGTATTATCTGGGATGCAATTGATTTTCTGAGTTGGCGATCCTCCAGTGAATCTGATCGTCACCATGTTGAAGTGGAAGGTTTCACGAGTCCTTAAGGCTTTCACTCCGGCGGGGAACTACCCAACACTTTCTTTCTCCGCGTGATAACTACTCCGCACCAGGGGCCCGCTGCGCACCTGGGCGAACCCCATGGCCCTGGCCACGGCCCCCAGCTCCTCAAACTCCCCAGGGCTCCAGTAGCGATCCACGGGCAGATGGGCCAGGGATGGCCGGAGGTATTGCCCCAGGGTGAGCCGCTGGCAGTCCACGGCCCGCAGATCCTCCATGGCCGAGACCACCTCCTCCCGGGTTTCCCCCAGCCCCAGCATCAGGCCGGATTTGGTGGGGATCCGGGGCGCCAGCTGCCGTGCCGCCGCCAGTAATCCCAGAGAGCGCCGGTAGGTCGCCCCCCGCCGCACCTCCCCCTGCAGCCGCTCCACCGTTTCCAGATTGTGGTTGAAGCACACCGGTTCGGCGGCCAGCACCGTCTGCAGCCGCTCCCGCTGGGCGGCCAGCCCCTCCGCTTCCTCCCGGTGGCCGCCCCAGAAATCAGGGGTGAGCACCTCGATCGCCACCTGGGCATCTCGCCGCCGGATGGCCGCCATAGTGGCTGTGAAGAGCTGGGCGCCGTGATCCGGCAGGTCGTCGCGCGCCACGGCGGTGAGCACCACATAGCGCAGGCCGAGCTGCTCCACGGCTTCGGCCACTCGCTCCGGCTCCGCCCCATCCAACGGCATCGGGGCCTGGCCCTTCTCCACCTGGCAGAACGCACAGCTGCGGGTGCAGATCGGCCCCCCCAGCAGAAACGTGGCTGTGCCCGCGGCGTAGCACTCCGCCCGGTTGGGGCAGCGGCCCTCCTCGCAGATGGTGTGCAGCCGCTGCTGCTTCACCACCTCCTGTACCCCCTCCAGCTCGGAGACATTGCCGACGGATCGGCGAAGCCATTCCGGCAATCGCTCTGCTGGAGGGATGCTGCTGTAGCGGGTGGGGCGTTGGGCCGTCATTTCAGGTTCACTTGGAGGACATCACAGGCAGCTTCACTCCATCCGGCGGCGCCCTTCGAAGGCCCGCGCCAGGGTGACTTCATCGGCATATTCCAGTTCACTGCCCACTGGCAGCCCATAGGCGATGCGGCTCACCACCGTGAAGGGCTTGAGCAGGCGGGCCAGATAGAGGCTGGTGGTGTCGCCCTCCACGCTGGGGGTGAGGGCCAAAATCACCTCGCTGATTCCATCCCGGTCGACCCGCTCCACCAGGGGTTGGATGTGCAGCATCTCCGGCCCTACCCCCTCCATTGGTGAGATCAGGCCCCCCAGCACGTGGTACCCCCCCTGGTATTCGCGGGTGCGCTCCATGGCCAGCAGATCGCGGGAGTCGGCCACCACGCAGAGCTGGCCGTTGCGCCGCTTCTCATTGCGGCAGATCTCGCAGATCGGTTCGGCGGAGAGGTGAAAGCAGCTGCGGCACTGGCCCACCTGGCTTCGGGCGGCGAGCAGGGCATCGGCAAAGGTCCGGATCTGCTCCTCCGGCTGACGCAGCAGATGCAGCGCCAGCCGCTGGGCCGTTCGGGGGCCAATCCCCGGCAGCCGCTCAAACTGATCGATCAGACGAGCGAGGGGTCGCGTGAAGCCGCTCAGTGCCCGATGGCAGGTGCGCTGAATCTAGGGGGTCTGGTCGGGGACCAGGCCGGAGGGAGAATGGCGGGCAAGTGATGGTGCACTGCCTTGGTCTCCCAGCCTGTTTCCCCTGCCACCATGCGCCCTTTCCCCGCACCGGGGTCGTTGTCGCTGGCCGGCAGGGTGGCCCGCGCGGCGCTCTCGTTCCTGTTGATGGTGGGCCTGATCGGCGGGCTTGGGGCCTGCAGCGCTGCAGCCGCTGGCCTCCAATCCTTCCAAAGCCCTGATGGGCGCTATGCCTTCCTCTACCCCACCGGCTGGAATCGGGTGCAGGTGAGCGGAGGCCCTCAGGTGGTGTTCCACGATCTGATCAACAGTGATGAAACCCTCAGCCTGGTGATCTCCGATGTGAACAGCACCAACGACCTCTCCGATCTCGGCAGTGCCGAGGCGGTGGGAGAGAAGCTTCGCCAGGTGGTGATTGCTCCAGACGGCAGCGGCCGCGAAGCTGAACTGGTGGAGGCCCGGGAGCGGGAGCTGGCGGGCCGCACCTTCTATGACCTGGAATACGCGGTGCATCTGGCCGATCGCAACCGCCACGAGCTGGCCACCGTGGTGGTGGATCGGGGACGCCTCTACACCTTTGCCGCCAGCACCAACGAGGCCCGCTGGCCCAAGGTGCGCGAACTCTTCCAGCGGGTGATCAACTCCTTCAACCTCCTGGTCTGACCTGGGTGAATCCCTCTCCCCCCGCCGCTTCCGCGATCACCGTGGTCGGGGATGGGCTGGCGGGTACGGTGCTCGCCCTCACCCTGGCTGCCAGAGGGGCAGCTGTGCGGTTGATCGGAGCAGAGCTGCAAACAGCCACCAGCTTGAGTTATGGCGCCCTTCCCCGGGGACGGTCCTCCTGGGCATGGCGGCGCCTGGAGCGCGGCCATGGCTCCCTGGGCTGGCACCCCAGCGGACTGGTGTTCCATGACGAGCGCCCTGGCCTCCCCAGCTGGCTTGCCGCCCTGACCCAACGGCTGCCCCTTCCCCTGGCCCGAGTGGATGCTCCCACCTGGAGCGCCAGCCGGGCGAAGGCCCTTGCCGCAGTAGGCGTTCAGTGTCTGCGGCGGCGGGTGACTGATCTGGAGCCGAGCCCTGTGGGCGGCTGGCGCCTCGTGCTGGCGCCCCAGGCTGCCCAGCCGGACCCTGCAACCGAAGCAGCGCTGGTGCTGGAGGCAGAAACCCTTGTGCTTGCCGCCGGTGCAGGCTGCCGCGACCTCTGGCCAGCGCTTCCCTCCCGGCTGCGGCACAGCTGGGCGGGAGTGCTCCTCATCGGGGCAGAGGCCGCCACGAACCCCTGGCTTGAGCAGGCCAGGCAGGGGCGGATCGTGCAACCTCGCCACTGGCGACGACCGGCCCTCGAGGCTGCCGCAGAGGCGGCCAAGGACCCTCGCTGGATCGTGGATGCCGGGATGGCTCCCTGGGGAGATGGGGTGGTGCTGGGGCAGATCAGCTGGATTCCAGCGGCCGATTCGGACCGGCAGGGTGCATCGGCCCACGTTCCCCCTGATCCACGCTGGATGGAGGAGCAGTTGCGAGCGGGACTGGGGCTGCTGGATCCTGCCCTGGCGGATGTTCCTGGCACCTATCGTCAGGCCCCGGTGAGCTTCTGCAGCGACGCCGCACCCCTGGTGGGTCCGGTGGACGGGGCTCCAGGGCTCTGGGTTTTTGCCGGCTTCAGTGCAGCTTTCTCCAGGGTGCCCTCCGAGGCGGAGGCGCTCGCGTCCCTGCTGATGGTTCGATGATGGAGCCATGATCCTTCCTTCACTCACCCCCGATCTGGAGGCACTTCTGCGGATGGGGCTCGCCGTGCTCTGCGGGCTGGCGGTGGGGCTTAACCGTGCCCACCACGGCAACCAGCCCCATCCCAACCGGGTGCGGGTGCATGTGCTGGTGGGGCTGAGTGCCTGTCTGATGGTGCTTGCCGCCGGCCCCGGGCCCGATGCCCGCAGCCGGGCGATTCAGGGGGTGGCCACAGGGGTGGGCTTTCTGGGAGCGGGTGAGATCCTCGTGGCGCCTCCCAGGGACCGTCAGCAGGCGCCGGAGGTGCGCGGACTGAGCAGTGCCGCCTCTATCTGGTTCACAGCGGCCCTGGGAGTGACCGTGGCCGCCTCCAGTCCGTCCTTAGCTCTGGTGGCTCTGGTGCTGGCGCTGATCACCCTCTCGGATCGCCGTTCCAACGGGTCGGACAGGGGAGGAGGGGACGGGCGAGCGAGCTAAAATAGAAAGAACGACTTTCGTGCCTTCTGGGCATCAATGGGATGGCTGTCGGGCTCGCGATGGGACGGCCAATCGATCTCCAGATAACTCACCCCATCCTGGTCAAAGGGGCGTCCGTCGAGATGCTGGATTTTCAGATCGGTGGTGCTGATCGCTGTCACCAGACCGCCGAGTTCCATGGGCCCCATGTCGGTCTGCATGTCTTTCCCTGAGAGCATCACCAGGGCGGGAAGCTTCATCAGCTGATCTGGCCTGATAAGCTTGTGGAACAGGGCCTGCACGGCAAGTTGCTGACGCTCCATCCTGCCGATATCTCCGGTTTCATCATGGCGGAAGCGCAGGAATCCCTCCAGATCCCTTCCCTTGAGATTTTGCAGACCGGGCTGGAGGTCGATATAGAGGCCTTGGGAATTATCCGTGTAAAACATTCGCTTTGGCACATCCACTTCGATGCCTCCGATCATGTCTGCGATGCGTCTGATTGCGCCAAGATTGACAATAAGATGATGGCGGATCGGCCGCCCCATTTTTTCTGTTAGCTCTCGCTTCAAGGCTTCAGTTCCGCCGGCACTGTAGAGAGCATTAATCTTCATGGGGCCATATTGCTCGGTTTCGATGTAGCCATCTCTCGGAATCTGGGTGATGGTTGTATGACCACCTTCCACCCGCAGGGCTGCGATCACATCCGTATTCCCCCCGCCCACATCTGTGCCCAGGATGAGCACGTCATCCTGGGCAAGATTCACCCACTCGCTGAAAGGATTGGTCCAGGCGGGGCTGCTGCTTGCTGTCTCGGGGTCGGAGCCACCCACCAGCTTGGCCAGGGGGGCGGAAAGGGCAAATCCTGCTGCCAGGCCAACGGAGGTGGCCAGCAGGACCGGCCAAATGGATGGCTGCCTGTTGGGACGGGATCGGCCTCGGCGACGTGCCATTTACGACGCACCCCTAAAGGCGCAGGGGTTCTCCAGCGCGTAGCCCAGCCTGCACTCTCCAGAGATTGGCGTAGGCGCCATCAGCGGCAAGGAGATCTTCATGGCGACCGGTTTCAACGATTCTGCCCTGCTCCATCACCACAATGCGTTCGGCATGACGCACAGTGCTCAGTCGGTGGGCAATCACGAGAGTGGTGCGATTGGCCGTGATGGTCTCCAGGGAATGCTGAATGGCCGCTTCCGTCTCGTTGTCCACGGCGGCGGTGGCCTCATCCAGGATCAGCACTGGTGGATCCTTCAGGAGGACACGGGCGAGGGCCAGACGTTGCCGTTGCCCACCGGACAGCCGCTGACCCCGCTCTCCCACCACGGTGTCGTAGCCCTGGGGCAGGCTTTCGATGAAGTCGGCGGCCTCCGCAAGAGTTGCGGCCCGTTGGATGGCGGCCAAGGGTGCCGCGAAGGTGCCATAGGCGATGTTTTCGGCCACCGTTCCATGGAACAGAAACACCTCCTGACTCACCAGTCCGATGGCGCGGCGAAGATCGCCCAGCCTGAGGGTGTCGATCGGCACCCCATCCAGAAGGATCCGGCCGGCCTGGATCTGATACAGACGCAGCAGCAGTTTCACGATCGTGCTCTTGCCTGAGCCCGTGGCCCCCACGATTCCGAGGGTGCTTCCGGCGGGAATCTCCAGATCAAAGTCGAGCAGGAGGGGTGGGCGCCCCCCATAGGCAAAGTCCACCCCCTGAAACTGGATGCGGCCGGCCACCATCGCTGGATCCAGCGGGCGCTCTCCGGAAGGAATGGCGATCGGCGTATCGAGCAGGTTCAACACCCTGTGGGTTGAGGCCATGGCCCGCTGGTAATCATCCAGGGTGCGGCCCAGGGTGGTGAGGGGCCAGAGCAGCCGCTGGGTGATGAACACCAGGAAGCTGTAGGTGCCGACGGCAATGGCGCCCTTCCAGGCCTGTAGACCTCCGATCACCAGAATCGAGAGAAAGGCAAACAAGATCGCGAAACGGATCAGGGGAACGAAGGCTGCTGACAGCCGGATCGCCCGCCGATTGCTCAAACGGTAGGCCTCACTGTCGTTGCTCATCCTGGCGCGCTCCCAGGATTCAGCCGCATAGCTCTTGATGGTGAGCATCCCACCAAGGTTGTTGGCCAGGCGACTGGCCAGATCGGAAGCCTTGCTCCGCACATCCGCGTAGAGGGGAGCCAGCCGCCGCTGGAAGCGCAGGGATCCCCAGAGGATCACGGGAATGGGCAGAAAGGAGAGGCCCGCCACCGTGGGGGAGAGCACCACCATCGCCCCACCGATGGCCACCACCGTTGTGATCAGCTGGAGCACCTCGTTGGCGCCATGGTCGAGGAAGCGCTCCAGCTGATTGATGTCGTCATTGAGGATGGTCATCAGCTGTCCGCTGCTGCCGAACTCGAAAAAGGCCATCTCCAGCTGCTGGAGATGGTCATAGCCCTCGATTCGCAGCTCATGCTGCACGGTCTGGGCGAGATTGCGCCACAGCAGACCGTACAGGTATTCAAAGAGCGATTCGGCACTCCAGATCACGAAGGAGGCCACTGCCAGAACCGTGAGCTGGGAGGGAACCGAGAGGAATCCCAGGGACGCCAGCCAGGAGGTGTTTTGCTGGACCACTACGTCCACCGCAAGACCGATCAGGACCGGTGGAGCCAGATCAAACAGCTTGTTGAGAACAGAGCAGAGCGACGCCAGCAGAACCGTGCGCCGATGGGGCCGGAGCCGATGGATCAGCCGAGCCAGCCCCGAACGCCCTGGGCCGGGCCTGGATTGCCGGGGGTCAGTACGCAGGGCCACCGACACGGGCAGAACGCTCGCCGTAGCCTCCGCGGCCACCGCCGGACCGGGGGCGAGGGCCACCGCCACCGCCACCGCCTCCTTCTCTGGGAGTGGCTTTGTTGACCCGGATCATGCGGCCCATCCACTCCACATCCTGGAGGTCATCGATGGCCCGTTGTTCGGAATCGGCATCAGCGAGTTCCACAAAGGCAAAGCCACGCTTGCGTCCTGTTTCCCGGTCAAGGGGGAGGCTGCATTGACGCACCTGGCCGTACTGGCCGAACAGGTCAACGAGATCCTCGCGTTCGGCTTCAAACGAGAGGTTGCCTACGTAAATGGTCATTCGAAAAAGGGTCCTGGAAAAGATTCGTCTGGTGCTGGTTTCCCGGGAAAGTTCAGTGAACGGTGCAGACCGGAAGGAACCACTCGGAGAACAATCCGCGATGGCAGCCTGATGAGGTCAAGGCCGGCTGAGCATGCCGAAGGAAGCCTGAACACTGTGGAATCGCAGAAACCCTACAACCCCGTCTTCCCGCTTCATTGAGGAGTGTGAAGGGAGGTGGAAGGAAACTGGAAGAGCCAGGACGAAGAGGGCAAACTGGCTCCATTGTCAGCGAACGCTGATCTGAGGCGCTCCCAGATGATCCCTCCCCTGACGCCCTCCCCGGTGCCTTGGAGCCTCTCCTGGAGAGAGGATGGTGAGCTGGCCCCCCAGGATCGTTTTGACCTGCTGCAGACCCTCGTGCTCAACGAAGCCCCGGACGTGCAACCCACGCTGATTGTGGCCATGGAGCGCCTCTCCCTCACGGAACTCACCTCGCTCTCCACCGCTGAAGTGACCGAGTGGTGTGCCTGAGACCTGCATTCAGAGGGAATACCGCCGCGCTGTGGATTCCCGGCAAAAGCTTCGAGCAGACAGAAGGCTCGTGCCCTCCGTGAGCCGATCCACAACGCATCGGCAGGCGTAGGCCGCCATTCCCTCGGGTGCCACCTTCCCCGTCTGGCTGATCTCCTGTTGGACAGCCGCCAGGCAATAGGCCTGGACGATGGATCCAAGGCCGGAAGCCCTGGCGCCGCCGGCGGACTGGCTGAGGACTGTAACCACCGCCAGTGCCGCGAAGGAGAGGGGGGAAAGGCGAGGTTGGCTCATAGACGCGAGAGTTGCAGTTCCTTGTTCATGACCCGCAATTTCTGCAGGCTCGCGACCACCTCTGCAGGAATTCCCTTGGGCAGATCCACGGTGGTGTGACTGTCGTAGATGCGGATTTTGCCGATGGAGCGGCCCGTAAGACCGCCTTCATTGGCGATAGCACCGACGATATTGCCGGGCTTCACCCGATCCCGCCAGCCCACTTCCAGACGGAAGCGTTCCATGTGGGCTTCAGGGGCCTGATCTCCATCGTCCTGACGACCCTCCCGGGGACGTCGTCTGCCTGTGGACTCTGGGATCGCGAAGGGCTTCTCCTCTTTCAGCAGGAGTGGCTTGCCCTGCAGGGCAAGGGCAACGGCGGCTTCCGCCAACCGTTCAGGCTCCACACCCTGTTCCCTGCTCAGCCGTTGCAGCACCTCCCTCAGCAATCCCTGCTCCTCAAGGGTGAGGGGGGACTCAGCCACAAGGGAGGCGAGGTTCGATTCCAGGCGGTTCAGTCGACCCTGGTTGATGCTGGCGTTCGTGGGGATCTCCATCGGCATGATCGGTTCACCCACGGCCCGTTCCAGCTCCCCAAGAAACCGTTTTTCCCGAGGAGTGAGGAAGAGGATCGCTGACCCGGAGCGACCTGCCCTACCGGTGCGCCCAATGCGATGCACATAGGCCTCCCCATCGAAGGGCATGTCGTAGTTGATCACCAGGGCGATGCGATCCACGTCCAGTCCGCGAGCAGCCACATCCGTGGCCACCAGCACATCCAACTGTCCATCCCGCAGCCGCTGAATCGTCCGCTCCCGATGGGCCTGAGGCACATCCCCATTCAGCAGACCCACATTGTGGCCCTGGGCTTCGAGCGCCTCTGCCAGGGTGAGGCTCACGGCCTTGGTGCGGGCGAAGACGATCACCCCTTCTGAGCCCTCCGCTTCGAGAACCCGCTGAAGCAGCTGGGGCTTCATCTGGGGTTGCACCACTAAAAAGCGCTGATGGATCCTTCCCCCTTCTCCCTTTCGCGACTGGATCGTGATTTCGGCAGGGGCCTTGAGGTACCGGTTGGAGAGCCGTCGGATTTCCGTTGGCATGGTGGCTGAAAGCAGCACCACCTGACGCTGTGCGGGCAGCTGCTCCAGCACCCACTCCACGGACTCAATGAACCCCATGCGCAGCATTTCGTCGGCTTCATCGAGCACCAGGGTGCGCAGTGCCGAGAGATCCAGTGTTCCCTGTCGGATGTGGTCCATCACCCGCCCGGGGGTGCCCACCACCACCTGAACCCCGCGGCGGAGGTGCAACAGCTGCTCGCGGAAATCAGCCCCGCCATAGATCGCCAGCACCTTCACCTGGGGGAGCTCAGTCGCGTAGCTGCTCAGGGCTGCAGCCACCTGAAGGGCTAGTTCCCGGGTGGGTGTGAGCACCAGAGCCTGGGGCCGGCGTTCAGCGGGATCGAGGCGCTGCAGCAGGGGGAGGCCAAAGGCTGCGGTCTTGCCCGTGCCTGTGCGAGCCTGACCCACCAGATCGCGACCAAGAAGGAGCTCAGGGATCGCAGCCTTCTGGATGGGTGAGGGGGAGTGAAACCCCATGGTTGCAAGAGCGGAGAACAGCTCGGCGCGTAGACCGAATCGAGCGAACTCCGAGGAAACCTCAGCAGAATGCAAGGAAGCATTCACTTCGGCAGGCAGGCTGCCAAAACAAGAGTCAGACAAGGGACAACCTCAGGCTTGAAGGCCGGAAATCCTTCAATACAGTCCTGCAGCTGCCCAAAAAGGAACGTTTCCAAAGAAACGATCAAGAAAGAGAACATCTGTCATCCCTGACAGGGGAACCACCTGGCATTAACGCCCTGGGCAGATGTCCTTCGCTGCTTCAGCTCTATCAAAGGGTGAAGTTAAAGCTTAACAGCACACCGTGCAGGTAGGCCCCCCTCAGTCAGAGGCGTCCGAAATCGTCCTCAAACCGTTCGATGTCTGTTTCGCTGAGGACCTCCCCCCGCTGCACCTCCACAATTTCCAGGGCCGTCGTTCCTGCCTCCGCTCGGTGCCGGGCACCCTGCGGCACGAAGAGTGTGGTGCCCTTCTGGGCGCTCACCGCCGTGTCTTCCAGGGTGAGGATTCCCTCGCCATTCACCACCACCCAGTGTTCACAGCGATGGGTGTGGCGCTGCAGACTGATGCGCCGCCCCGGGGCCAGCCAGAGCCGCTTCACCAGATAGCCCTCGCCGGAGGTGATGGTTTCATACCACCCCCATGGGCGCACAGTGCGCTCCTGAGCAATGGTTTCCATCGCGAATACTTCAGTCAAAACCTAAGGTACTCAATCATCATTGGAGCGCGGCTGCACAACAGTTGTTGAACCCGGCACTGCTTTGGCAGATGGGCCTTGCCCCCCCGTTTCACCAGCCCTTCCCAGTTGGGCTGTGAACAGCCAGGCTTCCTCCCGAGCTCGGGTGAGACCGGTGTAAAGAAGGCGTGGATCCACCGATTCCGGTTCGGGAAGCAGCACCATCACCCGTTCCGCCTCGCTCCCCTGGGCCTTGTGCACCGTGAGGGCCAGGGCGGGCTCCAGGGCACCCATCAGCTGGGAGGGATGCAACCAGATGGGCTGTTCCTGCCCGAACACAAGCCAGGGCTCCCGCCGCCTCACCAGCACACCCAAATCCCCATTGCTCAGCCCGAGGCCATGCAGGTTGCGGGTGCAGAGAACTGGGGTGCCACTTGGCCACCGTTCGATGCCAGCGGCGGAGATCTCTCCCAGCAGGTCAAGGTGCACCGCATCCACGCCCCAGCGCCCTCGATGTCTGGGGCTGAGCACCAGCAGCCCATCCCGAAGCCTGGCCAAGGCTAGCCAGCCCCCATCCGCTCCAGGTGTGCACGTCTCTGCCGCAGATTCCAGCAGCCGCAGGTGTTCCCTGAGCACGCTCGTCACCAGGGAAGGCAGGGGCCCAGGGCTGGCCTCCTGCCAGTGGAGATTGGCGCCAGCCCCCAGCTCCATCAACTGCGGCCGCAACAGGCGGAGCGGATCGATGCTTTTTTCCCCCTTCCGCTGGATCTGCCCAAGCAGGGCGGCGGCCACCTCGGCGATGGATCCGGCATTGCGGTAAGGCGTCGCCAGGGAGACCAATGCCCCTCCGAGGCTCTCTTTGATGTCTGCACACAGCAGATCCTGCAGGGGGGCGCCCGGAGCAACGGGCGGCAACTGAGCCGGATCTCCCACGAGCACCAGCCTGGCCTCAGGAGGCAGGGCGCTCAGCAAGGCCTCCATCAACACCAGATCCACCATCGACACCTCATCGACCACAAGCAGATCCAGCTTCAGAGGTCGTGCTCGATTGCGCCGGAAGTTTCCTTCGCCCCGGCTCTCCAGAAGCTGATGGAGGGTGCTGCAGGGCCAGCGGTGCTCGGTGGCCTGTCGCAACCGTGCGGCAGCCTTCCCGGTCGGGGCCGCCAGATGGAGACGGGCCCCCTCCTCTGAAGTGGCGACAGCCTCGAGGATGTGGGCCACCGTGCTTGTCTTGCCTGTGCCCGGGCCACCGGCCAGCACCAGCAGGTCTCGCTCCAGCGCCGTGCGGATGGCCAGCCTCTGCTGGCCATCCCTGAGATCGGGGGGGGCTTTCCACTCCAGCGGGCGCGTGCGGCGTGCGGCCCGGGCGATCAATCCCTCCAGCACGCTTTGGCGAAGCTGGTGCCAGCGCCGCCAACGCAGCAGCGATCCATCCAACACCAGGGGACCATGGGGCGGCAGGCCCAGCGCCGAGGCCTCCAGCGCCTCGCGGTGGTCCTCAGGCCAGCCCATCTCCTCTCGGATTCCCTCAGGAGCGGCTCCCTCGAGGTCGATGGCCAGATCACCCCTCTCCAGGGCCAGGGTGAGGGCACGGATGAGGTCGGCCAGCAGGGGATCGGAGGCTTCTCCATAGAGCCGTGGCAGGGCTTCGACCAGGGCTGCGCCCAGTGCGGGCAGCCAGCGGGGGAGCTCTCGCTGGGAAACGGTGCTCATGGATGGGTGCCTGGCGTCCAGTTCGGTGGACCATGGCCCAGGGCCCGATCCAGGGCCAGCACCCGCTCCACGGGGGGGCGCTCCACCAGCATTCCTGGCACGGGCCCTGGCAGGCGCGCCTGTCCCGCTTCTCCGGGGGTGCCGCGCACGAACACATAGATGTACCCCCCCAGGTGCACCGCTGGGTTGTAGCTGGGCAGGCGCCAGGCCAGATAACGGTGCAGAGCCACCAGATAGAGGTGGGCCTGCAGGGGGTAGTGGTGGCTGGCCATGAGGGTTTCGAGAGCTTCCGGCCCGTAATCCGCCGGACCGCAACGAACGTTTCTCCCCTGCGGATCCCGCTGACCGAGCCAGTTGCTCTTCCAGTCGAGCACCCACCACTGCTCCGTGCCGTTCCAGGCGGTGGGGAACACCAGATCGATCGAGCCGGTGAGAAAGCCGCAGTGGTTCACCGGGAGCCTGGCGAGGGTTTCGCTGTAGGCCCCTGAAAAGGCCCCTCCGGGATGGTTGGCAAAGGCCTTGGCCAGGTCTGCAGCCCGCACGTGGCTGAGGCTGAGATCGAAATGGAGCTCATTCAAACGCTCCTGATGAGGTAGGTCGGCAGGCCTGACCCCGTTCAGTACACCTCCGAAGGGGGTTTGCAGCATCTGCTCAATCGCGGCGAGCAGGGGGGTGGCCAGGGCCTCCGCCAGTCCTGCTCGGCGAAGCTCGTCGCTCACCAGGGACTGGACCTCAGCGGTGGGCATCACGGTGCCGTAGTCGATCTGTTCCAGCACCCGGTGCAGGCACTCCCCGAAGCCAGCCCCCCCGGGCAGATCGGCCCACAGCCCCCGCTCCGGCCAGATGGCTGGCTCCATGTTGTCTGCCTCCCCCATGGCCTCCACCACCACCGGCAGGTCAGGGTCTTGGGTGTCACGGCCTTCCTCCAGCTGGGCATGCGCCGGAGAGGGGACGTTCTGATCCAGGGAACGACGCTCCTGGGTCCAGCTGGTGTAGCTGCTCCGCGCCCAGCCCCTGCTCAGGGGCCGTTTCGGTATGGGGCCCAGCCCCAGCGATGGCAGCTCTGTTTGCTTGGGGGAACCCCTCCACCCTCGCCCCTCAGAAGAAGGGGGATCCAGAACACGCAGGGGAAGATGGCGTCTGCTGATCGCCTCGCCCAGCCTCTGGCGCCACTCCTGCGCCGTCTCGCTCGGGTGGAGCCAGCCCTCTTCCGGATCGGGAAGGGGATCTTCATCCAACAACCAGGGATACAACGGATTGCTTTCCTGCCCTTTCACCGGCCCCCAGGCCAGCACCAGCCGATGCATCGCCCGGGTCATGGCGACATAGGCGAGCCGTTCCCGTTCCGCCACCTGAGCCAGCCGATGGTCTCGATCCGCGGCGTACCCCACACCCCACTGCCTGTTGCGGTGAAGATCCAGGCGAGGGGCGCCAAGGGGATCGGGGTGCCAGCGTCTGCCCACACTCTTTCCCCCTTTCCCCGCCTCCTGCCAGAGATAGGGACAGATCACCACGGGATACTCCAGACCCTTGCTGCGGTGCACCGTCACCACGGCGACGGCCTGCCGCACCCTGTCGCTCTGGGTCTGTTCCGCCTCTGGCACTGAATCATGCTCCTGATGCCGCCTGCGGCGCAGCCAGCGGGCGGTGGCGTGGGGGCTGAGCTGGCCCAGGTGGAGCCGTTGCTGCACCAGTTCTGCCACCTGCTGAAGATCAGCCAAAAACCGTCCTGCCCTGGACAGGCTGGCCATTTGCGCGGCCCCAAGGACTGTGGCCAGCGGGCCGAGGAGCCCCTGCTCCGGCCAGTCCCGGGTCATGTCCTGAAGATGGGTGGCCAGCTCGCCCCACCGCAGGGGAGAAGCCCCCGTGATGGTCTCCGCACTCCAGCCCATGAGCGGGGAAGCCGCCAGCAGCCGCAGCCGGCTGGCATCAGCCGGATCTGCCAGGGCATCCAGGAGGCGCTGCAGGGCACGGGCCGCCGGCGTGGCGAACACATCCGCGTGGCTCACCAGTCGGGTGGCGATGCCAAGCTCTTGCAGGGCCTGCCGCTGGTGTTCCGCCTGGGTGTGGGTGCTCACCAGGACGCAGATGTCGTCAGGTTCCAGGGGGCGCACACCCGTGCTCTCCAGCAGCGTGGGTGGATTCGCCAGGCAGGACGCCACATAGGCAGCTACCTGTTCAGGAAGCCTGCTCTCCACCTCCGAGCGGCTGGGGAGCGTTGGGGCCTGGGCCAACCAGATGAGCTCGATCGGCACCAGGCCATCGCCCCCCCGGGCTGCCCTGGCTTCCAGCAGGGGCATCTGCAGGCCGGAGCGTGGCAGCCCCCGGCTGAAAAGCTGGTTCAAGGCGCCGATGAGTTCGGGGGTGGAACGGCGGTTCTCCCGCATCTGGTAGCACTCCTGAGCGGCGGAACGGGCGGCCAGATAGGTGGCCAGATCCCCCCCCCGGAAGCGGTAGATCGCCTGCTTGGGGTCCCCCACCATCACCAGCAGATGTCGCCCCCCGCAGAAGCTCAGCCGGAGGATGCGCCACTGGATGGGATCAGTGTCCTGAAATTCATCGATCAGTGCGGCGCTGTAGCGCCTGCCCACCGCCTCCAGCAACGGGCTGGGATCGGTGGCCTGCACACCGGGATCCAGACTGCTGAGCAGATCCCCATAGGAGCAGAGGCCCTGGCGCTCGCGCCTCCGGCTCAGCTCCCGCCGACCCCAGTAGCAAGCGTGGAGCAGGGCCAGCTCGGCGGGGCCATCCACAAGATCGGCAACGGCCTCCATCAGGGCACGCTCGGGGAGCTGGATCGGCCTTGCCTCCCCTTCCGCCAGCCGGACGGATTTGCAGAAGGTGCCCGGATGCAGGAAGGATGTGAGAATCTCTGCCCTCACAATCTGGTCATAGGGAACTGTTCCTCCTGGATCCCCATGGTTGGCCAGAAAGGCCTCCACTACCGCGGGGTTCCATTTGGGAGTTGCCTTGAGGGTGTAGGGCTTGTGGGGGAGGTCTGCCGCCTTCCACTCCCTGGCCTGGGCAAACAGGGCCTCCAGCAGATCGGCACCTCGCGCGGGCCAGAGCTCCGTGAAGCGCTCCCAGCGTTCCTGACAAAGGGGGGGGAGGGCAGTGGCCAGGGAGCTGTCCACCGTCAGCTCCAGCGGCAAGGGATCCAACTCCAGGCCTGGATCGCCATCGAGGGTGCGCAGGAGCGACCGGAGCGTCTCGGGCTTCAGCCCTTTGCCATCCAGCCCTCGGATCAGCGGCAGGGGTAAACGCAGCACCTGTTCCTGCCAGTAGGCGTGCACCACCTGTTCCACCAGGGTGTCTCCCTCGCGGTCGATGGCCAGCCCGGGTGGTCGTCTGGCCTCCAGGGCATGGCGTTGGAGGCTGCGCTGACAGAAGCCATGGATGGTGGTGATGTCGGCGCCATCGAGATCTTCCAGGGCGAGAAGCAGCCGCATCTCCATCTCCCCGGTGGGGCCTGTTGCCTTCGCCCTTCGCTGTTGGCTCAGCCACGCTGCAAGCACCGCATCAGGAGGCTCGCGCCCAGGATCCTGCAGGCCGGTGAGGGCCTGCTGCAGGCGGCGACCGATGCGCTCACGCAGTTCCGACGATGCGGCATCGGTGAACGTCACAACGAGCAGTCGGCGCAGCGGGATGGCCTTCTCCGTCACCAGACGGAGAACTAGATGGGCCAGGGCAAAGGTTTTGCCCGTGCCCGCACTCGCCTCCAGCAAGCGCACACCAGGCTCCAGGGGAAAGCCGTTGGGATCGAAGTCTGTGCCCGATGGGGTGGACATCAGCGGCGTGCGTCCTCGCTCGGCACGACCGACCCCAGGATCGGCCCCAGCAGGGAGGTCGCCTGTTCTCTGAAGGGGAGCTCTTCCAACAGAGATTGCAGGGAGCGCTCCGTGCCGAAGCAGAGCTGCATCTCCACTTTTCGGCGTTCTCCGCCCCCGGAATAGCTGTTGCCGTCCCAGATGGTGTTCACAGCTTCAAATTCCTTCGATCCAGGCTCCGGCCCGTGGTGTTCCAGCCAGCTCCAGCCGGTCTCGGGGGGAACGGGCCAGCAGGCTGTTCGCCAGTCCTGCCGCAGGGCCCAAAGCCGCGTTAATTCGCTGCGAGCAGCGGCGCCGTCAGGGGCCCTGAAGACCAGCTGGGCCTGGAAGCTGTTCCCCGGACTTTGACGGGCGATTAAGATGCCTCGCTTTGGCGGGGCCGGCTCCAGGGCGGCGACAGCGAGTTGCAACTGCAGCCAGAGATCAAGCCGATGCATGGCTCTCGCCCGGGCGGTCTGCACCACC
The DNA here is from genome assembly GCA_040375715.1 of Aphanothece sp. Lineage (GTDB taxonomy): Bacteria > Cyanobacteriota > Cyanobacteriia > PCC-6307 > Cyanobiaceae > Cyanobium. The sequence continues at coordinate 18,606 of JBEIRX010000017.1, forward strand.
ACCACGGCATCCCCCCGCAGGCACGTCTCTCCAGACCAGGCGCCCCACCGGAGTGTCATCCTCCGTTCCTCCCCAAGGGGTTCCAGGGCGGCCTGGAGGCTGAGCCAGCGCTCCTGGAGCCTGCTTGCTTCCCAGATCGCGCCTTCCCCCGGGGGAAAGCGTCCCTCTCCCCGATGGCGGAGCAACCAGCCCTCTGCGCTGTCCAGAGGGGCGATCTGCCCGGTCTCCTGGATCCAGGCCTCCCGCAGCAGGACGGCCCGCTCCTTTTCCGACAGCTCCAGCGGCTCCAGGTCATCCACCTCCTCCTGCCGTTCTCCCGGAACCATGCCCAGGGAGCGCAGCCAGCGGACCTGGGGCTCCATCAACCAGGCCCGGAGATCCTCATAGGGATCCCCCTGCGCCGCAGACGGCTCAGGATCCCCATCCGCCCTGGGCCTGATCAGTCCCTGGGTGGGCCGTTCAATGCCCGCCTGAAGATGCCGACACGCCTCCAGCAGACGTTGGTCGCAACTGGCAGGAGGCCGTCCCCCCTGGGGCAAAAAGTTTGCCGGCTCCAGTGGGTTGGGCTCATGGCTCACCTGCAGCGCTTCAGCTGCGCCGGGGGGGAGGGTGCTCTCTAGCCATTGCAGCCATTGCTGCACAGGGGCCGAAGGAGGCCTGCCCACACCCGTGCGCTCATCCCGGCAGTTCCAGGTGATCAGCAGGGTGTCCCTGGCTGAGAGCAGGGCCTCCATCAAGGCATAGCGATCCTGATCCGCCGAGTTCGGATCGCCGAGCCTTCGCTCCCCTTCCATCAGATGAAACCCGGGACGTTGTCCCTGACGCGGAAAGGCCCCCGCATCGAGCCCCATCAGGATCAGGACCCGGTGGGGGATCGCCCGCATGGGTTCAAGAGCGCTGATGGTGAGCGCACCACTGCGATGGCCGAAACGCCCACTATCCAGGCTGAGCCGCTCCTGCAGAACCGCAGCCACCACGGTCGGCTCCAGGAGGAGGGAACTTGCAACGGCGCTGCGCCGCCAATCGGCAAGGGCGCTGTGCAGGCCAGCGAGTTCAGGGGCTTCGGAGGCGTCCCCGAAGAGATCCTCCAGCATCGCAGTGAGTTCCTCCAGCCAGTCCGAGCAGAGCCTGGGGACCCTGAGCACCTGCAGCCAGTGTCTGAGACGTAGCAGGAGGTGGAGCACCCTGCCCCCCAGCTCCAGGGGCGCAGGAGGCGGAGCCGGAGCTGTGCTGGTGTCCCAGGCGCCATTCGCCATTGGAAGCACCAGCCCCAGAAGCAGGCGATCGATGGCCCAGCTCAGGCTATGGGTGGGATCCCCCTGGCGATCGCCGGCGTCCACACCCCAGCGAAATCCACAGCGCTGCAACGTCTCGCTCACACCAGCTGCCTCCTCGGCACTGAGGCCGAAGCGGTGCTGGAGCGGTCCGCATTCCAGGAGCCGTTCCAGGCCGCTGGCGGTGAGGCGGTCGCCCGCGAGGGTCAGCAGCTCCAGCAGGGTGCGGCTCACGCCTCCCTCCTGCTGCTGGCTCCGATCGGTGAGGCGCCAGGGGAGAGGAACACCGGTGGCCTCCTGATCTCCGAACACCGTCGCCACCAGCGGGGCGAAGGTCTCAACCGTCGGTGTCATCACAAGGATGTGCCGGGGTTCCAGCGTGGGGTCGTCGGCCAGCAGCTGCAGCACCCGATCGCGCACGATCTGCACCTGTCTGAGGGCCCCTGGACAGGCATGGAATTCCAGGGAGCTGTCCCCATCGGCCAGGTGGAAACCGGGTTGGAGGTCCTCGCTGAGCAGGTGCTCCTGCAGCTGATGTAGCAGACGGGGCGGCCGGGTGCCTTCCAGCAGGCGGGTGGGACGGAGGAAGAGGTCTTCCTCCCTCTCTTCGCTCAGCTGGGTCTCCCCGGTGCCCTCCAGCAGCTGCTGAAATTCAGCTCCCAGCCTGCCGAACCTGGCCTCAAGGGGGGGCGCTTTTCGCAGCCATTCCTCCTCCAGGGGCTGGTGCAGGGCCAGGGCCTCACTCAGGGCTTTCCGCCGTTCCATGCAGCGCTGCCAGAGGCCCGGACACGGGGTGAGCAGATAGAGATCGACTGGAAGCCTCAAGGCTAGGGCCTGCAGCAGTTCCACCTGGATGGGAGCCATGCTGCTGGGGCCGAACACCCGCAAGCGCTCCCCCAGATGCTGCCGCAGCTGATCGGAAACCTTCTCCCCACCCTTCAATCGCCGAATCACCTCCATCACCCTCAGGCCAAAGGGTTCGGCGTCCAGCCGCTGCCGCAGTCGTCTATAGAGCGAGGGCTGCCAGAGCAGCTCACGGGGCAAGGGCTGGCCCGTGGTGCCGATGTCCTGTCCCACCTCCCATTGCTGCAACAGCTCTGGTCGGTAGAGCCCGTAATCATCCAACGCATCGGCGATGGCTCGGGCCAGTTGCCAGGTGGGCAATACCACCTTGCCCTGCCATGGACGGCTTGATAGCCAATGCCGCAGCTGCTCTCCCTCAGGAGCGGCGGCGAGCCGGGGGAGCTCCTCCAGCACGCTCCACACGAGGTGGATCGCCCGCCAGGGGTCGGCGTTCGCCTCTGCTTCGCTGCCCGTCGGTTCCGCCAGCAGCAGCTGCACCACCTTGCGCAGATGGCTCCCGGGGAATGGATAGCGCAGATTGGCGGCGATTCCGCCCAGATGTAGGGCCAGCGCCTCTCCCAGCCAGCGGCTCGTGGGCCAGGTGTTCACCACCACCTGCACGGGTTCCAGGGGGCCTGGGGCTGGGTGTCGAAGCTGGGCTGCGAGCAGCTGAACGAGCACCTCTGCCCTGTTGCTGCGATAAAGGGTCAGCAAGGGCTGCTCCCTCCGCGCCTCAGCTCACCGGTGCACACCGTCTGGGGGGAAGGCTGTCAGCCGCCTGCCTGGCGTTCACTGCCGGACCCTGCACACTCAGGAATTCACCCGTTTCCGGGCAGTAGGCCGTGAGCCGTCCCCCGTAACAGGCTCCGGTATCGATCAGGAGGATCCGATCTAGACGCCGCACATGATCCCCTGGAGTGTGCCCCACGATCACCTCGCCGTAGCGTCCGTCATAGCCCTGCCAAAAGGGAAGGCGGATGTCCAGATCCGGCGCCCAGCGGATGGGATCGAAGCCGGCATGGGTCGCCACCCAGCCCTGTCCCCAGAAGGCCGTCGGCAGGGCTGCAAGCCGCTGTATCCATTGCTGACAGCGGCGATGCCCCAACTGGCGGTAGGTGTCACAGCCAGCCAGGAGGCTGAACGCATCGCTCCCCTGGCCGTCCACAAGGGCCTCCAGAAGCTTCTTTTCGTGGTTGCCCATCAACCACACCCCGCGGCCGCTGCCCACGAGCCCCCAGGCGAGCTCCATGGCGTCTTCGATCGAAGGCCCCCTGTTGATCACATCCCCCAGGAGCACCAGCCTGTCGCTGGAGGGCAGAAGGCCGATGAGCTGCCCCAGGGCCTCGGCACAGCCATGGACATCGCCGATGATCCAATGGCGCGGGGCGGTGTGGGGGGAAAGCATGCAAGGGGACTTGTCCCCACCAGTCTTGCCCGAGAGGGGCTGTCCTGTCACCTCCAGCGGATCGCTCTGGCCAGCATCTGCGGCTACCGTGCCCCGAACGTCAGCTGGGGCAACGCTGGGGACACCATGAACAATCCGCAACAATCCGCTGTCCCCGATGGTCCGCCAGACCTGCGCAGCCTCCCCACAACCCAGCGTGTGGGGCTGCTCGTGAAGGCTCTCAATGGGGCCATTCGCACCAATGAGGCGCTGGCCCGCTGCAGTGATGGGGAGGCCATGTTGGATGTGTTGCTGGATGCCTCCCAACGGCTTGGGCTTGGTCTCACCCGAAACGAACTGCGGGATACCCCACCGATCCGCGATTGGATCTGGTGGAAAAACAAGGAGGCGGTTCTCACCATTGGTGATGCCAAGCCCCGCTATCAGCAGGATGGGGGGCAGGGGCGCCTCCCCAGTCCGAGCCAGACCGCCGGCGAAGGAGCCACCGCTGGCGAAGGAGCCATGCCACGCAAGAAGGTGTTCGGCCTCTTCTAGGCCGTGGTCAGCACACTGGCCAGTGGATCGGGGATGGTGGCAGTGGGGGCTTCAAACTGACCCCGCAGGACGAATTCAAGCCTCAGCTTCATGAAGGTGATGAACGTTTCATCCGTGGACACCACGGCCGCGGCTGGGCGGGGAACGCCCCCCGAGACGGCCGCCAGCTCCGGCGTTTCCAGGAAGGCTGGGTGCCGAACGAGCCAGAAGTCGATCAGCTTCCCGGTCTCTTGATAGTTCCTGGTGCGCTCGCGCAGCACTTCCTCAAGAGGTTCCTCCACGGTGAGAAAGGCCTCGCTGGCGGCGATGAAGTGATAAGTGCTCATGGCTGACGGCTGCCGAAGAGGGGCTCGTTCCTTGGATTGTGAATCAGGGCCCCCATCTCCCGCACGGCCTGGGTCAATCCCACCGCCAATGCCCTGGCCACGATGGTGTGGCCGATGTTGAGCTCCTCGATCCCAGGAATCGCCGCGATCGGCTCCACGTTCTGATAAGTGAGGCCGTGGCCGGCATTCACCCGCAGGCCGAGGTGGCGGGCCAGCTCGCAGCCCTCGCGGAGCCGTTCGAGTTCTTGGGGTTGGCTGTGCCAGTCCGCGTCGGCATAGCGACCGGTATGGAGTTCCACCCAGCGGGCGCCGGTGGCACAGCAGGCATCGAGCTGGGCCTGGGCTGCATCCACAAACAAACTGACCCCGATACCAGCTTCCTGAAGCCGCTCCACCATCCCACCGATCCGTCCCACCTGGCTCATCACATCCAGGCCTCCTTCTGTGGTCACCTCCTCGCGCCGCTCCGGAACGAGGGTCACCATGTCGGGACGGAGACGCAGGGCGATGGCCTCCATCTCCGCTGTGGCGGCCATTTCCAGATTGAGACGGGTGCGCACCGTCGCCCGGAGCAGCTCCACATCCCGATCCTGGATGTGGCGCCGATCCTCGCGAAGGTGCACGGTGATGCCATCGGCTCCTCCGAGCTCCGCCAGCAACGCATAGGTCACCGGATCGGGCTCAACGGTGCGGCGTGCCTGGCGCACATTGGCCACGTGATCGATATTCACCCCAAGGCTGGCCATCTGGGTTGGTATTTGTTCGGCGATGGTATGCACCGTATCGGCCGCAGAAGCAACTGCCTGCGTCTTCTGCCTGAGCGCAGCGGCGGACCTAAATTTCAAGGAACTTTTTTGATCGCCCTGTTGAGGTGTTGGCCGCTCTTTCCAAGGTTTGGCAGCAACAGGTGCGATCTGCTGATCGATCTCCCCAGCCCCGGGCAGAATCAGAGACTCTGGCATCGATTTCGATGCCCCTCTCGTCAGCGTTGAGCGTCAGGGAGAGCACGCTGTGCAACGGCATCAGCCCTTGGTTGGCACCGCTGGCGATCCTGCTCACGGAAGATGTGGCGTTGCCAGCCTTCTTTTCTGGGGTGACCGTTCTCGGTCGTGACCAACTGCCGCTCCAGGGCCCTGTGCTTCTGGCGCCAACCCATCGAGCACGGTGGGATGCCCTCCTGCTGCCCTATGCCGCAGGACGTCGCGTGTCTGGACGCGATTGCCGCTTCATGGTGACCCTCGATGAGATGGTCGGGGTGCAGGGGTGGTTCTTGCACCGTCTGGGATGTTTCCCGGTGGATCAGGGTCGACCCACCATGGCGAGTCTCCGTCTGGCCATTGATCTGCTCTCCAGGGGCCAGCAACTGGTGGTGTTTCCCGAGGGGCGGATCCAGAGGACGGATGGGCCGGTCCATCTGCATCAGGGTCTCGCCCGTCTCGCCCAACTGGCTGAGAGCCAGGGGGTCTCGGTCGCGGTGGTGCCCGTGGGAATCGCCTATTCCCAGGCCATCCCCCGCCCGGGAGATCGGGCTGCGCTCTGTTTCGGCCCCCCGCTGCACACCTGGGGCCAGGGTCGAGACCATGCTCGTGCCTTCACCCAGGACCTCTCCGCTGCGATGCGGTCGGCCGAGCAAGCGGCCCGAGAGGCGGTGGGCCGCCCGATGTCTCCCCCGTAAAGTTCGCCTCTCTGCATCCACCAGCCTGTGAAGAGGCTTCTGTCGTCCCACCGCCTCCATCGGGCCATCCTCACTCCGGCTCTTGTGCTGGCCGTGGTTCAGCCAGGTGCCCTGACGCCGTGCCAGGCCCAGGCTGTGCCCGCTCCTGGCACGGCGTCCTCCGTCGGTGCCTTTGATGTGCGTGCCGTGCAGGCTCTGCTGGCTCGGGGCGACGCGGCGGCAGCTGCAGGCAATTTGCCGGAAGCCCGTCGCTACTACGACCAGGCCCGTGAAGCTAGCAAACAGCTGTTGGGCTTCTACCGCGACCTGAGCGGAGCCTTCCGCGGTCTGGATGCCCGGATCCCCCGGGAGATGGATGACAAGGGTCGCCAGGTGCTGGACGCTCTTGTTCAGGCCAACATGCGTCTGGCCGCTCTCTTTCGCCGCCAGAACCAGCCGGAGGTGGCCGTGCCGCTCCTGGTGGAAGTGGTCAAGACCATGACCCCATCCACAGATTCCGGAAGGAAGGCCTATCAGCAGCTCCTGGAGATCGGTTTCGCCACCACTCCCTACACGGCGCCCAGCGCCAACGCCAACTAGATTCCACGGGTCTTTTTTTCAGTGAGCCATGGTTCATCCGGATCAGGTGCGATCCGCCATCCTCCAGGCCCTGCCCGATGCTTCTGTGGAGGTGGAGGATCTCACCGGCGGGGGTGACCATCTCCAGGTGAGGGTGGTGTCCGGAGCCTTCGCCGGGCTTCCAAGGGTGAAACAACACCAGTTGGTGTACGGAGCCTTGAGCAGAGAGCTGGCCAGTGAGGCCATTCATGCCCTGGCCGTGCAGACAGCAACCCCCACTTGAATCCCCTGTTCCGATTTTCCCTCCCCCCCTCTGATTCCATGGATTCCCAGCTTCAGCAACGCATTGAGCAGTTGATTGGCAGCAGCCCGGTCTACGTTTTCATGAAGGGCACAAAGCTGATGCCCCAATGCGGCTTTTCAAACAATGTGGTGCAGATTCTCCAGAGTCTGGGGATTCCCTTCGCCAGCTTCGATGTGCTCTCAGATCCGGAGATCCGTCAGGGGATCAAGGAGTATTCAAATTGGCCAACGATTCCGCAGGTTTATGTGAAGGGGGAATTCATCGGCGGCTCCGACATCCTGATCGAGATGTACAACAGCGGTGAATTGCGCGAAAAGCTGGAGGTCGCCCTGGCCTCCTGAAGGCAACAATGCCAGGGTGCAGGATCAGCGATGTTCCCGTTCCAACAGAGGCTGGGGCTGGCCATCGGGGCCAAAAAATCCAGAAGGATCGAGGATCCATCGATCGATGAGCTCCTCAAGCCGGCGTTGCGAGTGGTGATCCAGCACCGCGGTGCGCCGCAGGGCGTGGAGGTAGCCATCGGCATAAAGGCGCAACTCGGAGGGGCTGTGATATCGGTGGGCCAGCTCCTGGCAGGCATCACACAGCGACTGAAAGTGGCGGATGGCGTCGGGATGTTGCAGAGCGGTCATGAACGGGGCTGGCCCTCAACTCATTGTGGCGCTCGTGCAACCCCTCTGTGCGGCATGGTTCGTCCGGAGAACCGCACCTGGGGACGCAAATCAGCGGTCGGATGGGCAGAGAAGGCGACCGGTTTGCTGATTCAGCAATGAAGAGTGTTATTCTGTTAAAAAGCTTATCCCGCCAGGTCTCATATTAGAACCTTATGGCACAGCCGACTGAACTCGATCCCGGCGGCCATGCAAGACGGGTCCTTGTCGTCGACCCCCACGCCACCCTCCGCACCGTTCTCGCCCAGAGATTGCGTCAAGATGGACACCTCGCAGCGGCGGTGGGCACGGCGCGCGAAGCGATCGACATCTGCCAGGGCCAGGCGCCCCATCTTCTTGTGAGTGCCGAGCTCCTTGAGGAAACATCGGCTTTGCGTCTGGCGGCCCAGCTTCACTGTCCGGTGATGGTGCTCACAGCTCGATCTGGATCAGAGCCAGTTGTTTCCCTCCTGGATGCAGGAGCGGATGATGTGCTTCGGAAACCCTTCGGTCTCGAGGAGCTGGCAGCCCGCTGCCGAACCCTGCTCCGGCGCAGTGGCTCGGGTCTGCAGGAGCGGGTCTGTGTGGGGCCCCTTGAGGTTCATCTTCTCCTGCGTCAGGTCACGCTCCGTGATCAACCCGTGGAATTGAGCCCGAGGGAGTTCGCCCTGCTCTGTGCCCTTCTCATGCCACCGGGGGTTGTGCGCACCCGGCAGGAGCTGCTTCGCATGGCCTGGCCTCCCTTTAGTGGAGGACCCCGTTCCGTGGACACCCAGGTGCTCACCCTTCGTCGCAAGCTTGAGCAGGCTGGACTGGGTGAAGGTGGGGGGATCGAAACGATGCGTCAGCAGGGATACCGCTTCAGTTTGGATACCCTTCCGGAACAGGAGGAATCCAGCCCTGCCAAAGGTCCGGCCGTTCTCCAGCAGAGCAACGGCACTCGGCTGATCTGAAGAGCGCCATCCTGAACTCCTCGACAGGAGACAGCCACCATCAAAGGCCTGATCTGGCCAGGGCGATCCCTTCCCCGATCAAGAGCATTCCGCTCATGGCCGCCAGAAGTTGATAGGTCCATGCCGGCGTGAGGCGATCCACGGCAGACGTGGGGATGCCGCTGAGGGATTGGAAGCGGCTGAGGAATTCCTCAAAGTGCTCCACCCGTTGGGGCAGCAGATAGGCCTGCTGAACCTGGCGGGCCCCATTCCCAGAGCTAGCTGTGGTGCGCACATAGAACACCCTTCCTCCCTGGCTGGTGGCCACCGGCGTAAGGCCGGCCACCTCAGACCAGTGCAGTCGCCAGCCACGACGCAGCAACCAACCACACCAGCTGGGGTAGGAGAGTTCAAGCCCATCGGCATCCAGGCCGATCCGTTCACTGGTGATGGCCAAAAGGAGCAACAAACCCATCCCCAGGGCGAGCCAGAGAGGGACCCTCAGACCTCCCGGCGCCATGAGCGGCAGGGGCAGCACCAGAGCGATGTAGAGAAGCAGAAGGGTGCAGCGGATTAGCGGAGCCATCCCGTAGGTGTGGCTTCCCTCGGATGGGGAGCTCATCGGTCATCCGGTGAGCCCGGAAGGGGCTCAAGGGTTCTGGAGGGGTGATAGGTGCCACCGAACACCTCCTGCTCGCGACCCTTCCAGAATTCACCAAGCCGCATCAGATCGGCATGGGCTTCACGCAACTTCTCCACATACTCTTCAGGAGAGAGGCTGTCCTTGCTCTCGCGCAGTTTGCTGAGCCGAAGCAGATGCCACATCCAGGGCTTGCCGAGCTCCCCTCGGGCCTCCAGATAGGCGGCCAGCTCCTTGGAACTTGGCTGGGATGGGGAGTTCATCGCCTCCAGGACAGCAAAGGTCAGGCCACCCTATGGACTGACGAGGCAAGGTGTGAGGCCCCGATGCAGGACCCGATGCCATGAACAGCCACCCCTCCTCCGGATCCGCTCCTCACCTGCCGCCGGATCTTCCCCACGAGGCTCTGCCGGAGGCGGGCATGCGCGGCGATGTGGCCTATGAGCTGATCCGCAGCCACCTGCTTCTCGATGGCAGTGCCCGGCTCAACCTGGCCACGTTCGTGGGCACATGGATGGAGCCTGAAGCGCGCCGGCTGATGGAGGACTGTGCCGACAAGAATCTCATCGACAAGGACGAATACCCCCAGACCGCAGATCTGGAGCAGCGCTGCCTGAGGATCCTTGCCCATCTCTGGAATGCCCCCGACCCCAGGGCCACCATTGGCGCCTCCACCACCGGCTCCAGTGAGGGCTGCATGCTGGCAGGCCTGGTGATGCGCTGGCACTGGCGAGAGCGGCGCCGCCAGGCCGGGCTGGAGAGCAGCCGCCCAAATGTGGTGATGGGCTCCAATCGCCAGGTGTGCTGGGACAAATTCTGCGCCTATTTCGATGTGGAACCCCGGTTCATGTCCCTGGCCCAGGGCCGTCTCCACCTGACGGCCCCGGAGGCGCTGGAGCTCTGTGATGAGCGCACCATCGGGGTGGTAGCCGTGCTGGGCAGCGTGGTGGACGGGAGTTATGAGCCCATCGCAGAGATCGCCCATGCCCTGGATGCGCTGGAGGAGCGCACCGGGATCGCCATCCCGCTTCACGTGGATGCCGCCTCAGGGGGATTTGTTGCCCCGTTCAACAGCCCGCAGTTGCTCTGGGATTTCCGGATTGCCCGGGTGATCTCCATCAATGCCAGTGGCCACAAATACGGGGGTGTGCTTCCTGGTGTGGGATGGGTGCTCTGGCGTTCGGATGAGCTGCTGCCGCAGGAGCTGCGTTTTGATGTCAACTATCTAGGCGGAGTCACCCCCACGATCGGCCTCAATTTTTCCCGTCCCGGTGCCCAGGTGGTGGGGCAGTACTACAACTTTCTCCACCTGGGCAGGCGGGGGTATGAGAAGCGGATGGCTGCCCTCGAAGCCATGGCCTGCCATCTTGCGGATGGTCTGGCAGCCATTCCTCCCCTGCGCTTGGTGAGCTATCCCAGAGGTCAGCTGCCGGTGTTCTGTGTGGAGCTGGATCCGGCGTTGAAGGGATGGACGGTGTTTCACCTTTCTGACAAGTTGCAGGAGCGTGGCTGGCTGGTTCCGGCCTACACCTTGCCGGAGGGGCAGACGGAACGGGCCGTGCTCCGTTTCGTGGTGCGGGCCGGTTTCAGTCGCCCGCTGGCTGAGGAGCTGCTGGAGGATGTGCAACGGGCTGTGGATTGGTTTACCAGCCTGGATGGCCCCATGCCGATGGAAGCCAAGCCCTCCACCCTCTTTCACCACTGAGACGGGTCAGAATGATCTGAAGCTGAACCGTTCCTGAAGGAGGCACCATGGCACCGAAGCTGATCCTTGCGAAGCATCTGCCTCGGCGCTCCAGGAGGCCAGCTGCCCTGGCTCACCCCCAGCAACCAGTGCCGGCCCAGGCTCTCTTCGCTGAGCGCATTCCCCCACCCACCTGCACCGAGCGGACGCCTCAGCCCCGAAGCTGGCAGCTCCAAGCCTGGCGGGAGGGTGTGCTGGTCACGCTGCTCACCACCCTGGTCACGGCTGCAGTGCTGGCCGCTCCCGACGCCTTCTCCCAATCACCCACCCTCACCTGGCGTCAGCTGATCGCTCCTGCCCTGGCGACAGGCCAATGGCCAGGGCCAGGATCATTGGTGGATTGCCCCTAAGCCCTAGGAGGCACAACAGCCCCCAGGTTTCCCGCTGCTGTGACCCCAGCCGTCGTCGTCATACGACTCCTTGTCATTGTGTTCGTCGTAGGGAGGCTTCCATAGCTTGGGAAACCCCTGCAGTGGTCTTCCCTTGCTGCAGTGAAAAGCAACCTGGCCCATTTCATTGCTCGGGTCATCCACACCGGTCTGGGACACGTAGAAGTGCAGCTCATCCTCCGCAAGCACGCGGCGGAGCACGGAATCATCGCCGCAGGGGCAGAGGGAAGGATGACTGCTGCGATGGCCGCAATGGCAACCAGGGCCGCAGTTGCAAACGTAGATCCAGCGACCGAGGAGGGATTCGGGATGGGACAGCGGAGAGGTCATGGTGGAGGGGGACGGCAACGGGGAAGAGGCTGGCTGGGGTGGAGGTGTTGTTAACCAGGGGCATCGGGGGGGGAGTCATCCGCACCAGTGGTCGGTTCCGCATCCACTTCTGTGTCTGCTGAGCGGCCCAGGGGGCCCGCGCTGCGGCTGACCTGCATCAGTCCCCACATCCCCTGTTCCACCACCCATTTGAGAACGCCGCTGCGATACATGTAATCGCCGATCTGGCTGCGCACGGCGATGTGGAAGGTGTTCACGGTGCCGGAGGTGATTCCCGAGGTGGAGGACATCCACGGGCTGAGGTTGCCGAGATAGGGCCATTCCTGCCAGCTGTGGCCATGGAGGGTGAAGGAATGCTGTCTCGGGCGGTCACAGGCCCCCAGCAGATGGAGC
>JBEIRX010000010.1:0-47330 GCA_040375715.1 Aphanothece sp.
CCTGGCGGGGGTCGCGGATGTTGATGCTCTTGTCCACCACCACCACGAATTTGGTGTAAGTGAACTGGGGCAGGGCGCTCCAGAAGGCCATCGCCGCCCGCCTGGCCTGGCCCGGATAGGCTTTGTCAATAGCGATCACGGCGAGCTTGTAGCTGAGGGCCTCCATCGGCAGGAAAAAATCCACGATCTCCGGGATCTGCTGGCGCAGGATCGGGGTGTAGATGCGATTGAGGGCGATGGCGAGCATGGCCTCCTCCTTGGGGGGACGGCCGCTGAAGGTGGTGAAGAAAATGGGGTCGCGCCGGTGGGTGACGCAGTGGAAGCGCACCAGAGGCGAAGCCTCGATGCCGCCGTAGAAGCCCATGTGATCGCCAAAGGGCCCATCGGGAAGCTCCTCTCCCGGGGTGATCGTGCCCTCCAGCACCAGCTCACTGTGGGAGGGCACGGAGAGATCCAGGGTTCTGCAGCGGGCCAGCCGCACCCCCTCGCCGCCATAGAGGCCGGCGAAGAGCCACTCGCTCAGTTGCACCGGAATGGGGGTGGCCGCGGCCATCACCAGCAGGGGATGCACGCCGATGGCGATGGCGATCTCCAGCTTCTTCCCCATCGCCGCGGCCTTGCGGAGGTGCCGCGCACCGCCCCGCACGCTCAACCAGTGCACGGTCATCGTGTTCACCGACTGGCGCTGCAGCCGGTAAACCCCGACGTTGGGCGTGCCGGTTTCCGGATCCTTGGTGATCACCAGCCCCAGGGTGATCACCCCGCCCGCATCGCCGGGCCAGGGCCGCAGCAGCGGCAGGGCATCGAGATTCACCTCCTCGCCCTTGAGCACCACCTGGTGGCAGGGGGGGGTGAGGTCGCGGTCGGGCACGGCCCGCATCAGGCTCCAGGCCAGCCCGCCATAGCGCTTGAGCTCCTCGATGCCCTTGGGTGGTCGGGGCTGCTGGAGCAGGGCCAGCTTCTCCCCCAACCCCTCCAGCTCCTCGGGCTGCTCCATGCCCATGCTCCACAACACCCGCTGCACCGTGCCGAGGAGGTTCACGGCCACAGGCAAAGTGGACCCACGCACGTTTTCAAACAACAGAGCAGGGCCCCCCAAGGCCAGCACGCGATCGGCGATGGCCGCCAGCTCCAGATCCGGATCCACCGGGGCGCTGATGCGCCGGAGCTGGCCGCGGCGCTCAAGGAGCTGGAGGAACCCGCGCAGATCACGGCCATGTTGGGCCATCACACCGGCCAAGGCTTCCATCCAACGCAGGCTTCACTCTGGCGGATGGGCAGGCACTACAAAGGAAATCAGGCTTATCCAGCCGCTCTACGGCGGCGTCCAGGGGACCAAATGAAATCAGGAGGCTCACCACGGTGGCCCCAGCAGCAGTGAGGAGCGCTTCGGTCCAGGGCGATCCGGAGTGGGTCGGATGGCTGAGGCGATCGTCCTGGAGGGTGGAGAAAAACGTGATCAGGGCAAATGAGAACCAGGGGCGCTAAGGGCGGAAGAGGCGGGTGAAGCTCACCGCCACACCACACACTCCGGCAAGGGCACCGGTGACCAGGGCCACTTGCCAGTGGGTGGCTGAGAGGGAAGAAACATTCCCTTGGCTCATCGCTGTCAGGCAGGCGATGGTGGATTGGCCGAGGTGCCTGGCGAGAAGGGCGGATTTCAGGCGAAGAAGGGATGACAAGGCCTTTCACCAAATTTGGCCAGGAGCGAACAGGTGCCTGCCATGGCCGCTGTTCTTGAAAACTCAGCAATAAGAGCCTCCAGCGCAGGTGGTGCGGTCTTCCATCCGGAGATCCGCACGCCTGAACCCACACAGGCCAGCTCCAGGCTGCCACACTAAATCCATTCAGATTTTCCTTCGGAAATGCCCGCCAACAGCAATTTCCAGCAGGCCATCCAGGCCGCCCAGCGCAGTGCCCTCGTCGGCCCAAACGTTCTTAAGAAGGCCCTGCCCTTCGTGGGTGGTGGCATGGTGCTCACCGCCGGTGGCGTGATGGGAGGTCTGGCTCTAATGGCCAGCAACCCACCCCTCTTCATGCCGCTTTTCTTCGTGGCCATGATCGCCCAGCTGGTGCTCTTCTTCGTGGCCCAGAACGTGGCCCTCAAGGCCAACAACAGCACGGCCCTGCCCCTGCTTGCCACCTACAGCCTCCTCACTGGCTTTACCCTCAGCGGCATCGTGTCGCTGGCAATCGGCACTGCAGGCATCGGGGCCATCGGCACCGCGGCATTGGCCACCGGGATCACCTTCCTGGCGGCCTCCGTCTTCGGACGCAGGATGAGCGATGACGTTGGTCAGGCCCTTTCTGGTGTGGTTGGGCTCGGCATCATCGGCCTGCTGATTGCCATCGTTGTGCAGCTGGTGGGTGGCCTCTTCATCCCAGGTTTCGGGATGGGCACGTTCCAGCTGATGATCGCCGGCTTCGGCACGGTGCTCTTCATCGGCGCAGCCTTCGTCGATTTCTACACCATGCCCCGCACTTACCGGGACGACCAATACCTGGCGGGTGCCCTGGGGATGTACCTCACCTACATCAACCTGTTCATCTTCATCCTCCAGCTGATCATCGCCCTCAACGGCGGCGGCCGCAGAGAGTGAAGCGGGAGGTTTGATCCCTCGCGCTTCCAGCGATCTCCCTCAACCTCCATCCATCCAGATGGAGGTTTTTTTTCGGGGAAAATCCTCCCTCCCTGCTCTGCCACACTCGGCGGCAGCTGTCTGCCCCACCATGCTGATCTCCTATTTCCACACCTCCGAAAGTGTGCCCCCTGTGGTGGGCCCTGCGGATGGGGGCCCGGACGGGGCCGTGGTGATCGATGTCCTGCGAGCCACCACCACCATTGCCTGGTCGCTCCAGAACGGGGCAGAAGCCATCCAGGCCTTTGCGGATCTGGAGGCCCTGGAAGCTGCGGCAGCGGCATGGCCAGCGGAACAGCGGCTGCGTGCCGGGGAACGGGGCGGCAAGCGGGTGGAGGGATACGACCTGGGCAATTCCCCCCTGGCGGTCTCGCCTGAAGTGGTGGCGGGCAAGCGCATCTTCATGAGCACCACCAACGGCACCCGGTCGCTGGAGGCGGTGCGGGAGGTGCCCCTGCTGCTGACGGCCTGCCTGCCCAACCGCACGGCGGTGGCCCGCCGACTGATCGAACGGGACTGCCAGCAGGTGTGGCTCGTGGGCAGCGGCTGGGAGGGTGCCTATTCCCTGGAGGACAGCCTGGCCGCCGGTGCGGTGGCTTCCGCCGCCATGGAACTGGCCGTGGCCCCCCACCGCGGGGTGCGCTGCGGCAATGACGAGATGCTGGCGGCCCTGGCTCTCTGGCAGCAGTGGCGGCATGACACGGAAACCTGCCTGCGGGCCGCCAGCCATGGCCAGCGGTTGATGGGCATCGGCAATCACGATGCTGATTTCGCCTGTTGTGCTGCCGTGGATTCCCTGCGGATCGTGCCCCTCCAAGGGGAACCAGGGGTGCTGCGCGCCAGCTGAGAGAGGTCTTGTCTTCCTCGTTGCGTCCCCTACAGTTCGCCCTTGCGTTGTGTTGAAGGCGTTGAGCAGTTTCCTAGCAGCAGCCCTTCAGCTCACCAGCACGTCTGATCCCGACGCCAACTTCACTGCCGCCGAGGAGCAGATTGAGCTGGCGGCCCGCCGAGGTGCCGAGCTGGTGGGACTCCCCGAAAACTTCGCCTTCATGGGGGATGACCAACGGCGCCTGGAGCTCGCTCCATGGCTGGCCGAGCGTTGCAGCCAATTTCTGGTGACCATGGCGCGCCGCTACCAGGTGACCCTCCTTGGTGGTGGCTTCCCCGTGCCCGCTTCTGAGGGCTCCACCTTCAACCGGGCAGAACTGGTGGGTCCGGAGGGGCAGCTGCTGGCCCGCTACGACAAGATCCACCTTTTCGATGTGGACATTCCCGATGGCAGCACCTACCGGGAGTCGGCAACGGTGCGACGGGGCGACGCCCTGCCACCCGTTGTCGATGTGCCTGGGCTCTGCCGGGTGGGACTGTCCATCTGTTACGACGTGCGCTTCCCCGAGCTCTATCGCCATCTGGCGGGTGCGGGAGCCGAGCTGCTGATGATTCCCGCCGCCTTCACGGCCTACACAGGCAAGGACCACTGGCAGGTGCTGCTCCAGGCCCGCGCGATTGAGAACACCGCCTACGTGCTTGCACCAGCCCAGACCGGCCAGCACGAGGGCCGCCGTCAGACCCATGGCCATGCCCTGGTGATCGATCCCTGGGGAACGGTGTTGGCCGATGCCGGCCAGACGCCTGGTCTGGCCATGGCCCCAGTGGATACCAACCACGTGGCAAGAGTTCGTGCCCAGATGCCGAGCCTGCGGCACCGGCAACCGGCCCTCTTCTGAAGCGGCCATGGTAAGCTGGCGAAGCCAGAAAACAGCCCTCCGCTGTTCCAAACAGACGGTCGCCGTCCTGGTGGGATGGCTTCTGGTCGCGGCAACACCCTCCTGGGCCGCCAGCAGCCTCTTCGCCTGGCAGATCAACCGTCAGGGGCAGCTGGAGCTCCGCACCACTCCAGGAACCAATGTTCGCGCCTATTTCGAAGAGGGCAGGCGGGGACAGGGCCCCCGGGTGTGGTTCGACCTGCCAGGCGCTCCCATGCGACGTCGCAGCGTGCGGGGGGGAGGCTCCCTGGTCGAGGTGCGGGTGGGCAAACCAAACGACCAGACCACAAGGCTTGTGCTGGAGTTCAGTCCCGGCACCAGGCTGGATCCACGCCAGCTGCGGCTGGTGGGCGTGGCGCGGGATCGCTGGCGTATGGATCTCCGTGGGGTCTCCAGCCGAAGCCTGCCCCAGATCGGAGAGGGAGACATCGATGCCCCGCCCGTGCGGGCGGGACGAAGCTCTGGCTTTGGTGGCGGCTTCAGCCCCACCACGATCACCCCGGTGCTCACCGGCAGGGTGCCCAGTGCCCGCAATCTTCCAGGTGTGCCAAGGGGCCGGTTTCGGGTGGTGATTGATCCCGGCCATGGCGGACCCGACCCAGGTGCCGTGGGGATCGGAGGGCTGCGGGAGACCGATGTGGTGCTGGATGTGGGACTCCAACTGGCCCAGCTGTTGCAGAGTCGCGGCGTTCAAGTGTTCCTGACCCGCACCAGCGAGGTGGACGTCGACCTGCCCCCGCGGGTCGCGCTGGCCAACCGAACCGGCGCCGATCTCTTTGTGAGCCTCCATGCCAATGCCCTCAGCATGGATCGACCGGATGTGAATGGCATTGAAACCTTCTACTACCAGGGGGGTCGTGCCTACGAGCTGGCCATTTCGATTCAGCAGCAACTGATGGCCGTTTCGCCGGGAACACCCGATCGTGGAGCCCGCCCAGGGCGCTTCTTCGTGATTCGCCGCACGGTGATGCCATCGGTGTTGACGGAGATGGGATTCGTCACCGGGGACATCGATGCGCCGCGGCTTGCGGATGCCCGCTTTCGCCAACGGCTGGCCGCGGCCCTGGCCACAGGCATCCTCACCTACCTGGGCCAATGAGATGGGGGTGAACAATCAGCCCATTGGTGTGTTTGATTCCGGCGTGGGGGGGCTGAGCGTCTGGCGGGAAATCGTGCGCCAGCTACCGAATGAATCCATCCTTTACCTGGCAGACAGAGCTCATGTTCCCTACGGGAACCGCACCAGCCAAGAGGTGCTTGCCTACTGCGATGCAATCTGCAGCTTTCTGATCGACCAGGACTGCAAAGTGATTGTGGTGGCCTGCAACACCGCATCGGCCGTGGCCCTGGAGACCCTGCGGGCCCGCTATCCATCCGTGCCGATCCTCGGCCTGGAACCCGCCGTGAAACCTGCCGTCTCCCTGAGCCAGACCAAGGTGGTCGGGGTGATGGCGACACCAGCGACTTTTCAGGGGCGCCTGTTCCGTGCCACGGTTGGCCGCTGTGCCAACGATGTGAAGGTGGTGGAGCAGGTGTGTCTTGGGCTGGCGGACTGGGTGGAATCCGGAGCCTCCGAGCAGGATCTCGAGCCTCTGCTGATGGGCTTTCTCACACCCATGCTGGATGCCAATGCCGACACCATCGTGCTGGGCTGCACCCACTACCCCTTTGTGATCGCCACGATCCGTCGTCTGGTGGGCCCCGAACTGCGGGTGATTGATCCAGCCCCCGCAGTGGCAGCACACTTGGCCCGGGTGCTCAGTGAACGGGGGCTCACGGCCGGTCCTGATGCCCGGGGCCTGCACCGCTTCCTCAGCAGCGGCGCAGCGGCGGAGTTCTCTGCAGCCTGCAGCCGGCTGCTGGGAATCACTCCCGAATGCGGAGAAATCCGCTGGAGCGAAGGTGGCGCCTCAGGGCTGTCGCTTTCTCAGCCGGCAGTGCCTCCCCATCAACAGTGGCCACCGCAAGCCTCCTAAACTCTTCGGATGAGGGAGGTGTCGTGAGCACGGTTGCAGAGCTGCTCCAGCCGGTCGCGGCCGATCTTGATGTTTTGCTGGCCGATCTTCGCCAACTGATCGGAGCACGCCACCCGATCCTTCAGGCCGCTGCCGAACACCTCTTTTCAGCGGGTGGTAAGCGTCTGCGGCCCGGACTCGTTCTCCTGATCTCAAGAGCCATTTCCCCGGATGGGTTGCTCACCCCTCGCCACCGGAGGCTGGCGGAGATCACGGAGATGATCCACACGGCGTCCCTGGTTCACGATGACGTGGTGGATGAAGCTGCCACCCGGCGTGGTGTGGCCACGGTCCACAGCCGTTTCAATCACCGGGTGGCGGTACTCGCCGGAGACTTTCTCTTTGCCCAGGCCAGCTGGCATCTGGCCAACCTGGATGATCTTGAGGTGGTGAAACTCCTCAGCCGGGTGATCATGGATCTGGCGGATGGAGAGGTGCGCCAGGGCCTCTACCGCTACGACACCGGCCAGAGCTTCGAGACCTACATCGAAAAGAGCTATTGCAAAACGGCCTCCCTGATGGCCAACAGCGCGAGGGCTGCCGGGGTGCTCACCGGGCTGCCTGATCACCAGCTCGGGGCCCTGCATCGCTTCGGGCGCCAGCTGGGTCTTGCCTTCCAGGTGGTGGATGACATCCTCGATTTCACGGGGAGCGAACAGCAGCTGGGCAAGCCAGCCGCAAGCGATCTGGCATCGGGCTACCTCACGGCACCTGTGCTCTACGCCCTGGAAGAACACCCTGCCCTAGCCCGGCTGATCGAGCGGGAATTTGCCAACAACGGCGACCTGGAGCAGGCCCTGGCCCTGGTCCGGAACTGTGAGGCCATCCCACGCTCCCGAGCCCTCGCCGCAGAGTTTGCCCAACAGGCCCTGGAGGCGATCGAGTGGTTGCCGCCTTCGGAACCCCGCAGTGCCCTGAGAGCCCTGCCTGATTACGTGCTGAGTCGCCTGAGCTGAGGATTGAGGCTTCACAGCCTCAGCTGTTGCAGGGATCGGATGCACTGCACACCGGCTGGATAGTCCTTACAGGCCAGGCCAGGGGCCAACAGCACATGCACCTGGCATCCGGCCAGCACAGCGGACTGCGCTCCCGCTGGGGAATCCTCGAGTGCCCAGCAGTCCGCTGGCGGCACGCAGAGACGGCGGGCAGCGAGCAGAAAGGGATCGGGAGCAGGCTTGCCGTTTCGGAGATCAGGGTCATCGCCCATCACCCGCATGGCAATCACATCCAACCAGGGATGGAAGGCGCATTTGAAAGCAACGGCCTCACTGGTGCTGCTGGTGACCAGCGCCATCGGCACGCCCCGTTCCTGCAGAGCGGCCACAAGGGCCTGGGCTCCCTCCACTGGCGGGGCCTGGGGCATCAGACGGCGGGCAATCGGCTGCTGAACGGCCAGAAGGGCCTCATCCGAGGGAGGAGATTCCCCCGTTCGTCTGGCAATCCACTCCTTCACCTGGGCCACACAATCCACCCGCCGGCGCCCCCTCAGATGGAGCAGGTCTGCCGCGCTCAGCTGGGTGGAGAAGGTGCCGGCGGCCTCTCTCCAGGCCTGGGCATGCAGGGGCTCGGTATCGATCAGCAGACCATCCAGGTCGAACAGGCAAGCAGAGGGAAGGGGCATCCCTGTTCAGGATCCAGTGGAGGATCCATCCTCTGGGAAGAGCTCCTCGAGAGAGGTTTCCAGGGTGGTGACCAACAGCTCCATGGCAGCCCTTCCATCCAGATCAGGGCCGCTCACCTGGGCGATCCAACGGCAGGCCAGGCTTTCGATCTGATGAAACAGAGACCCCTCCTTCGAAATGGTGCTCATGACCCTCTCCAGGCTGGCCGGATCCATCTCCGGCGGCAGACCCACCACATAACGGCGTCCGTCCTCACCGATGTAGGAGAGCTGCCCTTCCTGATCCAGGCTCGGCCCGGCATGGGGGGTGACAGGGGGCTCCTGGCCTCGATCGTGATTCCACGCCATGGTCTCCGTGGCGAAGTCTCTCTTTAACTAACGCTGCGGAGAACTCTTGCCAAGCAGGGATCAGCACACCTGATCATCCCGCCCCGTCTGAGGGGTTGACGGGAGGCCCCCCCGCCGAATCAGGGTGGGGTTCTGCCGCGGCATCTCCATGGATCAATTCTCCTTCCATGGACCGTTCGCCTATCGCTGGATCAACCATGTGCCGGTGGAGCGGATTGATCTGCGCAGCGGTGAACGACGTGCCATCGAGGTGATCGGCACCGTGCTCAATTCCGGGGCGGCCGCCGAGAGCCAGGAGGAACCGAGCGGAGCCCTGGTGAGAGCGGCGATGGCTGCCTGGAACTGAGGGTCTGAGGTGCCTAAGGAGCGGGCCGCTGTCTTCAGCGGTTGAGCTTCTCCATTCGCCAGGTGACGAAGGTGCCCACAGGGCTCCACAGGAGATAGGGCACGAGCAGGAGGGCGGCCGGAAGGCTGTGAGCCAGCACCACCAGGGCCAGGGCCACACCCCACACCCATCCCGCAAACCCCACCGCTGTCCCGCTGCGAAGGCTGCGGGTGCGGCAGATCAGCCAGGTGTAGCTCTGAACAAGCACCAGGAGCCCCAGATAGCCCAGGAGAATCCAGGGCTGGCGAACGGTTTGCCAGAGCACGAGAGCCGAGGCATAGAAACAGGCATAGATCGTCACCCAGATCAAGGGGATCCAACGCTCGAAGGTGAGCCAACGGGGGCGGCGCAGCCGCAGAAACCAGGCGAAGTCCTCCTTGGAGGGGGTGAGCAGGGCCACCACGGCAGCCATCACGAGGGCCACCAGGACGGCGATCGGGAGCCAGGCCGGCATGGGGGGCGGTCGGTTGGAGCCACGATGACGGATGGCGGGCAACTTGCGCTTAAGTAGGGGCCAGTTGCCACCCGCCAGCGAATGCCTGAGGTCACCATCGAGTCGGTGCTGCAGGAACAGCGACTCTTTGCACCCCCTGAGAGCCTCGCTGCCCAGGCCAGGATCGGCTCGATGGAGGCCTACAAAGCCCTGGCGGCCAAGGCCGAGGCCGATCCTGAGGCCTTCTGGGGAGATTTCGCCCGCAGTGAACTGCACTGGTTTGAGCCCTTCCACACCGTGCTGGATTGGAGCAACCCGCCCTTTGCCCGCTGGTTTGAGGGGGGCACTACCAACCTGTCCTTCAACTGTCTGGATCGTCACCTGGTGGGCCCGAGGGCAGACAAAACGGCCCTGATCTGGGAGGGGGAGCCTGGAGATGGGCGCACCTTCACCTACCGGCAGCTGCACGCCGAGGTCTCCAAGGCGGCCAATGCCCTCAAGGCCCTGGGCATCGGCAAGGGAGATCTTGTGGCCCTCTACATGCCGATGGTGCCTGAAGCCGCCATCGCCATGCTGGCCTGCGCCCGCATCGGCGCGCCGCACTCGGTGGTGTTTGGTGGTTTCTCGGCCGATGCCCTGCGCGATCGGCTGATCGACGGTGAGGCGAAGCTGGTGATCACCGCCGACGGCGGCTTCCGCAAGGACAAGCCTGTCCCCCTCAAGCCGGCGGTGGATGAGGCCCTCTCCAGCGAGGGCGGGGCCCCCACAGTGCAGAAGGTGCTGGTGGTGCGGCGCTTGGCCGGAGCCGGCGGCGACTGCGCCATGCAGGAGGGCCGCGACGTTTGGTGGCAGGAGCTGGTGGAGGGCCAAAGCGCTGATTGCCCGGCCGAGCCCATGGCCAGTGAAGATCGCCTGTTTGTGCTCTACACCTCAGGCTCAACGGGCAAACCCAAAGGGGTGGTGCATACCACCGCCGGCTACAACCTTTGGGCCCACCTCACCTTCCAGTGGATCTTCGACATCAAGGAAGACGACATCCATTGGTGCACGGCGGATGTGGGCTGGATCACCGGGCACAGCTACATCGTCTATGGCCCCCTCTCCAATGGGGCCACCACGGTGATGTACGAGGGCGCCCCGCGCCCCTCCAAGCCAGGCGCCTTCTGGGAGGTGATCCAGAAGCACCGCTGCACGATCTTCTACACCGCCCCCACGGCGATCCGGGCCTTTATGAAGAGCGGCCGGGAGGTGCCGGATCAATACGAGATGAGCTCCCTGCGCATCCTGGGCACCGTGGGGGAACCCATCAATCCAGAAGCCTGGATGTGGTATCGCGATGTGATCGGTGGCGACCGTTGCCCGGTGGTGGACACCTGGTGGCAGACGGAAACCGGCGGCGTGATGATCAGCCCCCTGCCGGGCGCCACCCCCACCAAACCCGGCTCAGCGACCCTGCCCCTCCCTGGAATCATGGCCGACATCATGGATCACGAGGGTCATTCCCAGCCGGCCGACCAGGGGGGATATCTCACGATCCGCAAGCCCTGGCCCGGCATGATGCGCACAGTGCACGGAGATCCGGATCGCTTCCGCAAGAGCTACTGGGAGGAGATCCGTCCGGTTGACGGAAGCCATGTGTATTTTGCCGGCGATGGAGCCCGCCGCGATGCCGATGGCTACTTCTGGGTGATGGGCCGGGTGGACGACGTGATCAATGTGTCCGGCCACCGGCTAGGCACCATGGAGATCGAAAGTGCCCTCGTGAGCCACCCGGCTGTGGCAGAAGCGGCCGTGGTGGGCCGGCCCGATGATCTGAAAGGCGAGGGCCGTGTGGCCTTTGTGACCCTGGAAATAGGGCGAGAGGGAGATGACGCCCTGATGGCCGAACTCAAAAAACACGTGGGCAAGGAGATCGGCCCGATTGCCCGGCCGGATGTGATCAAATTCAGCGAAGCTCTGCCGAAAACCCGCAGCGGAAAAATCATGCGACGCATCCTGCGGGCCCTGGCCTCCGGTCAAGAGGTGAGCGGCGACACCAGCACCCTGGAGGATCGCAGCGTGCTCGATGCCCTGAGGGTGTGAGACCCCCAGGGCCCATGGCTCAGATGGCGGGCTGGAGTGCCGAGGGCTGACACAGCAGCACGATGAGCCAAATGGCCCCGATGATCGGGATCAGGCCGATGAAGATCCACGGCCAGGCTTTACCTGCATCGCGAAGGCGCCGGATCGTGAGCGGCAAGGTTGGCACGATCGAGGCGGGGAAATAGAGGCTAAGGATCCAGCCAACGAGATCGGAGGCATTGCTGAGCAGGCCTAGCACCAGTCCGATGATGAAATTGGCCAGGTAAAACCACCAGTACTCAGGGCGTTTTGAACGGCCGGTGTAGTCAAAACTCCGCCGCCAGGCTTCAACGTAATACTGAATCAAATGTTCCATGAGAAAGAAAAATCGTAAGGATCTCATCAAAAAAACAGGGATCAACTTGCCCTGTCAACGTTTTTTGTTTGTTTCCACTCTGAGGGCAACGACCTCCTCGGAGAGGATCCTTCCGGCTAGGCATTGGCCGGCTGAATCCAGCCGCAGATGGTGTCCGCCAACCGATCAATCTGCCGTTGCCGGCTGGGATCATCGGCCCAATCGCCTAGCAATTGCCGCCGCAATCCGGCGCTGGCCGGGGTGAGGTGATCGCCGGGGAGTTCCAAGAGGGAGGTGGCGTCATCGGGCCGCTCCTGCAGCACCCCGAACAGGCGGCGGCTCTGGTCGAGCCCATCGCTGCGGAAGCGCACTAACAGATTGCGGGGTTGGCGGTAGCTGTAGGCCACCTGTCGCAGGGTTTCGCTGGGCGATGGGCTGAATTCCGTGCGGAAGCCAAATTGCTGCGCCACTTCCGAGAGCAGGGGCACGGAGCGCTCCGCCGAGAAGTTGTTGAAACTCAGAGCCGCCAGCCCCGAGCAGCTGCGGCCATTGTCCGGTGCGAGCAGGTGCAGCTTGCAACCGAGGCTGTGGCCCAGACGGAGCACGGCACCCTCCCCGGGCGGCGGCACCTGGTCACGGGCCTGGCGGAAGGCACGCCAGGCTTCATTGGCCTGGCTCTGATGGTCAAAACCTGGCACGTAGCTCCAGGCCCGCACTTGCCAGCCCCGGGCCGCCAGCGCTTCCAACAGGCGGCGATAGCTGATTTGGGGCGTGGCGGCCAGATAGCTGCCCCCGATGAATTCCACCAGCCCTGCCCGGGCCTGGGGGCGGGAGCCGGGAATGGGATCCAGCTCCAGCAAGGGGCCCCTCTGCCGCCAGGTGGCCTCAGCCACCTTGGGTGGCCCCAGAGGTGAGCTTCTGCAGGGCGTCCAGGGCCTCCTTGCGATGGGCAGGGCCATCGAGGAGATTGTTGAACACATGGCGAATCACGCCCTTCCCATCGATCACATAGGTGACCCGCCCGGGGAAGAAGCCGAGGGCATTGGGCACCCCGAAGGCCTTCCGCAGCTGGTTGCCCTGATCCACCAGCAGGGGAAAGGGGAGCTTGTGGCGTGCCGCAAAGCGCTGGTGGCTGGCCGCGTCATCGCCGCTCACCCCCCACACCTGGGCACCAAGGGCCTGGAAGTCGGCAAAGCTGTCGCGGAAGGCGCAGGCCTCCATGGTGCAGCCGGGGGTGTCGTCTTTGGGGTAGAAGAAGAGCACCAGTGGTGCGCCCGCCAGTTGATCACTGCGACGCTCTACCCCTTCTGCATCTTTGAGGGCGATGGAGGGGGCTGGATCGCCGATGGTGAGGGAGGCAGGCACGGCAGCAGGATGGAACAGTGGAAAGACCTTAGGAACAGCAACCCTTCAGCTTGGGGCGGACTGCCGACCCTTGCGCGGGCTGAGAGCATGAGGAGGAATCAAACTGGCGATGGCAGACACAATCCCGAGCTGGGAGCAAACGGACCTTCTGGGGTTGGCCGTGGCCTCCTATCCCACGGAATCTGCCCAGACGGAACCCGAGGACACCTTCGAGCCCCTCCCTGCCCAGGAGCCCATCGCAGCGCCAGAGCCCGTGAAGGCCGCGGAGCCCCTGGACGCCATGGAGACTGAGGACGAGGCGACCCTGGTGCGAATCGCCGCACCCGTTTCCCTGCCTGGCTTCACCAGAAGCGCCGCTCGATCGTCCAGCCGCCAACTGGTGCGGCTTCTGGTGCTCGATACGGAAACCACGGGGCTCTACCCGGAGCAGGGGGAGTGCATTGAGGTGGGGGCCGTGCTATTTCATATACAAACCCGGGCCGTGCTCACCCAGGTGTCGTTTCTTTTGCCCTGCCCCACCAATGGGGCAGAGGCCATCAATGGCATTCCTGCTGCTGTGAGCGAGCTGGAGCAGCCCTGGCAGGAGGCTCTCACCTTCTTTCTGGCGATGGTGGCTGCAGCCGATGGGATCCTGGCCCACAACGCCGCCTTCGATCGTCAGTGGTTTGGCCATGGGGCCCTGCCAGCCCTGGAGAAACCCTGGATCTGCTCCATGGAAGACATCCCCTGGCCCACGGACCGCCACCTCCGGCCGAACCCTTCGGTGCGGGATCTTGCCCTGGCCTATGAGGTGCCCGTGTGGGCGGCCCATCGCGCCCTCACCGACTGCACCTATCTGGTGCAGGTGCTGCAGCGCTGCAACGACCTGGAGTCCCTTCTGCTGGCGGCGCAGGAGCCGAGGCGGCTTTATCGGGCCCAGCTGGCCTACAGCGAGCGCCATCAGGCGAAGGCAGCAGGCTTCCGTTGGAACGATCCGGTGCCTGGGGCCTGGACCAAACGGCTCAGTGAGCGGGAGCTCACCACCCTTCCCTTCCCTGTGAACCCCGTGCTCAGTGCCTGAGGCAAACGCAAGGGCGGATACGCTCTGCGGATTTGCTACCGATCTCCGAAGCCCAACCGTTCAAGTGATGCAGCAGGGCCTAGCCGTTGCCAGTTTGATGGGATGGACCACCAGCCTCCCCACTCCTCCAGCGATCCAATGCAGGAGCGGGTGCGGCGCTGGCAGTCGGTGCGCACCTGGGCCCGGTTGATCCAGGAAGCAGAAGCCCTCTGGCATGTGGATGCCCGGATCCTGCATCGACTGGCCGCAGAGGAGCTGGTGCGGCTCGTGCAGGAGGTGCCTCCCCGGCTACGGCGCCGGGTGAACCTCTGGTTGGAGCGGTTTCACGTGGCCACCCGGCTCAAATAGGCGTGGCCAAGAAAGGGCGGGGATCCTGATCCCGGCGGTGCGGAATGGGAATAGGCTCGCCCTGACTGGCAGGATCAGCGGGATCCTGCAGGGCGGTGGCCTCCAGGGCCTGGCGCAGGAGGCGGGCGGAATGGAGCGGCATGTCGCGGGGAACGCTGATGCGATCCCGCAGGTAGCGCAGCCCCGGCGCGCTGCCCGCGGGCGGATGGACTTCGGCGGAGGTTGGCTGGAGGAGGGTGGTGAGGGCGGCGCGGAGGGCGGGCTCAAAGAGCTCCGGGGGCAGGGGATTGCGCTGCAGGAGGGTGTGGCGGTGTTTGAGCACCCGGGCCAGGGCCACCAAGGCGGCCTCGGGCGGCTGGGGCTGGGAGGATTCCGGATCGGGAACAGCGATGGGCCACGGGCCCTGGTCGATGCGAGCGGCCAAGTCCTTCTGGGCCTGGTCGCCATTGGCGTAGCAGCCACCCATCTGGGGGGGGAGGTCGTGGGCGTGGGTGTGGACGTCGCTCTGGGTGCCCAGGTAGGTAGGCCTTTGCTCCAGGGCGGCGAACCAGCGATGGATGGCGGGGTGCTCCTGGCGCAGGAGGAAGCCCTTGTAGTAGGCGAGGGAGGCATTCATCCGCTCTACGTAGGGCACAAACACCACATCGGCCGTGGTGAGGTCGCTGCCCAGCAAGAAGGGTCCGCCATGGGCGGCCAAGGCCTGCTCCATGGATTGGGCGATCCGCTGAAACTGGGCCCGGGCCCGCGCCTCGGAGGCGCCGTTGTGGGGCTGGCACAGCCACTCACACCAGGCCCGAAAAAGGACCCGCTCCAACTGCCGCAGGGGCAACACCTGGGGATCTGCCATGCCGGGACCCAGGGGGCCAAAGGCCTGCTCGAGGGCTTCAAGGATTCGATCACTTTCGGTGATCAGGCGCCCATCCACCTCCAGGGCGGGCAGCATGCCGGAGGGCACCCGTTGCCGATACCAGGCCTCCTTCTCCCCATAACAAAACATCGTCACCTTGCGGATCCGATAGGGGATGCGCCGCTCCTCCAGCCACAGCCACACCTTCTGGCAATAGGGGCACCAGGCGTGATGGTCGCGGTAGAGGGTCACCCGCACGTCCTCTTCCCCCTGGCTAAACAGCCGCAGGGTGGCCTGGGCATTGGTGAGCCCCCGCACCCGGTCGGGTTCGGGGGGAACGCGAGCTTCCAGTTCAGCCCAGCTGAGAGTCATCAGGCGATGGCAAGCCAGGGGGCATCCTGGCAGGCACGCCTCAGTGGAAGCGGGCCATCCGCATGGCTCGCTTTGAGACGCCAGAGATGGAACAGCGCGGGGATCAGGGCGCCTGCGCTCTCCCCAGAACACTGCTCTGCAGGTCGTTGAGGGAGATCACATTCAGAGTGGCGCCCCGTTGAAGCAGAAAGGTGGGCGTGCCTTGAAGGGCAAGGCGCTCAGCGAGGGCGAGGTCTTGGCCGATGGCTTGCAGGGAAGCTTCTCCCTTACGATCCTTGGTGAAACGTTCAAGATTCAAGCCCAGATTTTGTGCAATTTGCCGATACAAATCCTCGCCAAGTTTGGCCTGATTGCTGAAGAGTGCGTCGTGAAACTCCCAGAACTTGCCCTGGCGACCCGCGGCCCACGCGGCCCGGGCCGCCGGTAGCGCCTGGGGGTGGATCTGGGTGAGGGGAAAGTGCTTGTAGACCAACCTCAAACCTTTGCCCTTCCGGGTCTGGAGGATTTGCAAGCTGTGCTGCGCCTCGGCACAGTAGGGGCATTGAAAATCGGAAAACACCACCAGCAGCTCGTCCCCCGCCTTCCCCAACACAGGCGACTCCCCAATGATCTGATCGGGCACTGGGAAGAGCTGGCCGATCAGGGCAGATTGCTTTGCCCGTTGCTCCTTCTGTTGCTCCTGCTCGTAACGCTCCAACGCTTCCACAATGGCGGACGGATGATTGCGAATCACCTCCAGCACCCGCTCTTCAAACGTGCCTTGCGGGGGTGGGACGGCCAGCCCGGGTGCCACGGAAAGCAGGAGGAGCGCCAGGGACACCGTCGAGCTGATCAGAAGTCTCAGCACTGGCAAACCGCCCACCCGCACCGCATCACTGTATGGCAGTCGCGACGCCAATCCGAAAGAAAAACCCGCCCTCAGAGGGAGCGGGCCATGGAGGGGATTTCAGGTGTGGACTGGATCGGAGCGGCGGGATTTGAACCCACGACCCCCACTACCCCAAAGTGGTGCGCTACCAAGCTGCGCTACGCCCCGGCCAGACGAACGTATCACAGTGGCCTGGGGGGCTGGCGCTGGCGGGCCAACCGTTTCAGAAGCCGTTGCGTGAGCCTGTCGCGGCCCAGGGCGGTATAGCCCCTGATCCGTTCCTGGCGGGCCAGCTGACGCAGGCCCACCAGATTCAGGGAGGCCAGACGCAGCTCGGGCAACCGCTGCCAGGCCTGGGTGGTGACGGGAAGATCCGAGCCCTCCCTTCCATCCCGGAAGCCGAACAGGGCACTGCCCGCCATCCATTCCGGCACCAACACAAACAGCACGGCCAACAGGCCGTAGAGCTCCACCAACCCCCGCGGAAGGGGATGGAGCCGCCGCATGGGCTCTTGAGGCTCCGGTGGATCGTCGTGCGCTAGCGGATCCCTCATGCCTGGGCGCTCATACCTGCTCACTCCGCAGACAGGTGATCGTCATGGGAAGACGCTCCAGAGTGAGCTCATCACCACGCAGGATCAGACGCAACTCATCATTGCGATAGACCAACGCCGGATCATCACTGGGCTCCCGAAAGAGTGTGGTGCGCGAGCCGCCACTGATCAGGGCAGCCTGCGACGCATTGCGCTCCAGCACAACTCCTCCCCTGTCCGCACAGAGATAGCGCTCCTTGATGTCGTAGTTCTCCCACCATGGTGAGGACATCACCACAGGACTCGCAATGCCGGCGCTGAGGGAAGGTGCCGGGAAGAAAGCCCAGACTGAGGAGGACGCCAGGGATGCCAGACCCAGGAGGATGGGGGATAGGGCCATGGCCGGGCTTCAGGACAGGCGGATGGGAGCATTGTCCCCGCGCAGCACACAATGGGGAAGGGTCCAGTCAAACGACTGCCAGAGCCCCTCAGGCAGCAGGTAGGCCGAGCCGTCAAACGCTCCGAGGCGCACACCACTGGGCTGGGCTGAGCAATAGGGGCGACTCCCCGGTTTGGCCAGGTATTGCTGGTGATAGGGCTCGGCGTAATACAGGGGCTGATCAGCGGCGATCTCCGTGGTGATCGGCCCGTAGCCGGCCTGCCCCAGCAAGGCGCCGTAGGCCACCCTGCTGGCTTCAGCCAGCGCCCGGTCCGCCGGATCATCCAGATAAATGGCGGATCGATACTGGCTGCCACGGTCATTTCCCTGGCGATCCCCCTGGGTGGGATCGTGGCATTCCCAGAAGAGCTTCAGCAGATCGCTCAAGCCCACCCTGGCGCGGTCATAGAGCACCCTCACCACCTCGGTATGGCCGGTGCGTCCAGAGCAGACCTGCTGATAGGAGGGATCCACCACCGTGCCCCCGGCATAGCCCACAGCCGTGGTGATCACCCCGGGGAGCCGCCAGAAGCCCTTCTCCGCTCCCCAGAAACACCCGCAGCCAAACACCACCTCTCCCTGACCAGGCGCTGGCGCTGCGGCGATCGGGGTGCCAAGCACTACATGCTTCAACTCCAGAGCCTGAGCCGTGGGGGTCTGGAGAGAGGAAAACAGATCGAACACCCTGCGCAGCCGCGTCTTTCGAGAGCCTAAGGGCCCTCACACCTCACTGCTTCGGCACAAAGGCAATGTGATTGAGGAGTGTGGTGGTGAAGGCGAAGAGGAGGAATGGCAGGGAGAGCACCAGGATGAGTCCCACGCCGACCAGGGCATAGATGGGTCTGCTGGCACCCATCAGGGCCAGACCGGCAGCCAGACTCGCAAAAATGACGCCCATCCAGATCAGGATCTGACCGTAGATATCGCCAAAGGTCAGGGTGCAACGCACGTCGTAGACCTGGATCAGACCGGAGGCAGCAGAGGAAGTGGGGGTGGGAGCCATGGCGGAGAAGGGGCGGGAAAAGGGGGCGGGAAAAGGGCCGGATGCAGGAGCGCCCCTGAACGGTGCGGAATCTGCCCTCAGCTAAGCGAGCTTCCTCTTCACCTGTCTGGTTTCTCAACAACAATTGAGGCCACCGCCCCCCGCAGGTGAGCCGCGCTTAGGCGGTCTGCAGCCGTTCCGCCTGCTCCCGTTCCCAGAGCCGGCGGTAGGTGCCCGGTACCGCCAACAGCTCCTGATGCTGTCCCTCCTGCGCGAGATGGCCCGCTTCGATCACCAGGATGCGATCACAGGCCGCGGCAGCGGACAGCTGGTGACTGATGAGCACCACAGTGCGCTGCTGCTGATCACGAACGGCTCGCAGAATGGCCGCGGCCGTTCGATTGTCCACGCTCGCCAGGGCGTCATCCAGCACGAGGATGGCACTGTTCACCAGCAGGGCCCTGCCGAGGGCCGTGCGCTGGCGCTGGCCTCCACTGAGGGTGATGCCCCTCTCCCCCACCAGGGTGTCGTAGCCATCAGGAAAGCCGCGGATATCGGCAGCCAGCTGGGCGAGCTGGGCCGCCGCCTGCACCCGCTCCATCGAGGCGTCAGGCTCCCCGTAGCGAAGGTTGTCGGCCAGGCTGGCGGTGAACAGAAACCCCTCCTGAGGCACCACAGCCACCTGCCGGCGCAGGTCCTCGAGGGCAAGGCTGTTCACATCGATGCCATCCAGATACAGCTGCTGATCAGGCACCTCCACCATCCTGCCCAGGGCCCGGGCCAGGGTGCTCTTGCCACAGCCCACAGGCCCGACCACCGCCACCAACTCCCCGGGGCGGATGCGGAAGGAGAGATTTTCCAGAGCGGGTTGCACTCGTCCGGGGTAGTGGATGGTGAGGCCACGGGCCTCCAGGGCACCGGCGACAGGAACCGGAAGGGGCTGGGGCTGGGGCGGCGAAACGATCTGGGGGTCCCGGCGCAGCAGGGTCTCGATGCGCTCCAGGCTCACCTGACCGGTTTGGAACGTATTGAGGGTGAAGCCCAGGAGAGCTGTCGGAAACACCAGTCGCTCCACGTAGAGAATCAGCGCCACCAGATCACCGATGCCCAGCCGTCCGCTCTCCAGCTGGGTGCTCCCCAAGCCCAGCAGCACGAGGAGACTGATGGAGGCGATGCCTTCAATCAAGGGAAAGAGCACGCTGCGGCTGCGGGCCGGGCCAAGGGCCGCATCCCTGTACACCCTGTTCGCCGCTGCGAAGGCCCTCTCCTCCACCTGCTCCTGGCCATAGATCTTGATGGCGCTGATCCCGGAGAGATCCTCCTGGAGAAGATTGGTGAGCTCCGCGAGCGCCTCCTGCTGACGGCGCTGCTCACGCATCATGCGGCCACCGAACCGACGCACCCCCAGAAGCATGAGGGGGTAGAGCGCCACCGCCGCCAGTGTGAGCCAGGGGTCGATGGCCAGCATCGCCGGCAAGGTGAGCCCGTAGGCCAACACGGTGTTGGTGAGGCTCAACACCGCAAAACCAAGCAGGCGGCGGACGTTCTCCACGTCACTCGTGGCCCGGCTCAGCACCTCGCCGGTGGAAGTGGCCTGCACCCAGGCCGGCTCCTGGCGCAAAAGGTGGTCAAACAGCTGCTGCTTGAGGTCCACTTCCACCTGCCGGCCCACACCGAACACGAGCATGCGGGAGAGCAGCCGCACGAAAGCCATCACGGTGGCCAAAGCGATGATCCACCCGGCCTGCCCCAGCACCTTGCCGTAAGTGAAGCCCTCCTGCAGATCCTCCACCACCCGTCTGACGAGCAGGGGGATGGTGACCCCCAGGCCATTCACCACCAGCAGCGCCAACACACCCAGAAGCAACTGCCGGCGATGGGGCCACAGATAGCGGCGGAGAAGATCAAGCCGCACGGCGCTCATCAGGACAGGGGGCAGCAGGGGAGCTGCCCTAACCTACGGAGTCGGAGCCTTTGCCTGCTCAGGAATGCCATCAGTGAGCGAGGGGGAGAATAGGGGTCAAAGCCACCCGCTCTACAGCCAGGACAGGGGCACCGTGGATCGTCTTCTAGCCGCCCAGGAACCGGCCGATGACGATCTGGTGGACGCCGCCAGGCTGCTCTCCCGCTACGACGGCTTTCCAGGGGCCTTTGATCTCCAGAACGACCTCGAACGGGCCATCCGGCTCTGGGGCCTGAATCGGGAGAGCCTGCAGACCCGCACCCGTGCCCTCTGGCAGGGGGGCTACAGGCCAGGGGCCTCCACTACAAAGGACGAACAGGTGGGGTCCGGTTTTGATGCCACAGCTGAAGGCGGCGCCTGAGCTGGGCGTTGGGGGCTTGCCCCGGGGACAGCGGCAGGACTGGATCCGTTAATCCGTGAGGGGGCTCGCCAGTTTGACGCCTTCCGGGTGATAGTAGATGGGTCCCCATCACCCGGCCCGGCGTGCCCTGCACCCGGGCTTTTTCTTGAGCGCATCTTGAGCAACACGCCAAACGGGCCGGCCCTCCTGGAACAGCTCCTGAGGGGCCAGAATCTTTCCACAGAGCAGGCTGAAGACCTCATGAGGGGCTGGCTGGAGGGAGGCATGGACCCTGCCCTCACTGCCGGGCTGCTCGTGGCACTGCGGGCCAAGGGAGTGGGTGGGGAGGAACTGGCCGCCATGGCCGGGGTGCTTCGGGCAGCAGCGGCGCCCGTGGCCGAACGGCCCTGCGGGCCGCTGGTGGATACGTGCGGTACCGGAGGCGATGGGGCCGATACCTTCAACATCTCAACGGCGGTGGCCGTCACCGCCGCGGCCGGTGGCGCCCAGGGGGCCAAACACGGCAACCGCAGCGCCAGTGGGCGTGTGGGATCGGCGGATGTGCTCGAAACCCTCGGCATCAACCTGCAGAGCCCCCTGCCCCAGGTGGTGGAGGCTCTTCACAGCACAGGGATCACCTTCCTGTTTGCCCCGGGCTGGCATCCCGCCCTTGGCACGATCGCCCCACTCCGACGCGCTCTGGGAATCAGCACCGTGTTCAATTTGCTCGGTCCCCTGGTGAACCCCCTCAGGCCGGAAGCACAGGTGCTGGGGGTGGCACGGAGCGACCTCCTTGACTCCATGGCTGCAGCGCTTCAGAGGCTCGGGTTGCAACGGGCCGTCGTGGTCCATGGCCACGGTGGCCTGGATGAAGCCTCCCTCAGTGGTCCCTCCGAGCTGCGCTTGCTCGAAGGGGGCCAGATCCACTCCGATTGGCTCGACCCTGAAGCCCTGGGATTGACCCTTGCTCCACTCGCCGAGCTCTCAGGGGGCGATCAGGCCGCCAATGCCGCCATTCTCGAGAGGGTGCTCAAGGGGGAGGGCACCCCTGCCCAGCAGGCTGTGGTCAGCCTGAACACCGCCCTGGTGCTGTGGGTGGCAGGGCTGGCTTCATCCCCTGCCGATGGGCTCAGCCAGGCCAGGGAGTCCTTGCGCCAGGGCGCGCCCTGGCGCAAGGCGGAGGACCTGCGCCGGGTGCTGCCGACACAACCAGCCGCGGCAGAATGACCACCACATCTGGCGATTCGCACTCCACACCCGTGCCCCACTCCCAAGGAGACACTGCCCTGCTGGTTCTTGCCGATGGAACGGTGCTGGAAGGTGAGGCCCTTGGGGCCCATGGCACCGCCATTGGTGAAGTGGTGTTCAACACCGGCATGACCGGTTACCAGGAAGTGATGACCGACCCCAGCTATGCGGGGCAGCTGGTGACCTTCACCTACCCGGAGCTCGGCAACACTGGCGTCAACGGGCAGGATCTGGAGGCCTCAGCGCCCTACGTGCGTGGGGTGATCGCAAGACAGATCTCCCCCTGTAGCAGCAGCTGGCGGGCCGAAGAGGAGCTGGAGCCATGGCTGAAACGCCATGGCGTCGTGGGCATCCGTGGGGTGGACACCCGGGCCCTGGTGCGCCATCTGCGGGAAGGTGGAGCGATGAACGGCGGCATTGCCAGTGATGGCACCCCTGCCGCTGCCCTGCTGGAGCAGGTGCGCGCTGCACCCTCGATGGCTGGCCTGAATCTGGCAGCGGGCGTGAGCACCCGTCAGAGCTACCGCTGGAGCAGCCTCTGTGGCGCCTCCTTCGATACCCGGCTGAGCCCCCTTCCGCAAAGGCCCTACCGAGTGGTCGCCGTGGATTTCGGCATCAAGCGAGCCATTCTGGAACGGCTGGTGGCCCATGGCTGTGAGGTCACCGTGGTGCCTGCCAACAGCAGCCTGCAAGAGGTGCTCAGCCACCAGCCGGAGGGAGTGTTCCTCTCCAATGGGCCGGGGGATCCCGCCGCGGTCGCTGAGGGCATCCAACTGGCCGAGGGGCTGCTGCGGCAGAACGATCTGCCGGTGTTCGGCATCTGCCTGGGCCATCAGATTCTCGGGCTGGCCCTCGGGGGGCGCACGTTCAAGCTGGCCTATGGCCACCGGGGGCTGAACCACCCCTGCGGTTCTCCAGGAGCGGTGGAGATCACCAGCCAGAACCACGGCTTCGCCATCGACCCTGACTCCTTGCCCAGCGATCGGGTGAGGGTGACCCACCTCAACCTGAATGACCACACCGTCGCCGCTCTTGCCATGGAGCAGCAACCTGTCTTCGGCGTGCAATACCACCCGGAGGCGAGCCCAGGGCCCCACGATGCGGATCATCACTTTCAGCGCTTCACGACCCTGATGGCTGAGCGGCGCAGCTAGGGAGGGTTCGGGGAATTGCGGCAAATTTCCAAAGGCCACGACCCAGCCCAGCCAACCCCCACTACACTTCGCCGGTCACCTGTTGCCTGGAGACCGACCCATCGCCGACTTGCACCGACTGACCGTCTCGTTGCGGGGGGGCTGTGAACGCCAGAGCCATTGCCTGGTGTTCAGCTTCACGGGTCAGCTCGACGCCTATTCCGATAAACAATTTACTGACTTCATCCAGAAGGAATCCACCGGCAACAAGCTGCCGCTGGTGATCGATCTGAGCAAGATTGATTTCATCGACTCCTCCGGCCTCGGTGCCCTCGTGCAGCTGGCGAAGGACTGCAAGGAGAAGCGAACCCAGTTCCTTGTGGTCGGCAACGCCCGGGTCGTGCAGACCGTCAAG
Source organism: Aphanothece sp. (assembly GCA_040375715.1). Lineage (GTDB taxonomy): Bacteria > Cyanobacteriota > Cyanobacteriia > PCC-6307 > Cyanobiaceae > Cyanobium. The sequence goes on from JBEIRX010000010.1 coordinate 23,537, forward strand.
CTGGTGAGACTGGAGGAGTTCCTCCATCTCCAGCCCGATCTGCCCACAGCCCTTGACCAGCTCGCCTCCTGAAGCCTCCTCGCCGGCCCCCACCCCTCACCGCAGGGCTGGGCAGTGGCTTCAGACCCTCCCCGTGCTGGCACCCGGCCTGGACCTCCAGACCCTCCAATTGGCCTGGTTGGGTGACGCAGTTTGGGAATTGCATCAACGGCTCCTTCTCTGCCACACCCCTGGCCGCACGGCAGACCTTCACCACACGGTTGTCCAACGGGTGAAAGCGGAGGCCCAGGCCCGGGCTCTGGAGCAGCTGAAACCCCATCTCCGCCCCGAGGAGGTGAGCATCGTGAGGCGTGGACGGAATCGTGCCGGCCGGGGCCCCCGGCATCAGGAGGCCTCTCTCTATGGGCAGGCCACAGGATTTGAGACCATGGTGGGATGGCTCTTTCTCCAGGATCCGCGCCGCCTGGCCGACCTTTTGGATCACCTTGAGCAAACCGACCCCTTCCCCACCGCAGCGGACCATGAGCCCATCAGCCAATGACTCGAATCGTCGGCGTCCGGTACGCCGTGGTGATGGACCCGGCATGGGCCCGGGGGGCCCTCGAGATGTCTCCAGGGGACGCACGGGTCGCGGCTTGAGCGATCCCCGCAAACCCGCAGCTGGCACGTTCCGCCGCCGCAGCTCAAGGCCCGAAGACGGGGCCCCCGGTGAAGCGCGCCGCTGGTCGCGGGATCGGCAGGAGGGGAGGAGCCCGGACACCTGGCGTCGCAGCGAGGGGAGTGGCCGACCACGGCCGTCCTCCCAGGATCCAAGGCAGTGGCGCCCCGCCCGACGGGAGGAAGGGGGCAGCCGTCCCCTCAGGCCGGTGCGCAGGGACAGGCCGTCGTCGGCTGAAACCGAAGCACCTCAGGGTGAATCCCACGCCGGAGCGGCTCCGAGCGAGCTGCTCTGGGGGCGTCATGCCGCCCTGGCAGCCCTGGAGAGCGGTCGACCGATTCATCGCATCTGGTGCACCCCGGAGATGCGCTTCCGGCCCACCTTCCTCCAGCTTCTGCGGGAGGCCAAGGCCTCCGGCGTGCTGGTGGAGGAGGTGACCTGGGCACGGTTGGGCCAGATCAGCGGGGGGGCGGTGCACCAGGGCATCGTGTTGCAGCCTGCCGCCAGCGACACCCTGGATCTGCCCAGCCTGATCGAAGGCTGCCGCGGGCTGGGGGAATCCCCCCTGCTGGTGGCCGTGGATGGGCTCACCGACCCCCAGAACCTCGGAGCGATCCTCAGAAGTGCGGAGGCGCTGGGAGTGCACGGTCTCGTGCTGCCGCAGCGGCGCAATGCAGGGCTCACCGGCTCGGTGGCGAAGGTGGCCGCAGGCGCCCTGGAACATTTGCCCGTGGCCCGCGTGGTGAACCTCAACCGGGCTCTGGACACCCTGCGGAAGGAGGGCTACCGGGTGGTGGGATTGGATCCGAAGGGCAGCGTGAGCCTTGAGGAAGCAGATCTAGAAGGGCCGCTGGTGGTGATCACCGGATCCGAAGGTCAGGGGCTGTCACTGCTCACGCGCAGAAGCTGCGATCAGCTGGTGCGCATTCCCCTCAGAGGAGCCACGCCGAGCCTCAATGCCTCCGTGGCAACCGCCTTGGTGCTCTACGAAGCGGCAAGGCGAGGCTGGATGCACGGTCTGCATGGCAATGCCCCGCCCCCACGCCTGGTGCGTCCGAATGTGCCCACCCAGCCGCTGGAGCCCACCGAGCCGGTGGAGCCTGAACGCTCCCCTTTGCCAGAGGATCGCTGGAGCGATGAACAGGCAACGGAAGCGCCCCCGGCGACCCCCCCTGAAGGGCCTCCTCCCCCTGCCCCAGAGGAGGCCAGCACCCCCCAGCCCCTCACTCCTGCTGAGCAACTGCCCTTCGCCATTCCCGAACCACAGACGTTTGCCGCCGATATCCATCTCTGAGATGGTGGACCCGCGATAAGCAGAATGGAGGGATCCAATTCCCTCTCCATGAACCCCCTGCTCTGGCCAGTGCGCAGCATCGCCAACGCGGTTGGCCTTGCCTGGTGGGCGCGGGTGGAGACCCGCTCTCCGGATGCGGTCTACTGGTTCGGCCCGTTCGTCAGACGTCGCACGTTGGAGGCAGCCCTGGTGCCCTTTCTGGACGACCTGCGGATCGAGACGCCAGCCAGCATGGAGCATCGCCTTCTGCGTACCTCCCGCGGCGAACCCTATACCGAAACTCCCTCCCCATCACTCCCCACCTGAAGGCAGAGGGCTCGCGCCTGGGCTGATAGCGTCCAGCAAAACACGGGTGCGCAGGGATGGGCATTGCCGAATGGCGCCGCGAATTGCAGCGGGGTGAGGTGTCCGCAAGGGAGCTCACCGAGACGGCCCTGGGGCGGATCGAGGCTGTGGAACCGAAGGTGCACGCCTTTCTCGAGGTGTGCAGGGAGCGGGCCCTGGCGGATGCGGATCGAATCGACGCCCAGCGCGCCGCCGGGGAAGACCTGCCCCCCTTGGCAGGAATCCCCGTAGCCATCAAGGACAACCTCTGCACCCGTGGCCTTCGCACCACCTGCTCCAGTCGCATGCTGGAGCACTTCGTGGCGCCCTACGAATCCACCGTCACCGAGAGGCTCTGGAAGGCGGGTGCAGTGCTCATCGGCAAAACGAATCTGGATGAGTTCGCCATGGGCAGCTCCACGGAAACCTCTGCCTTTGGACCCAGCCACAACCCCTGGGATCCGAGCCGGGTGCCTGGGGGCAGTTCCGGGGGGAGTGCGGCCGCCGTGGCTGCGGGCGAGTGCATGGTCTCCTTGGGATCGGATACCGGAGGCTCCATCCGGCAACCCGCCAGCTTCTGTGGCGTGGTGGGGCTCAAGCCCACCTACGGGAGGGTGAGCCGCTGGGGATTGGTGGCCTTTGCCAGTTCCCTCGATCAGGTGGGCCCCTTTAGCAACAGCGTGGCGGATTCAGCCGAGGTGCTCCAGGTCATCGCCGGTGAGGATCATCGGGATGCCACCTGCCTGAGAGCGGAGGTGCCCGACTACCTGGCCACCCTCAACCAACCCCTGGCAGGGCTGCGGGTGGGCCTGATCCAGGAAGGGTTCCTTGAGCAGGGGCTCGATCCCCAGGTGAAGCATTCTGTGATCGCCGCCTCCAAGCTGCTGCAAAGCCTGGGTTGCGAGCTGGTGGAGGTGAGCTGCCCTCGCTTCGATGATGGGATCGCCACGTACTACGTCATTGCCCCTTCGGAGGCCTCGGCGAATCTGGCCCGCTATGACGGCGTGAAATACGGACTGCGCTGCGCTGCCGGCACGGGTGAGGACAGTCTGGCCAGAATGACGGCCCGCACCCGGGCTGAGGGATTCGGCGATGAGGTGCAACGCCGGATCCTAATCGGCACCTATGCCCTCTCTGCGGGTTACGTAGACGCGTTCTACAAGCAGGCCCAAAGGGTGCGCACACTGATTCGGCGGGATTTCGACCGGGCCTTCGAGCAGGTGGATGTGCTGCTCTCCCCCACCTCCCCCACCACGGCTTTCCGATTCGGTGCGCACACCGATGATCCCCTGGCCATGTATCTGGCTGACCTGCTGACGATCCCTGCCAACTTGGCTGGCCTTCCAGCCATCAGTGTGCCCTGCGGATTTGACGATCAGGGACTCCCGATCGGGCTTCAGCTGATTGCCGGGGTGCTGGAGGAAGCCAAGCTGCTGCGGGTCGCCCATCAGTTCGAGCAAGCCGCCGCTGTGATGAAGGGCCGGCCCCCTGCCCCGCTCATCCCCGCCTGAGGAGCAGCTCAGGTCCAGACGCCATATCTGGTGGCCAAAGCGGGCTAGAGGGCGTTGAAAGCGCCACTTTTGGTGGGTTCAATCCCTTAAGGTGAGTTGGTTGTCAGGGCGGCGCCGTGAGTTTTGTCTCTCTTCACAACCACAGCGATTACAGCCTGCTGGATGGGGCCTCCCAGCTGCCGGCACTGGTGGAACGGGCTGCGGAGCTGGGGATGCCAGCCTTGGCCCTCACCGATCATGGTGTGATGTATGGGGCCATAGAGCTCCTGAAATCCTGCAAGAAAACCGGAATAAAGCCGATCATCGGCAATGAGATGTATGTCATCAACGGCAGCATTTCCGATCCCCAACCCAAAAAAGAGCGGCGATATCACCTGGTGCTCCTGGCGAAGAACACCACGGGATACAAAAATCTGGTGAAACTCACCAGCATCGCCCATCTGCAGGGCATGCGGGGCCGTGGCATCTTCGCCAGGGCCTGTATCGACAAGGAGCTGCTGAAACAGCACAGCGAGGGGCTGATTGCGGCCACGGCCTGCCTGGGGGGCGAGGTGCCCCAGGCCATTCTCCAGGGCCGCCCAGAGGTGGCCCGAGAGGTGGCCCGTTGGTATCAGGGTGTGTTCGGGGCCGACTACTACCTGGAAATCCAGGACCACGGCGGACCGGAAGATCGGGTGGTGAATGTGGAGATGGCGCGCATCGGCAAGGAACTGGGAATTGAACTCATCGCCACCAATGATGCGCACTATCTGAGCAGTGGCGATGTGGAGGCCCACGACGCCCTCCTCTGCGTGCTGACGGGAAAACTGATCAGCGATGAAAAGCGCTTGCGTTACACCGGTACGGAATATCTCAAGAGCCAGGCCGAGATGGAGCGCCTGTTCGCGGATCATCTTGAGCCCCAGACCATTGCCCGTGCTATAGAAAATACAGGCAAAGTGGCAGAGAAAGTTGATGATTATGATATCTTGGGTCGCTATCAGATGCCTCGCTTTCCTATTCCCAAAGGCCACACGGCGGTGAGCTATCTTCAGGAGGTGGCCCTGGCTGGACTTCGGGAACGCCTCCGACTCCTCCAGGACGAAGAACCTGAGACCACCTACAAAGAAAGGCTCCTATTTGAGTTGTCTGTTATTGAAGAAATGGGTTTTCCAACCTATTTCCTTGTGGTGTGGGATTACATCCGCTTTGCTCGCGACAATGGAATTGCCGTTGGGCCAGGTCGTGGATCGGCTGCCGGCTCCCTTGTGGCCTATGCCCTTGCCATCACCAATATCGATCCTGTGAAACATGGATTGTTGTTTGAGCGGTTCCTGAATCCCGAACGCAAGTCAATGCCTGATATTGACACGGATTTTTGCATTGAAAGACGGGGGGAAGTGATCGACTATGTCACCAAACGCTACGGGGACGACAAGGTCGCCCAGATCATCACCTTCAACCGGATGACATCCAAAGCCGTGTTGAAGGATGTGGCCAGGGTTCTGGATATTCCCTATGGCGAGGCCGACCGGCTGGCCAAACTCATTCCTGTGGTGCGTGGCAAACCAGCAAAACTCGCAGAGATGATCGGATCCGAATCCCCCGCTCCAGAGTTCCGAGAAAAATACGAATCAGACCCCAAAGTGCGCCATTGGGTTGATCTAGCCAGACGCATTGAGGGGACCAACAAAACCTATGGCGTACATGCCGCAGGTGTCGTGATTGCCGCCGACCCCTTGGATGAACTTGTGCCGCTGCAACGCAACAACGACGGCCAGGTAATCACCCAGTACTTCATGGAAGATGTGGAGTCCATGGGGCTCCTGAAGATGGATTTTCTCGGTCTCAAGAATCTAACGATGATCGAGAAGGCCACGGCATTGATTGCCAGCAGCACCGATCAGAAGCTGGATATGGATGAGCTTCCCGAAGAGGATTCAGCCACCTTCGAACTTCTGGGGCGTGGTGATCTGGAGGGAATCTTCCAGTTGGAATCCAGCGGCATGCGGCAGATCGTCAAGGATCTCAAACCCTCATCCCTGGAGGATATTTCTTCCATTCTTGCGCTCTACCGTCCCGGTCCGCTGGACGCTGGGTTGATTCCAAAATTCATCAACCGCAAGCACGGTCGCGAAGGGATGGACGTGGTGCATCCAAAGCTGGAGCCGATCCTCAAAGAAACCTACGGGATCATGGTGTATCAGGAGCAGATCATGAGGATCGCCCAGGATCTGGCTGGCTATTCCCTCGGCGAAGCGGATCTACTGCGGCGAGCGATGGGAAAGAAAAAGAAATCAGAAATGGAGAAACATCAAGATGTCTTCATCAAGGGAGCGGAAGAACGGGGTGTGGACCGCCGTGTTGCCACAAGTCTCTTTGAGCAGATGGTTCTATTCGCCGAATACTGTTTCAACAAGAGCCATTCAACAGCCTACGGCGCAGTCACCTATCAGACGGCCTATCTGAAAGCGCACCACCCTGTGGCCTACATGGCCTCCCTGCTCACGGTGAATGCCGGTGACAGCGACAAGGTGCAACGCTACATCTCCAACTGCAATGCCATGGGCATTCAGGTTTTACCGCCGGATGTGAATGCTTCCAACGAGGATTTCACTCCTGTGGCTGATCGCATTCTTTTCGGCCTCTCCGCCATCCGAAACCTGGGGGAAGGTGCAATCCGGCTGCTGATCGAAAGTCGTCGGCAGGACGGCCCCTTCAGCTCCCTGGCGGACCTCTGTGATCGCATCCCGGGGCATCAGCTCAATCGTCGCGCGCTAGAAGCTCTCATCCACTCGGGAGCCCTAGACGACCTGGATCCAGCTGGAAACCGTGCCCAGCTCATGGCCGATCTGGATCTCGTGCAGGACTGGGCCAGTGCCAGGGCCAGAGACCGGGCCAGTGGTCAGGGGAACCTGCTCGATCTGCTGGGGGGCTCCACGGAAACGGCCTCCACCCCTGCTGCCGAGTCCACGCTGATTCCCAAAGCGGCTCCTGTGCAGGAGTACCCCCCCTCTGACAAGCTGCGGCTGGAGAAGGACGTGGTGGGCTTCTATCTCTCTGACCACCCCCTGAAGCAATGGAACGGAGCCGTCAGACTGCTCGCGCCAACGGCTTTGACGCGGCTAGAGGAGCAACCCGATCGCGCCAAGATCTCCGCCCTGGTGATGGTGGCGGAATGCCGACAGGTCACCACCCGCAAGGGGGAACGCATGGCCGTCCTGCAGCTGGAGGATCTCACCGGCAGCTGCGAGGCCGTTGTGTTTCCCAAGAGCTATGGCCGCCTGGCCGATCACCTGATGGTGGATGCGCGGCTGATGGTCTGGGCTTCAGTGGATCGGCGGGATGACCGGGTGCAGATGATCATTGACGATTGCTGCAGCATCGACGCCCTGCGGCTCCTGATGGTGGAGCTGCCGGCGGAACAGGCTGGGGACATCGCCATTCAGCACCGCCTGCGGGAATGCCTGCAGCGCCACAAGCCCGAGCAGGACATCGGTGTGCAGCGGGTGCCGGTGGTGGCGAAGGTCTGGTCTGAGGCCTGCAGTCGTTACGTCCGGCTGGGCCACCAGTTCTGCGTGAGCGATGCCGATTCCGCCCTGCACACCCTGGAGGCGGCTCAGTTTCAGGCCACGCTCCTGGAGGCCTCCGCTCAGCCAGCCTGAACTCCATCACGTGAGCTGCATGAACTGTGGAGCTTCATGGGCATAAGATTGCCCAAAGGCCGTTAGGGGACGTTCTTCCCGGTGCCCCCTTCCCGCAGCGCCCGCAACGAGGTTTTGATCCGGCCCAGATTGGTGGGGATCTGCTCCATTCCTAGAACAGTGCCCGGAAGATCCTCCCAGCTGGCCGAGAGAACGCCGTAGCTCAGCCCCACCAGCCCCAGGAGGAAACAACCGCCGGACGCCAAAAGAGTGGCCGAAGGGGGGATGGCGAGGATCTGGCGGCTCACCAGCAGATAGCTTGCGATGAAGACACCCATTCCCAGCACCGTGGGAATACCGGTGGCAATGGTGATGCGCCGGGCCATGCGATTGGCCACCGCATCTGGAATCACCTGATTGGTGCGGGGGGCGCGGGTTTCAGAGGGCTTGCGCAGAGGGGAACCTGCAGCCTTGCCCCCCTTGGAAGATCCCTGGCGGGGCTGCTTCGAGCTGGAACCACGCCGCGGCCGATCAGGTGACATCAGGCTCAGCCGCGAATGCCGAGCTTCTCGATCAAGGCGCCGTAACGCTCCTCGCTCTGATGGCGGAGATAACCGAGAAGGCGCTTGCGCCGACCGATCATCTTGAGGAGGCCCTGGCGGGAGGAGAAATCGTGGATGTTTTTCTGAAGATGGCTGCTGAGTTGGCTGATCCGATCGCTGAGGATGGCCACCTGCACCTCCACTGAGCCGGTATCGGTACCGTGCTGCTGGTGGGTATTGATGAGTTCCTGCTTGCGGATCGTGGGTAGCGGCATGTTCTGCGCCCGGCTCTTTGCAATCAATCACCAACTTTACCGTGTGGCTGCCAACTCCCTCAGGCCGCAGCGCGGGAGAGCCAGCGCAGGCAGTCCCCGAGCCAGCGTTCACCATCGGCAAGCGGATCGAGGCCCTGATCGGCCACAGCCCTGAGAGCCGCGTGGATCTCAAACCTGTCGTAGCCCATGGCGATCAACGTGCTCTGCAGCTCCTCCCGCTGGAGGGCCCCAGCCCCAGAAAGTTCCGCATCCAACGGCCCCGAACTCTGAACCGCAGGACCCACCAGAGCAGCGAAGCGGTCCACCAGTTTTTGCCGCAGTTCCAAGGTGAGCCTCTCGGCCGTTCGCTTGCCCACCCCCGGGGCCTGGGACAGCAGGCGCACATTGCCTTCCACGATGGCATTCAGGAGCTCCTCCAGGGGCATCGACCCGAGCAGGGCCAGACCCACCTGCGGACCCACCCCGCTGACGGTCAGCAGCTCCCGGAAGACATCCCGTTCGTTGCGACTGGCAAAGCCGAAGAGGGTCCAGCCATCCTCACGGATCGCGTGATGCACATGCACGGCGAGCCTCTCCCCACTGGCGGGCAGCTGGGCCCAGAAGCTCTGGCTCACCTGCACCTCATAGCCCACCCCCTGGCAGACCAACAGGAGCCCACAACGGTTGGTCTGCTGCCAGGACTCTTGGAGCTCTCCCTGTAACCATCCGATCATCGACACCTCGACAGCACTTCAGTGTGCCCTGCTTGCCAAGGGGCGGATCGCTAGCGTCTCCTCAGAACGTTCCAACCCCGTGCAGAGTTCTCGCCAAAGGGACGCCTCCTGCCCACCGCTGCCATTGACGCTGGAGTGGACACTGTCGGGGACGCTGGGGCGGATCTGGCGATGGACGCAGAGGAGCCTCACCCTGGCGATCCTCGCGGTGGTGGTGGCCCTGGGTCTGACAGCCTGTGTCGCTGCCAGCGCGCCCCCGCAGGGCACCCTGCTGAACGCCCTCGCCCTGCAGATCCAGCTGACCCAAGCGGATGTGGCCCGGGCCCTCAGTCTAGACAGTGTGGGGCTGCCGGTGGTGAGCAGGGTGCGGGTGGAACAGCAGGAGCCGGTGGCCATTGGACCGAACAAGGGGCTGCGCATCGCCGGACGTTTCGACTGGCGGCTGGGGAAAGATCCATTCCGCGTGGATGCACCCTTCGAGATTTTTCTGGAGCAGGGGGCCAGGGGAGAGAGCTGGCGACTGGCCCGCCCCGCAGGCCCCGCGCCGGAAGGGGAACAGGAGTGGCTCACCTACCCCCTGCCTCTACGCAACAGCGGCAACCCGACTGGTTGAGGAGTGGGCCGCCGACCCTGGACCCACCCCCCACAATGGGTGCGCTCCACTGCACGGCCTGGTCCTTGGCTCTTCCCCGGCTGCACCCACGCACGATCGAGGCCGTCAAGGAACGGGCCGACATCGTGGATGTGGTGGGGGAGCACGTGGTGCTCAAGAAAAGAGGTCGGGAGTTTGTGGGGGTCTGCCCCTTCCACGACGACACCTCACCCTCGATGACGGTGTCGCCGGCCAAGCAGATCTACTACTGCTTCTCCTGCGGCGCGGGCGGGAATGCCATCAAGTTCCTGATGGAATTCCAGCGCTCCGGCTTCAGTGATGTGGTTCTGGAGCTGGCTCGCCGCTACCAGCTCCCGGTGGAAACCCTGGAGGGCCCGCAACAGGAGCGGCTCCGGCAACAGCTGTCCCGCCGCGACCTGCTGCATCGCGTGCTCAGCCTGGCAGCGGGCTGGTTCCAGGCCCAGCTGCGCAGCCCGGAAGGGTCTGGAGCCCTGCGCTATCTCAAGGACAACCGGGGGCTGAAGGAAGCCACCCTTGCCGATTTCCAGCTGGGCTACGCGCCCGAGCGGTGGGATGGTCTGCTCACCCATCTCACCACGGTGGAGGGCTTCAGTCCGGAGCTGCTGGAGGCCGCCGGCCTGGTGGTGCCCCGCAAGGGTGGGGGAGGGTTCTACGACAGGTTTCGCCACCGGGTGATGGTGCCCATCCGGGATCGACAGGGGCGGGTGATCGGCTTCGGAGGCCGCTCCCTGGATGGGGCCGAGCCGAAATACCTGAACTCCCCCGAAACAGAAGTGTTTGCCAAGGGCAGTCACCTGTTTGCCCTGGATCGGGCCGCCGATCCGATCCGCCGGGCCGATCAGGCTGTGGTGGTGGAGGGGTATTTCGATGTCATCGCTCTCCATGCCGCAGGGGTGACCCACTCCGTTGGGGCCCTCGGCACGGCCTTGAGCCGCCAGCAGATCACCCAGCTCTGTCGCTGCTGCGACAGCAAGCGGCTGGTGCTCAACTTTGATGCGGATCGGGCAGGGGTGCGGGCCGCGGAGCGGGCGATCGGGGAGGTGGAACACCTGGCCCTGCAGGGTCAGGTGGATCTGCGGGTGCTGCAGCTCCCGGCGGGGAAGGATGCGGATGACTTCCTGAAGGCCCATGGTGTGGGCAACTACCGGGCCCTGCTCGAAGCCGCCCCCCTCTGGCTGGACTGGCAGATCGACCAGGTGCTGGAAGGCCGGGATCTGTCGCGCAGCGATCAGTTCCAGCAGGCTGTGGCGGCCCTGGTGGCCCTGCTGGGCAAACTCCCCCAGAGCGCCGTGCGCAGCCGCTATCTGCAGAAGGTGGCCGAGCACCTCTCCGGTGGGCAGGCACGTCTGGCTCTGCAACTCGAGAATGATCTGCGCCAGCAGGTGAAAGGCCAGCGCTGGCACGGCCGGGCCAGCCGGTGGGACACCCCTGCGGCAGGGGGGATCCAGGAGCGGGCTGAAGAGCAGATCCTCCAGCTTTATCTGCATTGCCCCCATCTGCGGGGGGAGATCCGCCAGCACCTCCACAGCTGGGAACAGGAGGATTTCTGCCTGCACCATCACCGCCGTCTCTGGGCAGCCATCACCGAACTGGAGGAAGCTCACATCGGCGCTCCGGCCCTGGAAGCGATCCATCGGGGCCATGATCCGGGCCTGGCCCTGGCGGACATCCCACTGCGGGAGCTGCTCACCCATCAGCTGGCCATGGAGGAGAACAACTCCCTCGATCGCCTCATGCCCCTCCTGGAACCGAGTGAGCTGCAGCGCCAGTCCTTCCAGCAACCTCTGTTGCATCTCCGCGGCGCCGTCGCCAGCAGGGCGCGGTTGGCCGCTGAGAAGCGCTGCCGCCATCTTCTGGACACCTGGAAAGCCCAACGGCTTCACACCCTGGAGCACTGTCTGGCCCGACTGCTGGAGAGTGACAAGCCCCAGAGTCCGGCCTCCACCACGTCCACCGACATGGAGGCACGCCTGGACCAGCTCTTTGAGGAGCTCAACCATGATGCCCTGCGCCTGCAGGCGGATTACTACGCCGAGCGGCGCCATCTTCAGGATCTCGAACAACACCGCCGGGCCGACCTCGTGGAGATCGTGCGAACGTCCTGATGCAGATTTGCTGCTGCCCGGGATCGCCAGGACAGTGAAGGGCCCCAGTCTTCTAGGGTTGAAAGTTGTGGAGAGGCCGGATGGCTAGCGCCCCCTCCGCCGGCTCCGGCGGTGGATTCCCCATTCCCGCCGACGAAGAGGACCGGCTGCGGGATCTTGAGCGCTTCGGCGTGGTCGGCGACAGCAGCGATGTTCACCTCGAGCGGCTGGTGGAACTGGCCTGTCTCACCTTTTCCGTGCCGATGGCCGCCATCTCCCTGGTGACGGCGGATCGCCAGTGGTTCCTCGCGGAGAAAGGCCTCAACGTGAGTGAAACGCCGAGGGGTGTGGCGTTCTGCGCCCACGCGATCCTCGGCAACAGGGTGATGGTGGTGCCCAATGCCTTGGAGGACGAACGGTTTCGCAGCAACCCTCTGGTGACCGATGCTCCCCAGATCCGCTTCTACGCCGGCGCACCCCTGCGGAGCGACAGCGGCCACAACCTGGGCACATTGTGTGTGATCGACAGCCGGCCCATGGAGCCGACCCCAGAGCAGATCCGCCAGCTGGAGCTGCTCTCCGAGCTGGTGATGCGGGAGCTGGATCTGCGTCGCCAACGCTACCTGTGTCCCGTCACCGGCCTACCCATCCGCCAACGGTTCCTGCACATTGCAGAGCAGGAATTTCTGCTGGCCAGAGATGAAGGGAAAGCCTTGTCTCTTCTGCTGTTCGATATCGATAACTTCCGCAGCATCAACAACCGCTGGGGCCACCATGCTGGTGACGATGTCATGGCCGATCTCTGCAAACTGGGCAGGCAGTTTCTCACTGAACAGGATTTCGCGGGTCGGCTTGGTGATGGGGAATTTGCCCTGCTGCTTGTGAACACAGCCCCTGAGGATGCGCTGACCATGGCGGAGGCCCTTCGCCATGCCGTCACCACCATGCCGGGAGTGCACAGCCACTCGGATTTGCAGCTGCACATCAGCGGTGGACTCACCTCTCGGGGCTCGGCCGACACATCCTTTGAGGATCTCCTGAAACGGGCCGAACAGGCCCTCCATCTGGCCAAGAGCAACGGGCGCAACCAGATCGCCACCCTGCTGGATGGGATAGGCAGCTAATCAGCCCGCACCAGAGGCACATCCCTGAGGCTGGTGGTGGCGGAACGGGACAGACGGGAACGACGCATGGCCCACGTTGGATGAAGACCGCAGGCAGCCCATTGGATGGTGCCCTGACCATGGCGAGCATTGAGGGCATCGACGGTGGCAAGCAAGGCCTGGCGCCGCTCCTGGTGGGCAGGAGTGAGGGGAGTGAAGAGATGGTGTTGCAGCTGATCGACAGGCTGCAGAGCCTGCAGAAGCACGCCCGCCTTCTGCAAGGGGTGGTGGGAACGGAACAGCCGCTCAGCCAGGGGCAGGGCAGCGGCCAGGAGAACGGCTGTGTCGTTGCTCGCCAGGGGGAGAGAAACGGTGGCGGCATTGCTGTAGAAGGGGCGGCCACTGAACGGGCTGCTGCGCACAAACACCGTGATGGCACCGGTCACTTGCCGCTGACGGCGCAGCTTTTCCGCCGCACGACTGAGATAGGTGGCCACCGCCTGACGCAGCTCGCCAACGGTGGTGATCGGCCTGCTGAAGCTGCGGCTGACGCAGGTTTCCTTCTTGGCCGGTGGCAGGGCCACCAGGGGAAGGCAGGCGTGCCCCTGCAGCTCCCGCTGGAGGCGCAGGCCCACCACACCGCAGCGGCGCCGCAATTCCTCCGGGGGCATGTCGCGCAGCTGGCGCGCCGTGCTGATGCCGCGCAGGCGACACCATCGGGACAGACGGCGACCGATGCCCCACACCTCTTCGATGGCAATGGCCTCCAGCCAAGGGTCGGGATCAAGGGCGGCACCCAGATCGAAGACCCCTTGCTGGCGCAGGCTGACCGCGTGCTTGGCCAGGCGATTGGCCACCTTGGCCAGCACCTTCGTGGGGGCGATGCCAACGGCCACCGGCAGGCCCAACTGCCGACGCACGGCCTGACGCAGAGCCAGCCCCCAGGCCGTGAGATCAGCCGATCCGCCATGGGTGGCAGAGGGCCGGTGCAACAGACCGAACGCCTCATCAATGGAATAGATCTCCAGCTCCTCCACCCAGGCCTCAAGGATGGCCATCAGCCGCTGACTCATGTCGCCATAGAGGCTGTAGTTGGAACTGCGCACGATCACGCCATGCCGCTCCAGCTGAGACTGCACCCGAAAGAAGGGAGCACCCATGGGGATGCCAAGGGCCCTGGCTTCCGCACTGCGGGACACGACGCAACCATCGTTGTTGGAGAGCACCACCAGCGGCCTGCCCACAACGGCCGGATCGAGCACCGCCTCACAGGAGGCATAGAAATTGTTGCCGTCGATCAGAACGGTGGCTGGGGGCACGATGGCTGGGGGCACGACAAGGACAGCGGCAGACGCCGCAGCGCATCGACATCAGGATAGTACGTGTGTATCACTGTGCGGGCGATCTCTGTCTGTCTAAGTTCAGTGGTCATGCCTCTCTCCCATGCCATTGATGTTCTCCAGCCGCCACAGCAAGGTTCAGCAGCTCCTGAGCCAAAGCATGGCGGCAGGGCTGGCGCTCTCCCTGACGGGCTGCGGGGGCACCACCAGCACCCTCAGCGGTGCAGGTGCCTCCTTTCCGGCGCCCATCTACCAGCGCTGGTTCCAGGAGCTGGCCAACCAGGGGGTGCGGGTGAACTACCAGTCCGTGGGCTCAGGGGCGGGAGTGCGGCAGTTGCTGTCACGCACCGTGGACTTCGCTGCCAGCGATGTGCCCATGAAGGCCGAAGAGATCGCCAAGGTGCCCCAGGGTGTGGTGCAGATCCCCATGACGGCGGGGGCCATCGCCGTGGCGTACCAGAACAAGGGCTGTGAACTGAAGCTGAGCCGGGCCCAGTTGGTGGGGATCTTCCAGGGGAAAATCAACAATTACAGCAAGCTTGGCTGCGCTGCCAAACCCATCAAGGTGGTGGTGCGCTCGGACGGATCGGGCACCACCGCAAACTTCACGGCCCATCTGGCAGCAATCGATCCGGCCTGGAAGCAGGAGGTGGGATCCGGCAAAAGCGTCAAATGGCCAGTGGGAACAGGCGCCAAGGGGAACGAAGGGGTGGCCGCCCAGCTCAACCAGGTGGATGGAGCCCTCGGCTATGTGGAAGCCGCCTTCGTGAAGCCCCCCCTCCAGGCGGCTGCCCTCACCAATGCCGCAGGCCAGTTGATGAAGCCCACCCCCGAGAGGGGGGAGGAGGCACTGGCGTCGATTGATCTGGGTCCCGATCTGATCGGCAGAAATGCCAATCCAGCGTCGGGCTATCCGATCGTCACCTTCAGCTGGATCCTCCTGTACAAGACCGGAAACGCAGCCAACAACGCCACCTTGAACAAGGTGTTCGCCTATGCCCTCAGCGAACCCGCCCAGGCCATGGCAGAAAAAATGGGCTACATCAGGCTTCCAGCAAAGGTGATGGAAAGGGGAAGGGACGCCCTAGCCAGCATTCAGCCCTGAGGGGAGGCAGGCGGATCGGCCCGCTCAAGCTTCAAAGCGAACAGGCCTGGCGGAACTGCAGGCTTTCAGGGGTTTCCGCATCGATGGACCAGCCATAGAACTGGAGCACCTCAGTGAATCGACAGACCTGCCGATCCGTGGAGAATCCCTGGCAGGACGGGGGCTCATCCAGATGGTCTGCGGTGGGCGCAGGAGAGTGACAGGCGGTGTAGCCGCTCTCAGGCTGTTTGTAGATCTGCCAGGTTCCCTTGAAGGGTTTGGCATGATCAACGAGCGTGAGGAGAAGATGGCCGTTCATGCCGGACACTCCAATGGATGGACTCATTCTCTGTAGCCCGGCAACAAGCCCGATGGCAGCCAAAAAAGGAACCACGGCCTGGAAATGACCATATCCACACCGCATTGGGTAGCCGATCAAACACAGGGGTCGGTTGCTCCCTACCTGGAGATCAAGGCCGTGGAAGCGTGGCTGGGCCCCCGCCAGGAGTTTCATAACCTCTCCCTCTCTCTGTTCAAAGGGGAAAACACGGCGGTGTTGGGCCCAGCGGCTCGGGCAAGAGTCTTTGATCAAGCTGCTGTGTCGAGAGCCAGTAGTGAAGCAGGGATCGTGATTGCGCCTATTCGGGGAAGAGAGCATCAATCTCTGGCAGCTTCGTTCCCGGATGGGGGTGCTCAACATCTACAGGGGCGATGTCCGGGGGTTTGATGTGGTGCTGTCAGGCTTTTTCGGTTCCGTGGGATTGGGGCGCAGTCAGCAACCTGATGAGCAGCAGCGCACGCATCGCCTAGAGGAAAATCAGCCGGAAATCAGTCGTGTCGTCTTGCTGAAGCGGGGCACTGTGATGGCCGATGGCCCTACGGATGAACTGTTGCGCGATCAACCGCTCTCCACACTGTTCAATACGCCCTTGAGGGGGTGACAGGAGGGGGATACCGACAGGCGCTTCCGGCTCCAAGACCAGTCTGAGTGGAAGGCATCCGGTGATATTGACTGAAGGTTTTGCACAGGCTCCTAAGGAGACTGCCACATTTGACAGGGTGAGGGAGGAGGAAATCGGCCGAGGCTGTTTTTGCTGATCCTGGCGACTGAGGCGGGTTTGCACTTCGGATGGCTGGGCAGCTTCGCCAGATCAATCCGAGAAATGCAGGCTTGTCCTGTAGCCAAACGAGCCGTTGAGTCGTTACACTGAAAGTGTTCTATGGGGAACTAATCATGTTGACTGGAGCTGAACTTCTCAGCAAAGTGAAGGAACTCGGTGATGTGTCCAAGTCTGAGCTCGTCCGCAGCTGTGGTTATGTCAGCACGAAAAAGGATGGGAGCGAGCGTCTCAACTTCACGGCCTTCTATGAAGCGCTGTTGGAGGCCAAGGGGGTCAACCTTGCGGAACACGGTGCTGGCAAAGGCAAGGCTGGCAGAAAACTGAGTTATGTGGCCACCGTGCAGGGCAACGGCAACCTGCTGGTGGGCAAAGCCTATACAGCCCTGCTTGACCTCAGCCCTGGCGATGAGTTTGAGATCAAGTTGGGCCGCAAGCAGATCCGCCTCGTCCCAGCCGGAGCTGCTGACGAAGAGTGAATCCTGGGAGATGCGGCGTGGGCCTTCAGGTCGGTCTCCACAAGGCCAACCTGAGGGGCCAGGCTCGTTCTGATGCTTGAAGTTGCGCTGGCCATGGTGGAGCAGGACGGCAAGTGGTTGCTGCAGCTTCGTGATGACCTGGATTGGATTGTGGCCCCGGGATGCTGGGGACTGTTTGGAGGGCATCTGGAGCCCGGTGAAACCCCCGAACAGGCATTGCGACGGGAATTGATTGAGGAAATCCGCTGGCAGGCGAAGGAGATGCGCTACTGGTTTGCGCATCGCAACACCAAGCGGATCGCCCATTTCTTTCTCAGCAACCTTCCTGAACCCTTGGACACCCTTCAACTACTGGAGGGACAGGATCTCCTGTTGGCTGATCTGGATGAGCTGAAGTCCGGCAGGGTCTGGAGTCCAGCCGTTCAGGCCTTTCGCCCTTTGGCCCCATCACTCCAGGTGGCAGTGGAAGCACTCGGGCGTGGTTCACACTTCTCAATGGGGATCTAGGTAGCTCTGCTCAATTCGCTTGTGTCAGAAGTTCCACACCTATACCTTGGACGCATTCGACTCCTCCCACACAAATGACGAGCCTTCACACCGCCGATGGATCCGCCAATCAATTCGGCGCAGAGATGAATCCTGCTTTGGATTTTCTTCAGACTTTTGATGCTAATGGCGATCCTGTTGAGGCCTACTTCGAGTGCATCAGCCAGTGCTCACTGGATGACGGGGAATGCGTCACCGTGTGCACCACCATTCTCCGGGAGAAAAGCTGAAGTCTGGTCTCAGAACCACTCCGGTTGAGCCGTCTCCTTGCTGTTCACCTTGGCGTGGGGTGTGCTTCTCAAAAAGTCGAGCGTGATGGAGCGCTTCTGCGCTCCATCAGCAGCAAGGGCACGTATCGGATAGGTCTGCTCCCCATCAGGAAAGGCCGTATGAAAATGGAAGGTGCCGTCGCTGGAGAGAGGCACGGTCTGATCATCAACGGTGAGGGTGGCAGCTGGATCCGTAGCTCCATAGACGATCAGCTCAGCATCCGCCACCAACCAGAACTTGCGCTGGCGGGGAGCCATGCCTGCACCCGAAGCTTCCCGCCCACTGGCCCAGAACCCTGAACCGGAGAGATGGCCACCAGCGGCCTCTTGGGCAAAGGCCCAAAGCTCGTGAAAACCCTCTGAGCCGAGACCGATGAACCGACGAGCCGCACTGGCCTGCTGATACAGCTGTTCATGTAGCGCAGGCGCTGAAGCTGGAGGCTGCCCATCCAGCGGTTCAGCACTCGGGGTCAGATGGAAGGGAAAGATTGGTTGTGAAAGCTGTTCGGCATCAGCCGGCATCAGAACGGCTGGAGAAACCCTCAGCGAGATCCACCCGCCACTGGCAGTGCGATAGCCAAGGTCCACCCGGTATTCCCGATCGCCGAGGGGCACAGGGAGAAGCCATTGATTGGCAGATCCATCCACCAGGACCTCTTGAAGCGTGTGCGGTCTGGCTTCTCCCGCGGGCTGGTCGGTGACATCGGTGAGGCGAAGGGCAAGCTGCAATCCCCCTGCCGCAAGAGCGCGATCACGGTCGGCAAGGTTGATGAACCAGCTCACAGATGCCCATTGCGGATCGTGTGGCAAAAGAGACACCCAGGTGCCGGGGTTGGGAGCTGGTTCAGGGGGTAGGGGCGAATCGACCTTGCGTTCTGGGAGTGGGGTGACGTCCGGGATCGGGGTGAGGCTCGGGAGAACAGGCTCTGCGGCAGGGAACCGCATGTGAATGGCGGCGATGAGTTGGTCCCTGAGGAGCCCGCTGTAGCGCCCAACCCCAAGACGCCTCGCCAGCTCCCGCAATTGGGAGAGACGCATCTGCGCAAGTGCATGCCTTGAGAATCCAGGCGTCGCCATGGCACCTTTGTAGAATCTTCATAATTCTCTTCGAACTCGGCAGCCCCGGGCCCACTCTGTCAGCGCACCCTGATGGGCGATCCCCTCCCGAAGCCAAATCACTGCTGTTCCTGGCAAGAGAAGGCCCCTGGATGGCAATCCCAGTCAGCGAACACAGATGTTGTCCGCGTCCGTGGATCATCAGCCTTCCGAAAGCTGGCAGCTAAGCCCACCCATGGACCGCCATCAGAACAACGCTCTGATCGAGAAAAAATGAGCACTTTTACCTGGATCATGAGGCACATTCCCGGCGCGATTCCGCCCGTGTCATCGCTACATTCGATCTTTGGTGCTGTACGAGGTCCGTTTGCCCATGGCAAAGATCGCTGATCAGCTTCAGGCCTACCGAGCTGCTCTGGAGGCAGCACAAGCAAAGGGGGATGGAGCCACCAGCCGAAAGCTCGAACAAAATATCAAAGATCTGGAGGAATTCCAGCTCCGGCACCCCGACGCCACAGAAGCACCTTCCCCCCTGGAAGTGTTCTGCGATCTCAACCCTTCTGACATCAACTGTTTGGTCTACGACGACTGACGATCGCAATGGACTTCACACCCTACCTCCTGACCCCCGATGCAGATTCATCAGAGGAGGGACTTCTTTCTGTTGAAATTCCTGGAAAGATTGCCGTAGCGATGAAGGGTCGATTCCTTCTGAGAGCAGTATGCAAAAGTTTTGGCGAACACAACACCATCAGCTGTGCGGTGACTGATCAGGAAAGCTGCCTGGCCTACCTGGCCGCAGAGCCGGATCCTCCCTATGAACTGTTGATCTGTACGGATTATCTGGAAAAGGGCAATGGCTTTGATCTTGTACATCAAGCGAAAAATCACCAGCCCCAACTGCACTGTGTGGTGCTGGCCCTCGGTGATGTGATTCCGGCTGAATTTGCTGAAGCCAATTGGCTGGAAGCTGTTGTGGCAGAGGCTGATTTCGTTGAAGATCAACAACCCTTGAAAGCGGCTGTGCTAGCTGTGATGAGCGGCCATTCCTATCGCAGCCCTTCCTTACGCACTGGCCTGTTGCCCTATCTGAGTTGCCCCAGGCTCACCCCGAGGGAATATCAGGTGTTGGATCTGCTGGCCAGTGGCATGAGCGATCGCGACATCGCCAAACAACTGATGGTGAGCGAAGAGACTGCCCACACCTACAGCAAGCGGCTGCTGCAGACCCTGGGCGTGAACAACCGGCTTCAGGCGGTGCTGAAGGGAATGCGCTGCGGGATGGTGAAACTCTGAGCCAGATTGCCCCCAAACGGGGGCAGACCCCGTGCATGGAGCGAGGCCATGCTGATGAAACGCCGATGCGGTGCCATGGGTCAGTTCACCTCCTCCACCCTCACCATCGGAGAACTGCAAGCTGGCTATCCCCTGTATTGCAAGGCCATGCGAATCCTGATCCGTGAAGAGAAATCCATGGAGCAGATCAAGCGCAGCGTCTGCTGGCACAGGCTCACCACACTCCATGCCTGTATGCCAAGGCAATACAAGGATCCTGAACATCTTTACTTTCATCTCAGGCGGGAATTGAGCCAGCCCACCTGATGTGACGGCAGGTGGCACCAGCAGGGCAGGAGATCCTCTGCTTCTGCCATGGCACCACGTTCCGCCTCAGTTGTTTCCGGCCGGGAAGACCGGTTGGTGAGCTCGCTCATTGCCCTGAT
Source organism: Aphanothece sp. (assembly GCA_040375715.1). GTDB lineage: Bacteria > Cyanobacteriota > Cyanobacteriia > PCC-6307 > Cyanobiaceae > Cyanobium. The sequence continues at coordinate 43,911 of JBEIRX010000010.1, forward strand.
GGAGAGCGGCACCACGCCCTGGCGGCGCGAATGGGACAGGACCGGCGGACACCACGTGAATCTCTTCACGGGCCGCGCCTATCGAGGAGCCAATCCGATTCTGCTGACCCTTGGGCTGCACCAACGGGAGACTTCCCTGCCGTACTGGTGTGGGGCAGGGGAGGCCAGAGCCCATGGATTGGTTCCACGGCAAGGCTCCAGGGCCGTCCACGTGCTGCGGCCCCAGGTGAAGCGAAGAACACCCGCGCCAAGGAAGCCCGCTTCCCCTGCCCCACCTGCTCCCAATGCAGAAAGGGACGGCACCATCTGGGTGCGCTACGTCCCCGTGGGGCTCTTCAATGCGGCAGATCTGGAGGGAGAGGCCCTGCAGGAGCTGATCACAGCGCGCCAGGAAGCGGAAACCCTGCACATTCGGCCGGAACCTGCCAGGCTGGCTAGCGCAGAGACCACACTTTGTCGCTGGCTCGTGCCCGTTGTCCATGGAGGCTCCTCAGCCTTCTACAACCCCTTGGCCGACCGGATCCACCTGCCGGATCGCAAGGCCTTCCATTCCGGTGCCGCCTTCTATGCCACCTGGGCCCACGAAGCCATCCACAGCACAGGGCACCCCTCCAGGCTGGGAAGGGATCTCTCCGGGGTGATGGGGAGCAACACCTACGCCACCGAAGAGCTGGTGGCGGAGCTGGGGGCCGTTCTGCTTGGAGACCGACTGGAGATCGGCAGCAACGTGGGCAACCACGCCGCCTATCTCGCGGACTGGATCAGGCTACTTCAGAACTCCCCCCAGCTGCTCTACAAGCTGTTGAGTGAAGCCCGGCGGGCGGCTGATCTGATCTGCCAGCAGACCATGGCATAACGCATCTTCAACGCATCTTCAGCAGGTCGCTCAGGCGTAGCTCAATTACACCGGTTGAGGTGTCTGCAGCACCATGAAAGATCAGCACCGAATCACCCTGATTGATGATCCCCGAAGGGAAAACCACATTCGGCACAAAACCCTGACATTCATATTCCATCTCCGCCATCAGAATTGGGCCTGCTGCCCTGAGGATCCTCCCGGGTTCATCCAGATCCAACAACAGCAATCCTGCTCCATAACTGCCAATACCGCTATCCCCTTCCTCCTTATCGTTGCCGTGGTACAAAGCCAGCCAACCCTCAGACGTACGGATCGGTGGTGTTCCTGCGCCGACTCGACCGCGATCCCAAGCTCCACGTGCGCTGAGAATGGGCCGATGCCTGCCCCAATTCAGCAGATCGGGTGATGTAGCCAGCCAGATCTCCGGACGGGAGAAGGCATGGGCTGTCGTGGGCCTGTTGAGCGCGAGATAATGCCCATCAATTTGTTCGGGGAACAGCACGACATCCTTGTTCTCCGGGCAGAAGATTAGGCCGTGGTGTTGAAAGGATCGGAAATCCCTGGTCGATGCCAGAGCTGTTGCTGCCCCGTGAAGGGAAACGGCTACATAGGTAATATAGAAAAGATTGTCGATCTCAGTGATACGAGGATCTTCCATGCCATAGGCCTCATAGTTATGGCTTGGCCTGAGACTATGGGCGTGGCTTGCCTCCAGATTGCGGCCGTCGGTGCTGCTAAAAATCCGCAAGTGGGATGTGAAGGTGAGGCGAAGCAGACCCGTCTTCCGGATTTTCACCACTCTGGCATCCTGGAAGATCACGTCCTGTCGGGGCAGCCAGTCCGTGATCACTCGACCGGTATCCACATCCCAGCGCGGCAAACCCACATATCCCGTGGGGTTCTGGCTTGGCTTTTCGGCGACCCGGATCATCAAGATGAATCCCTCCCTCGTAGCCACCGCTCCTGGATTGAACGCGCCGACGACGCTCATGTCGTCCTGCGATGGCGCCAAGTCTTCAGGTCGAAGCAGACAACGACTGAACAGGCGAGGAATCATGCGCTGGAATCAGCCAACTGCGTTGCCGCGCATGCCATGGCAAGAGAATTGCGGCCGTTGTCCTCGTTGATCACCCGTTCATGGGAGCGATCCTTCACCCAGGCGATCTGATCGCTGAGCAGAGCCCGCAGGAGCTCGCAGTAGCGGCGCATCTTCTCGGCTTCCATTCCTGATCTGAGATCGATCTTCTGATACACGTCAAAGTCCTTGTGCCTACCACGAGCCATACGGTCGGGGCCGGAATAGGTGTTGAGAACATCGAGCTTTGCATCGGGAAAGATGTCCATCAGGGTGCGCGACTGCGCTTCATCCACCAAAGCTCTGAGGCGGACCCGAATGGGTACCCATTCATCGAGGGTCAACTCGCCGCGCTCGAACAGCAGACGGAATTCCTGGCGTTCCAATCGCGCCGGCTGGGTGAACCCGTGGTAGAACGTCACTAGTGCACCATTGGAATAGCGCACCACACATTGCACTTGTTCCTCAACACCTGAGCCTGGGCGCAAAACGCGCTGAGAGGCCACAACCTCCCCTCTGCCCAGCCAGCCTTCGAACAGATCGAAGAAATGCACGCCGTGTTCGATGAAGATGCCGCCACTCTTGGCGCGGTCCCAGAACCAGTGCTCCGGTGACAGACCCTCATCGCCTGCGGCGTTATCAAACCAGCCGTGCAAGCACTCCCCAAGAACCCGCAATTCGATCAATTGACGCACGGCCCCGAACAGGGGGTTGTAACGCTGCATCAGGTTGGCGATGCACAGCCGATCGCGGTCACGAGCCAGCAGGAGCAGGTCATCAGCCTGCGCCACCGTGAGCGCCAGTGGCTTTTCGCAGATCACATGCTTTCCTGCTTCCAGGGCGGCACGCACCTGGGCGTAATGGAGGAATGGAGGCGTGGCGATGTAGACAAGATCAACCTCATCCAGTTTCAGTAGGTCTTCCACTTCCAGGGGTTCAGCCACTCCAAAACGGCGGGCCATGGCGATAGCCGCCTCCCGATGGGTGCCGGCGATGGCCACAAGATCCACACCCCTTACTTGGAGGAACTGCTGGAGGGCAAACAGTCCAAACCCTCCTGCTCCGATGGCGCCGATGCGGATTCTGTTCATAGTTTGTGGAGGGAATGGCGCGCCTGTTCGAGCAGTCGCATCTCCTGGAGAGCCAGAAGAAAGGCCAGGGTCGATTCGGCACCCTGGTTCTGGTTGACACTGTCATCTCGAAGCCCATCGAAGCAGCCGCCGCTGCGAGCGTCATAGAGCGTGAGGTGAAGCTCATTACCACCGAGAAACCACGCGAAGGCCCGCCATGCCTCATCAAGCCAGAAAGGATCCTCTGTTGCAGACCAAGCTTCGACGCAGGCCGAAACCGAGGCGCATGCCTCCAGGGGTTGCTGGTCGAAGTTGGCTCGGTGGTGCCCTCTCCTGTAGAACCCGTTGGATCCAATCGGCCTGAAATGGCCAGCTTCGGCTGTTTGCACAGCCATCAGCCACCGCAGACTGCGCAG
>JBEIRX010000094.1:0-2815 GCA_040375715.1 Aphanothece sp.
CCTGCCCCTAGCTGAAGAGCCCCGCTACCCAGAGGCCAATCGGCAGTTTCTGGAGCGCTTGCTGGCCCATGGCAAGGCCATGGCGGAGCTGGCCATGGCCCGGGCGATGGCGGCAGGAGCAGAGAAGGAGGCCCCCAGCCCTGAAGCAAAGGACACCCCAGAAGGCCGTTGAACGAGCCTCCCTGGCTGGAGAAGCCGGCCATTGAACTGGCGGCGATGCTGCTCAGCAGCTATCGGGCGGCCTACGGGTCATTTCTCATGGCGAAACTTGGGAACGTGAACGATGAGCGTTTGCAGGCCCAAGAGCTCTTCGCAGCTGATCTGGCGGTTCTGGCTCACGCTGGTGCTGCAGACCCGCGACTGATTTACGCAAATGCGACGGCTCTCAGGCTATGGAGAAGACCCTGGGCAGAGATGGTCGGGATGCCATCCCGGCTAACAACCGGGCCGAGCGAACGTAGTGCAAGGGCAGAAGCGCTGACGCAGGCGAAGCGACAAGGGGCAGTAAGCGGATACGGGGGCACAAGGGTAGATGCGGAAGGACGCCGCTTTCGGATTGAGAGGGCAAGGCTGTGGACTCTGCGAAATCGTGAAGGGAAGGAGTGCGGACAGGCGGCCTGCTTTGCATCCTGGTGGCAGGAGGGCTAAAGGGGGCCGCAGCTGAAAAGCGATCTGACAAGACCATCTTAGGTTTTTGAGATAGAGTCGACGTCTCATAATCAGCCTCACAGATCTTGCGATGACGGGCATAAGAGTTGGGACAGTAACCTATGCCTCGATTGCAGAAGCTCTACGGGCTGCAAAAGCGGGTGATGTGATTCTTCTGGATCCGACCACATATTCAGCACCATTGCTGTTGACCTCTGCGCAAGGAACAACTCTGAAAGGCTCGGGCTCCAGCAATCAAACCATCCTTCTGAACACGCCGATTCTGGAACGCTCTGGGCAGGGAAAATTCGCCCCAGGATTTACGATTCAGGATCTAGCCTTTGAATACAAAAATCAGAGTGGCTATCTTTTTTCACCTAGCATCGGAAGCCTACCTTACAACCCAACAAATCCAACGCTTACGTCTTTCAGACTGAAAAATATTGCCTTCACAGGCAGCCATCAGGGAGGCTTTTCCGGCACCTACATGGATATCAGTGGCGCCAAGAATACCATTTTTGACAATATTCGCGTCACCCTCTCTGGGCAGGCGAGTTTTGATCCCATAAAGGGAACAGGTGGTGGGTATTTTGTTTTCAATGAAGGAGGCACTGACATCCAAATTCTCAACAGTGAGTTCAATGAAGCAGGATTTAGTGGTGCCTTCATCATTCTCTATGTATCAGATGCTTTGGTTGCAAGCAATCGGTTCATCGGCGGAGGGCTAATTAGACAAGATGATGGCACCAATCCCGCAGATAATCCCCGCGGCGAGCGCTTCGTTAATGCAGGGGGCACATTTGCAAACAACCACCTCTCCAATGGAGCATTTTTTGACTACTTGCTGCAATTCAATTCAGACATTGGAACAATATGGACTGATTACAAAACAAAATTTGCTAGCACCGATGGCACTTTCGGTTTGCGCACCAGCGTCATCGCCAATACCTTTGACATCATCTCTTCAGGATACGGAATATTGATTCGAGCAGACATCGCTCCTCAGATCGTGGAAAAGATGTTGTCGATATCAGGGAATGTCTTCAACAACGGTTTGGCCATTCGGAGTGATCTTGCAGATGCTTATGATCTAGCGTTTGGCCAGAATTATGTCAATGGCATCCTTTTCGACCACTTGCGGGTTGGCGGAACAGCACATGACAGCCTGAATGCCAGTCTCACCAATGGTCGAAACTGGATCAGTGGAGGATTTGGCAATGATCAGCTTTACTCTTCGCCTGGGAGATTAGATGCTTTCGTCTTCTACACATCTCCTAATCCCCAAAGCAATACGGACACCATACTGGGATTTGAAACTGGAGGCCCAGAGCCGGACCAGATTTGGCTTGATGGAGAAGTCTTTCGAGGCCTGTTGAACAACGGCGATCAACTGGACACAAGAAGTTTCACCTCCAATTCCAGTGGTGTAGCGATTGGAAATGCTGGGCAGATTACCTACAACACCAGCACAGGGGAACTGTCCTACGACGCAGATGGTGCTGGCAACTCGAACCCTACTCGCTTTGCCATCCTTTCGGGCAATGAATCCTTATCGCTTCAGGCTTTTCGTCTCTTCAACCGAACCTTTTCCTCCCCGGCCTTTCCTGTCATCACCATGGCCGTTACTCCTGCTTCCGTGCTTGAAAACGGCCCCACCAATCTCCTCTACACCTTCACGCGCACCGGTTCCACCGCCAGCCCCCTCACCGTCAACTACGCCATCTCTGGCAGCGCTGACGGGACTGACTACACCGGAGTCACCCCTGGCTTCGGCAAGACCATCACCATCTCCGCAGGCTCCGCGACAGCCTCCGTTTCGGTGAATCCCACAGCTGATACAGGGGTGGAACCCAATGAAACCATTGCCCTCTCCCTTGCTGCAGGCATGGGATACACCATTGGCACCACATCACCGGTGGTGGGAACCATCGCCAATGACGATGTGCCCCCAGCATCAGCCCTACCCAAACCCACGGTCGTTCGTGCCATCGATTTGGATAGTGCCAGCTCTTCTCCTGCCACTCAAGCTGCAGCCAATGCTTTTGATAACAGACCATCGACGAAATATCTCAATTTAGGCGGCAGGAATTCGGGGGTCAGCTTTACCTATGGCCTCCCAACCAAGCTCTCGTCCTTTGTCATCACAACGGCCAATGATCTCCCCTCA
>JBEIRX010000100.1:0-2620 GCA_040375715.1 Aphanothece sp.
AAAGGCCGCCATCGACTTGGTTCTGCAACAGACGGAACTCCTCTCTGAGGAATGGTCGCGGGAAAACCTGGGAAACAAGATCCAATCCACGGTTGCCGATGCCTCGCCCGGGGCATCAACCAGCCGTAATTGATGGACCCTCGCCCCGGCTGGATCGAAGCCGCCGCCGTAGTAGAAACTGATGCTGAAGTTGTATAGTTACCAGGCCCTCCATGCAATCCAGGGCGCGTCCCGCTCCGCAGGCTGATCAGGTTGACGAGGTGTCAGGGCTCCATTATTGCGGTGGCCAATAACTGGAGAACTGCAGCCCCCCCTATCGCCCTCGCCACCACCTCCATCCGCACCATGAAGGTGGCGAACCCAGATCGGCGGGTCCTTCCCCTTGATCTGCCTGGTCGCGGAAGCTTTCTTCCTTGATCGTGCGCACCAGCACCTCACCCGGCTTGGTGAACCACTGGCTCACGAAGGCCTGGCTCTCCAGTCCTTTGGCTTTCTCCGCCAGTGGCCCTGTAGGCCCGATCGAATAATCGGCCGCTGGCGCCAGCGTTGCAGCGTGCCCTGGGGGTGCTGGCGATGGGCGGACAGTGACGGAAGCCTGCTGCTGTGTTGTGCACGACAGGACAAGCCGCCGGATGGTGGCAAAAAAGAGGGGAACCGATCGGATTTCCCATGGCCGACAGCTTCACGATCACCATCGAAGGCGGGATGAGTTTCAGCTGCCCCACCGACACATACATTCTGGATGCCGCCGAGCAGGCGGGTATCGAGCTTCCATCCTCCTGCCGCGCCGGAGCCTGCAGCACTTGCGCGGGCAGGATTCTCAGCGGCAGCGTTGATCAGTCGGATCAGAGCTTCCTGGACGACGAGCAGATAGAAGAAGGCTTTGCTCTGCTGTGCGTGAGCTATCCCACCAGCGACTGCACGATCAAGGCGGAAGTGGAAGACGAGCTCTGAGGGCACCGGCCCCCATCCCGGCTGAGCCTCGCCAGGCGCAGCAAGCACCTGCGCCTGGCTGTGCCTGCGTGGCAATGCTTGAGAAGGACCAGAGCTGTGGAAGCGGCGCTCTTGCAGTGCTGATGCGCCCTAGAGCCGGCCTTGGTGATCCAGAAAGGCATAGAGGCCCCGCTCTCAGCGAATGGTGAGCCCCAACTGGCCGTGCACGATGCGCTTGGCCACCACCAGGCAGGTGGGCTCAATCCCCTCCTGGTTCTCATCGACGCGGGCCTGGGAAGCACGGGGGGCCAGAGCCAACAGGTTTCAGCCAGCCGACTCCCCACAGAGTAGAACACCTGTTCTTCTTCTGCTCCCCATGCCCCCGCTCCAGCTGGCCGATCTCCCAGAGGGGATCCCCATCCCCTATCGCAGCGCAGAAGCACCGGACGGGCTGGACCTGAACAGCCTGCTCATCCCCCATCCGCTCAGCACCTTCTACATGCGGGTGCGGGGCCATCGCCTCAGGAACTGGGGCGTGCACGAGCTATGGATGCCATGCCGAAGGTGCACTGAAGTGCCCGCGTTTGGGTAATCGCTTGATCAATAATTCATGAACATTTCTTCTGTGATGAAGATCACTTCACGTCTTGACCGGACTCACGATATTGACCCCCGTTCGCGCCTTACAACAAAAGGGTCGTTGAAAGCTCACGAATGGATGCCACGATTTCCAGAGGAGGTGCTCACAAAGTGGTACCTCTTGTCGTTTCAGCTTCACTGATCGCAGGCCTCCTCGCCGTGCCTCCATCGGCGAAGGCTGCATCCGCCTGTATCACGTTTGAACCGCCCTTGCAAAACGGCACGGTGTATGGCACTCCCGTGGGGCACACCCCAGGCACGGCGGTGTTGTTCTCCAGCAACTTGATTGGTAGTGTTGAAAATTTCATCACTGCTGGAGGCGCAACAGCCTTTGGCTTCGCACGGATTGAAACCGCGCCCGTTCTCTTCTCTCCAGGTCGTTCATTAAGGCTGAACAACATTTCGATGCGCTTCCACTTCTTGGCTCTCCCCTTTAAGCCCAGACAGGTGACCTTCAACTTTCTGGATCTTGGCGGCACGGAAAATCTCTCTGTCAATGGTGTCACGCCCTTCATTGGCAACATCAGTAGCGCTCCGGCCAGCATCGGGGGCCTGACAGTCTCAACAACAAGCGCGGTCGTGCCAGGCGGTCGGCGCGGCTCGGTGCGGATCACTGGGAGCCCCCTGCGCGATGTCACCATCGGCGGCCAGGAATTGTGGATTGACCAGGTGTGCGCAAGCAACTGACATTGCTCGAGGCCCCGTAGCCCAGATCAAGATCCAGATCCAAGGTGTCGCCATCAACCACCTTGGTCAGGCCCTTGAGGCACTAGACGAGAGCATCAAGTGTGCTCATCGGACAGGTGCCAGGCGTAGCGGTCTTACTGCAGCGGAGGCAGGGGCTCCAGGGTGCCAGGGGCTGCAGCCGGGCAGCTCCCCACCGAGTAGAACACCTGTTCTCCTCGTGCTCCCCATGCCCCCTCTCCAGCTGGCCGACCTCTCAGAAGCCATCCCTATCCCCTATCGCAGTGCAGAAGCGCCTGACGGGCTGGACCTGAACAGCCTGCTGATTCCCCATCCGCTGAGCACCTTCTACATGCGGGTGCGG
>JBEIRX010000025.1:0-22434 GCA_040375715.1 Aphanothece sp.
CCGCAGTCGATCAGCCGGCCGGGCCCCCAGGGGGGCCACCACGGCCACATCGATGCCGTGCTCGCCAAGCCGGCGGCTGATCTCCCGCACGTCGTCGCGGCAGCGGAAGCCCAACAGGCTCGGGCCCAGGAGGTTCACCCGGGGGCGGCGCCCCTCCTCCTTCCAACGGGTGGGCGCGATCTTCGGGCTGCCGGGCGGGGGCACCTGCTCCTTCAACAGTCCCCTGACAAGTTGGTAAAAGGTTTCAGCCGCTCCCCAGTTTTCTTTCTTGGAATAGGCGGGCAGCTCCAGGCTCACCATCGGAATGCCCCCCAGATCCATACCGGCGGCCAGAGCCCCAGGCTGATCTTGGATCAGCTCGGCCGTGCAGCTTTCGCCCACCAGCAGCGCTTCCGGTTGAAAGCGCTCCACAGCCTGGACGATGGTGCGCTTCACCAGCTCCGCCGTATCACCCCCAAGATCCCTGGCCTGAAAGGTGGTGTAGGTGACGGGGGGGCGCTTGTCGCGCCGCTCGATCATCGTGAAAAGCAGATCGGCGTAGGTGTCGCCTTGGGGGGCATGGAGCACGTAGTGCACACCCTCCATGGAAGCGGCGATGCGCATGGCACCCACGTGAGGGGGGCCTTCATAGGTCCAGAGGGTGAGTTCCATCGGTCGCCGGAAAGCAAGAAGGGAAAACGAAAGGTCTGAGGCTGATCCGCCCCTCAGGAGAAAGCAAGGACGCCACGGCGGCGCAGGGGGCGGGCGAAGAGTTCGGCCAGTTCACCGGCCTGGTCGCAGCCGTGGATGGGGCTGAACACCAGCTCGATCGACCATTTGGTGGCCAGACCCTCCGCTTCCAGGGGATTGGCCAGCCCTAGGCCGCACACCACCAGATCTGGCCGCTCGGCCCGCACCCGCTCGAGCTGGCGCTCCACATCCTGGCCTTCGCTGAGGCGAGTGCCGGCCGGAAGCAGGGCCTGCTCAGCAGCCATCAGCTGGCGATCCAGGTAGGGCACGCCCACCTCCACCAGCTCCATCCCGCACTCCCGGGAGAGGAAACGGGCCAGGGGGATCTCCATCTGGGAATCGGGCATCAGGAAAAGACGCTTGCCCTCCAGCACCCGCCGATGGGGCTCGATGGCCCGTCGCCCGCGCTCCACCAGGGGATCGAGCACCGCCGCCACAGCCGTCGCATCCATCCCGAAGGCGGCGGCTGCCGCTTCCATCCAGAGGCGACTCCCCTCCACGCCGAAGGGATAGGGGCTCTCGATGAGCTGGCCGCCTTTGTGGGCCAGGGCACGGGCGGTGGCACTCAGAAACGGCTGGGCAAGCAGCAGCCTGGTGCCCTTGCCGATGGGGGGCAGGTCGGTGGAGCGGCGCGGCGGCAAGCTGCGCACCCTCGGGATGCCCATCCGCTCAAACAAGGTGGTGAAGCGATCCTCCACCGCATCCGCCAGGGTGCCTACAATTAGGAGTTGCTCCTCATCGCTCTCCGGCAAAAGGGGCAACAGGGCCATCAGAGCCTGATCTTCTCCCTGGGTGAAGGTGGTTTCAATGCCGCTGCCGGTGTAGTTGAGCACCCGCACGCGGCCGGCCATCTGGTGGGTGAGGCGCTCGGCGGCCCGGGCCAGATCCAGCTTGATCACTTCACTGGGGCAGGAACCCACCAGGAAGAGGGTGCGAATCTCAGGGCGACGCTCCAGCAGGTCGCGCACCAGCCGGTCGAGTTCGTCGTTGGCATCGGCCAGCCCCGCCAGATCCCGTTCCCCCAGGATCGCCGTGCCGAACCGGGGTTCAGCGAAGATCATCACGCCAGCCGCGCTCTGGATCAGGTGGGCGCAGGTGCGGGAGCCCACCACCAGAAAGAAGGCATCGGGCATGCGGCGATGCAGCCACACGATCGAGGTGAGGCCGCAGAACACCTCCCTCTGGCCGCTTTCCTTGAGCACCTCGGGGAAAGCGCCACCTGTGGCGGGGCTTCCTGCGGGGGTGACGACCATAAATGTTGCGTCTCTGACCCCTCAGAGTTAGCCATCTCCACCAGCTGCTGGGGGCAGTCGTCACATCTTTTGGTGGGTCTGCGGTGTTCCGATCACCGATGGCGGACATCGATTGGGATGATGGCCGGATGAGCCAAGCCATCTTCCCCCCACCACCTGAACCCTCTCCAGAGCTCCTGCAGCGGGCTTCCAGGGTGCGGCGCGGTGCCATGGCCCTCGCCCGCTGCAGCGATGGGGAACGGCAGGCCGCCTTGCGGGCCATGGCCGCTGCCCTGGAGCAGTCCCGAGAGGCCATTCTCCTGGCCAATCAGGCCGATCTGGAGGCGGCAGCTGCGGAGGGATTGGCCCCTGCCTTGGTGGCTCGCCTCAAGCTGGACGGCTCCAAACTCGACGGAGCCATTGCCGGCGTGCGGGAGGTGGCGGAGCTTCCCGACCCCCTTGGCCGGCGCCAGCTGCACACAGAACTGGATACGGGGCTTGTGCTGCAGCGCATCACCGTGCCCCTGGGGGTGCTGGGGGTGATCTTCGAGGCCCGACCCGATGCGGTGATGCAGATCGCCTCCCTGGCGATCCGATCAGGAAACGGCGCCATCCTCAAGGGAGGAAAAGAGGCCGCCCGCAGCTGCAGCGCGATCCTGGCGGCACTCCAACAGGGCCTGGCGGGCACCTCTGTGGATCCCTGTTGCCTGGAGCTGCTCACCAGCAGGGAAGAGAGCCTGGCCCTGCTGCGCCTGGATGGTCTGGTGGATCTGATCATCCCCCGGGGCTCCAATGCTCTGGTGCGCTACATCCAGGACCACACAAGGATTCCTGTGCTGGGCCATGCCGATGGCCTTTGCCACCTCTATGTGGATGCCGCCGCCGATGTGGAGCAGGCGGTGCGGCTCACCCTCGACAGCAAGACCCAATACCCGGCGGCCTGCAACGCCATTGAAACCCTGTTGGTGCACCAGGCCATTGCTCCTGCCTTTCTGGCGGCGGCCATCCCGGCCCTTCAGGAGGCGGGCGTGGAGCTGCGGGGCGATCCACAGGCCTGCGCCCTCGGCGTGCCCACTGCAGCCACCGAGGCCGACTGGGACACCGAATATTCCGATCTGATCCTGAGCGTGAAGGTGGTGGCGGATCTGGAGGAGGCTCTGGCCCACATCGCCCGGCACGGCTCCCGCCATACCGAGGCAATCTGCACCTCGGATGCCGCCACGGCTGAACGGTTTCTGACCAGCGTCGACAGTGCAGGGGTGTACTGGAACTGCTCCACCCGTTTCGCCGATGGGCACCGCTACGGTTTCGGTGCCGAGGTGGGCATCAGCACCCAGACCCTGCCGCCGCGGGGGCCCGTGGGCCTGGAAGGCCTGGTGACCTATCGCTATCTGTTGCGGGGCAAAGGCCATCTTGCGGCGGACTACGCCAGTGGCACGCGATCCTTCCAACACCGCTCCCTCACCCCATGAGCGAGGCCAAGGACACCCCACCTCTGGTGCTGGTGCACGGGCTCTGGGACACCCCGGCACTGTTCAACAGCCTGCGCCGGGCCATCGGCGATCGCAGGGAGGTGTTCATCCCCCACCTTCCCCATGGCCTTGGGGTCGTGCCCCTGGAGGCTCTCGCTGCTGATCTGGGCCAGGGCATCGAGGAACGCTATGGCCGCGATCAACCCCTGGACGTGATGGGCTTCTCCATGGGTGGGGTGATCAGCCGCTCCTGGATCCAGCTGCTGGGGGGCAACCAACGGGTGCGGCGCTTCACCAGCGTGGCCAGCCCCCAGCAGGGCACCTGGGCTGCCCAACCCTGGCCAAGCCGGCTGCTGGCGAGCGTGGGCGACATGAAGGTGGGGAGCGAGCTCCTCAGACGGCTCAACGGCGATCCGGAAGCTCTGGCAGGCATCGACTGCTGCTCGCTCTACTGCCTGGCAGATGTGATGGTGGTGCCGGGCTGGAAGGCCGTGCTGCCGGTGGGCCGCCGCGAGGTGCTGCGCCCCCTCAGCCTGCAGCACAACGAGCTGATGGCCCATCCAGCCTCCGTGGCCCAGGTGGCCAAGGAGCTGCTGCGCCCCTGAGGTGCAGGTGCCACTGAACAAAGGGTGCAGCGAACGGCCACCATGACCGGTAGGGTTGGCGCCCACCAACGGGGCAAAGGGTGAACGCTGCAGAACCCGAGAGGGCCGTTGACGAGCGCAGAAAAGAGGGGACAACCACTGGCTGGAGTGAGCTGACGGCGATCAACTGGGCCAAGGCTCTGACGGTTGTCCTGCTGGTGACCCTGGCGTTGCGGTTCGGCGTGGCAGGCACCAGGCAGGTTCTGTATCTCAGCCTGCACATCAGCTACTGCCTCTGGTGGCTTCTGGAGCAGTGGTTGTTTCCCGCCAGAGCCCAGCAGCTCTTCACAGACAGGGTGGGGCCGGGCCGCTTCGCCCTGGCCCTCCTCTTCATCGGGGTGCTCTACACCCTGCCTGGGCTGGCGGCCTTCCTGAACCCCAATCCGATCTCCAATGGGGCCGTAGCTCTGGGGGTGGGGCTGTTCAGCTTCGGCAGCCTGATCAACGCCAGCGCTGATGTGCAGAAGACAACGGCCAAAGCCATGGGCGCCGGCCTTGTTGCCGATGGCATCTGGCGCCGGGTGCGGCATGTGAACTACCTGGGGGATCTCCTGCGCTACCTGAGCTTCGCCATCGTGGCCGGGCTGAGCTGGGCCTTTAGCGTTCCGGCTCTGGTGCTGCTGATCTATCTGCAGCGGATCGGGCTGAAGGAACGACAGATGGCTGCCAAGTATCCCGAGTTTGCCGCTTATCAGGCTCGCAGCACCCGTCTGCTGCCATGGATCTGGTGAGGCGTCACTCCTGTGTCCTCCTGGGGATGATTCTGGCCCTTAGCAGCCCATGGGCAGGATCCGGTGTTCGCGCGCAAATCCTCACGGCCCAGCAGGACACCCCCGCCTCAGACGGGCGACCTGCAGAGCTCCCCTCCGTGGCTGAACCACCTGGCGTGCCCAGAGAACCGGCCAAGCCCCGCAGCCTTTCCGGGCCAGCCAAGCCCCTTCTGGGGGTGTGGCTCACCCTCAACGACATGGGGACCCTGCGGGATCGTCCCAAGCTGGAGGAGGCGGTGCGGCAGCTCGCGGGGCTGGGATTCACCACGCTCTACCCAGTGGTGTGGAACGGGGGGTACGCCTACTACCCCAGTACTGTGACGCAGCAGCGCAAGATTCAGGACTTCACCGTGCGGGGCCTCCAGGGGCAGGATCCCCTCGCGGAGCTGATCACCCTGGCCCGGGCCCGAGGCATGCAGGTGATGCCCTGGTTTGAATTCGGCTTCATGGCGCCGCCTACCTCCGAGCTGGCCCTGCGCCACCCCCATTGGCTGACGACCAAGCGGGATGGCGGCACCACCTCCATGAGCGCAGCAGGGGAGGTGGTGTGGCTCAATCCCTTCCGCCCGGAGGTGCAGCAGCTGCTCACGGAGCTGGCCCTGGAGGTGGTAAGCCTTTACGACGTGAATGGGGTGCAATTCGATGATCACTTCAGCCTGCCGAGCGTCTTCGGCTACGACGCCTACACCCGGGCGCTCTACCTGAAGGAGACGGGCCGCAGTGTGCCCCCCAACCCGGAGGAACCCGGGTGGGTGCGCTGGCGCGCGGAGAAACTCACCGGCTTTCTCCGGAGGCTGCGGACGGCCCTCAAGGCCAGGAAGCCTGGCCTGTTGATCTCCCTTTCTCCCAACTACGCCAACTTCGCCTACAAGCTCCAGCTGCAGGACTGGCGCAGCTGGGTGAAGGCCGGCCTGGTGGATGAGGTGGTGGTTCAGCTCTACAGGCCGGATCTGGCGAGCTTTACAGCAGAGCTGGTTCGGCCCGAATTTCAAGAGAAGAAGGTGCCCATGAGTGTGGCGGTCATGGCTGGCCAGAGGATGAAACCCACATCCATACCCTTGCTTCAAGGGAAGGTGGAAGCCGCCCGGGCCATGGGCTTGGGTGTGGCATTTTTCCACTTTGCACCCCTCTGGGAAGCGACGGTGGATCCAGGGGGACGGCTGGAGGAGCTCGGGAGGATGCTCGGCACGTCTGGACGCGGCGGCGGACATCACAACTCGATGCCTGCGGCTTTCTAGGAAGACAACGCCAGGCGATTGTGGGAGAATCGCGGGCAGAAAAATTTTGGGGCTTTGAAAGCCGTTGTCCCGAGCGACGTCTCCCGCAAAAATTCCGACCATGTGGCATCCCGATCATGGGTCAGGAGGCATGCAAACATTGCATTCTTCAGATTGCATAGCAAAGCACAGACTGACAACCAAGCTCATCAACTTATGACATCAATCGAATCAAGCGATACAGCAAGTTCGTCTAACTATAGACCAGAGATTGATGGGCTACGAGCCTTTGCTGTTCTGGCGGTGATCCTAAACCACTTTGATAAAGATTTACTCCCATCAGGCTATCTGGGCGTAGACATCTTCTTTGTTATCTCTGGATACGTCATCACAGGATCCCTTCTGCGTCATGCAACAAAAGATGCTGCCAGATTCTTCCTTGATTTCTATAGCAGACGGGTCAGGAGAATACTGCCAGCCCTGGCAACGATGGTATTGATAACAACTCCCCTGGTCTGTCTTTTTGATCCCGCACCTCTTGCAACCCTGCAGACAGGCATGGCTGCACTCTTTGGAGTCTCAAACATTGTCCTGCATCAGAACTCAACGTCATATTTTGCTGCATCCACCGATCTAAATCCGTTCACCCATACGTGGTCCCTTGGAGTAGAGGAACAATTTTATTTTGTTTTCCCCTTGTTGGTGTGGATGACAGGAGTCACACGTTTTCGTCGACATGGAAAGACAATCTTTATGCTGATTCTTTTTTTCCTATGCATTCTGTCCCTGATTGCTTTCATCAGATTTAGCAGCTCTCTTCAGCCATTTGCCTACTTCTCTATGCCAACCCGCTTCTGGGAAATTGGCCTGGGAGCCTTCGTTTTTTTAGCCCTCCGACAACCCCAACTGGAGCGCTGGAGTCAACGCATTCCTGCAGGATTAGTCCTGGGTTTAATGACAGCCCTGCTCTTTACGGGTTTCCGCGTGAAGACAACCATTGCGGTCGTCTTTCTCACAGGTTTACTGCTGGCTTGCCTGAGAGCTTCCACCACTACCTACCGACTGCTCTCCTTGGCAAAGGTGAGATGGATCGGCCTGCTCTCCTATTCCCTCTATCTCTGGCACTGGCCTGTCCTATCCCTCAGTCGCTGGACGATCGGCATCCACGCCTGGACGATTCCGTTCCAGCTCGGAGCAATGGCGGGCCTCGCCTACATGTCCTATCGATTTGTGGAACGCCCATTGCGCTACGCCTCCTGGCTTAAAGGCCGTAGGCGTCCGTTCGGTTTTGCTCTCGGCGTGGCTGGCGGTAGCGCACTGGTGCCTTTGCTCTTGATGGCCTGGCCAGGAGGTCGCCCCCTCTTCATTGGTGACAGAACGCTCGAAGAGCTTCAAGGCAATCTGGGCGAATCGAAACCCTTGATTCCAGCGAATTGCCTGTGGTGGATGGGAGAAGGGCCGGACCCAGAAACTGTGGCACGAACATGCATCATTCGTAGTGAGTCCGGTGGCATCAACCAGAGATTTTTTGTGATGGGCGATAGCCACACGGGCCATCTTGATGACTGGCTGAGCCGCATCCCCAACCGGAAGGGGCTCTGGGCTCGAAAGGCCTACGCGGGGGGGCAATCCGTCCCTCTGGTAGAAAATCGATGGGAGGGAGCACTCGCCTCGAGGAGGAAAGACGCCGAGAATCAACAACGGCTTCTTGACCTCACACTTGCTGAACTGAAGAAGGGAGACGTGCTCTTGTTAGTCACGTACAGCCTGCAGCAATTCCGCACGGAAAAACAACGCATGGATCCAGGGCTAACAAAAGGAAGAAGTCGATGGGAAGCCTGGTGGCGCGATTTTGATCAACTTGCGCGGGAGGTGGGTCAACGGGGAGCTTCCATGGTCATTGCATCTCCCACACCTGATTTTCAACTGATCGGAGGCTGGGATGCATTCACAAGCCAAAACTGCACACTTCAGTGGTACAGAACCACTCTCTTCCCCCACTGTTTCCTCAGGAAATCTAGGGAGCAGACGCTAAACGAGATTGCTCCAATCGCAGAGCGCTTAAAAGAACTTGAAACGCGTTATCCCAATGTCTACGTTTTCGACCCCCTGCCGTATCTATGCAAGCCAGAGCAATCAGATTGCACCAATTATATTGACGGTGCCCGTATGTATAGCGATTACAGCCACCTGACCAAAGCAGGCAGTCGTCTAATTAGCAATGGCTTTGAGGAGTTTCTAAGGAATCGCGGGTTATTGAAGTCAAAGCCTGCAAATTTGCAACATCAGCTGCCAGCAAACTGACGCCCAAACCACTCACAGCCTGCAAGAGCCAGAGCGCGTATCAGAGGAATCGTCAAGTGGAAAGGGTGCAACATCATTTGCCGGCTTTCTCCTCAACCTGACCGACCAATTCCCACCGCAGCGTCATCACCAGGGAGGGTTTCAACACCCTCCAACCATGGGCAATCCCCGGACCCCATACAGCAAAGTCTCCTGGCGCCTCCAGCAACAGAACCAACTCTTCACCCCCGCGCCGCAGACACAGCTCAAACGCTCCTGCGCAGGCAAGCAGGGAGAGAGTGCGGCCATGGCTGATGGGCTTGGACTCCCCCCAGGCAGAGGGATCATCTGGGTCGTGGGCAAACCACTTCAGAGCGAGACCTTCCGCAAGCTGGCCAACCTGAGACGAGGAGCTATGGCGCAAAAACCGTAAGCAGTCTGACGGAATTCCGGGATGATCTCCAACAATCCAATTCGTATGGGGTGTTTCCTTTAAACGAAGGGCCCATGCATTCCCATACTCAACCCCATGCAAGTTTGCTCCCCAATGCCGCACTGCCCTAATCCGCCAGGCCCGTGTGCCTGATCAAGGCCTCCGCGGAGGGTCCCCGCCCGCGGAACGCCTCAAACACCTCCGCTGGATGGCGGCTGCCCCCCAGGCTGAGCACAGTGTCGCGGAAGCGGCGACCGGTGGCGCGGATCAGCTCCTCGTTCTCCAGACCCACCTCCTCAAAAGCGCTGAAGGCATCGGCGCTCAGCACTTCTGCCCATTTGTAGGAGTAGTAGCCGGCTGAATAGCCGCCTGCAAAGATGTGGCCGAAGCTGCAGAGGAAGGCGTCTTCCTCGATGGGAGGCAGCACTGTGGTGGTGCGGGCCACCTCTCGCCGCAGCTGCTCAGGGGTCTGGCCGCATTCGGGGTGCCACTGGCTGTGGAGGCGGAGGTCGGTGAGAGCAAAATGCACCTGGCGCAACGTGGCCGCGCCACCCATGAAGGTGCGGGCCGCCTGGAGCTTGGCGAAGTCGTCCTCCGGCAGGGGCTCACCGGTCTGCCAGTGGCGCGCCATGCCCATCAGCGTGGCCCGGTCGTAGCACCAGTTCTCCATGAACTGGCTGGGCAGCTCCACCGCATCCCATTCGACGTTGTTGATGCCGGCAGCCTGTGGGCGCTCCACCGTGGTGAGCATGTGGTGCAGGCCATGGCCGAATTCATGGAAGAGGGTCTCCACCTCCTGAAAGGTCATCAGGCTGGGGGTATCCCCCACCGGTGGGCTCTGGTTGCACACCAGATAGGCCACCGGCAGCACGGGAGTGCCATCGGCCTTCACCTGGCGCACCAGGCACTCATCCATCCAGGCACCGCCACGCTTGCTCACAGGACGGCTGTAGGGATCCAGATAGAACCCTGCGATGGGCAGGCCGGTATCCCGATCGTTGACACGGAAGAAGCGCACATCCTGGTGCCATACGGGCGCCTCACCATCGGCCGCTTCGATATGAATGGCGAAGAGCCGATCACAGAGCCCGAAGAGCCCGTCCAACACCTGGGGGAGCGGAAACCAGGGCCGCAGGGCCTCGCTGTCAAGGGCGAAGAGCTCCTTGCGGCGCACCTCGGCCCAGAAGCTCACATCCCAGGGCTGGAAATCAGCAGCTTCCGGAGCACCGGCCCTTTCGGCACAGGCGCGCAACGCTTCCAGCTCCCGCTGAGCCGCCGGGTAGGAGGCCGTCCGTAGATCTTCGAGCAACTGCTCCACCTCCGCCTCAGAGCCAGCCATCTTGGAGGCCAGGCTCACTTCGGCCCAGTTGGCATAGCCGAGGCGCTGGGCCTGCTGCCGCCGCAGCTCCAGGATCCGACTGATCAGGGGCCAGTTGCCTCCGTCCTCCCCGGACGCACGGCTCACATGGGCCCGATACACCTGTTCCCGCAGATCCCGCCGGCGGCTGTACTGAAGGAAGGGTCCGAAGCGGGGCATATCCAATCCCATCTGCCAGGGGCCCTTCTCCGCGCTGGCTTCGCTGCCATCGGAATGCCGCAGATCGGCCTGCCGGGCAGCCTGGGCCAGCTGTTCCAGAAGGCTCGCCGGCAAGCCATCCACATCGTCAGCGGACGAGAGGGTGAGGGTCCAGGCACTGGTGGCATCCAGGAGCTGATTGCCGAAGCGGGTGGCCAATTCGGCCAGCTCCTGGCTGGCGGCATTGAAGGCCGTCTGTGCCTCTCCCTCCAGACCCACTCCCCGCAGGGTCATGTCCCGCAGCTCTGCATCGAGGATGCGCCGCTGGGTGGCATCCCATCCGCCCTGGTCCTGAAGCTTCAGCAACGTGTTGTAAATCACCTGGCTCTGCCCGCAGCGCTGGCCGAAGGCCACCACCGCGGCCTGCTGACTCCCATGGGCCTCCCTCAGCTCAGGGCTGTTGCACACCCCATTGAGATGGCCCACCACACCCCAGCTCCAGCGCAGGCGCTCGGTGAGGCGATGGAGGGGATCCATCACCTCATGCCAGCCCAGGGGCCGGCCCTCCTGCAGTGCCTCGGAGAAGCGCGCCTCAAGGGTGGTGCGTTCTGTCTCCAGCTGGGACAGGAGCTCAGGGATCGCCTGCTGGATCTGATCGGGGGTGATGGCCTGAAAATCGGGCAGGCCCTCCCCCATCAGGAGAGCTGGTTTCTCAAGGGTGACGCTCATGCGAAAGGCCGCCGCTTCATTGCACTCCAGCCATTCCAACCCACCGGAGACTCTTCTGGGGGCTACCCGAGGGGAGGCAACCCGCCGATGAGGGCGACGGTCTGGCTGGCGAGCTGGCCGGAGAGCGCATTGGTGCTGGCTTCGTAGAAATCAATCGCCACCCGGGGCCAGAAGCCGATCACCAGGGTGGGCACCAGGAGACACAGGCCGATCACCAGTTCTCTGGGGTTCATGTCTCCCACCATCGCCAGAGCGGGAATCCTGGGGCCGAAGAACACCCGCCTGCAGAGGGACAGCAGATAGATCGGGGTGAGCACAAGGCCGACGGCGGCCAGAACGATCGTGATCACCCGGAAGCCCGTGGTGAAAGCGTTGTTGGCGGTGATGCCGAGAAACACCGTGATCTCACTGACAAACCCACTCATGCCGGGAAGCGCCAGGGAGGCGAGGGAGCTGGCCAAGAAGAAGGCGAAGGTGATCGGCAGCACCTTGGCCAGACCGCCCATGTTGGGAATAGAGAGGGTCTTGGTGCGCTCGTAGAAGACTCCGGTGACGAAGAACATCGCCGCTGCGATCAACCCATGGCTGATCATCTGCAGCATGGCCCCACTCAGGCCAAGGGCATCGACGGCGCCGATGCCCAGCAGCACGAAACCCATGTGGCTCACGGAGCTGCAGGCGATGCGGCGCTTCACGTTGTCCTGGGCAAAGGCGTTCAACGCTCCCCAGATGATGTTCACGATGCCCAGCACCATCAGGGCCGGTGCCAAGCGCAGATGCTCGGCGGGGAGCATCTGAACGTTGAAGCGGAGCAGGGCATAGCCACCCATCTTGAGCAGCACCCCAGCCAAGAGCATGGAGACCGGTGCATTGGCCTCGCCATGGGCATCGGGCAGCCAGGTGTGCAGCGGGAACATGGGCAGCTTCACGCCGAAGCCAATCAAGAAACCCAGGTAACAGAGCAAACCAAAGGTGCCCCCTGGGGATCGACTGGCCAACTCACTGAGGTTGAGGGTGAAGGTGTCACCGGAAAGGGCCAGGGCAAGGCCGCTCACGAGAATCAGCAGGGAAGCCGTTGCGGTGTAGAGAATGAATTTCGTGGCGGCGTACTGCCTCTGGGTGCCTCCCCAGATGGCGATCAGGAGATAAACGGGCACAAGCTCCAGTTCCCAGGCCAGGAAGAAGAGAAGGAAGTCCTGAGAGAGAAACACCAGGGCCTGGGCTGAGGCCTGCACAAGCAGCAGGGCGAAATAGAGCCTGGGTTTTTTGGTCACCGTCCAGCTGGCGCCAACGGCCAGAAGGGTGACCAGCCCGCTGAGCACCACCAAGGGGGCAGAGAGCCCATCGGCCGCCAAGGACCACTCGAGGCGAATCGCCGGCACCCAACTCACCCGTTCCACCAACTGAAGGGAGCTCAGAGATCCATCGAATTGCTGGCTGAACACCCACAGCATCAGGATCATGTCGGCGAGCAGCACCCCGAGGGCCAGGAGTCTCGGAGGGCGTGGATCCGAGGGATCACCGGGGAGCAGGGGCATCACCAGAGCTGCCGCTGCGGGCAGCAGCACGATCAGGGTGAGCCAGGGGAAGGAAGCAGGCACCGTCCCAAGGGACGTGGCAAGCAGGGGGAAGGTGCCGTCCATCACGACTCGGGAGAAAGGGCAAGAGTGGAATTCCCCGGCCAAGGTTCGCGGGGAGGAAGATCAAGCGGTGTCCGGAACGCCGGTGAGCATATCTACTCAGGTGCCGAACTGGGTGGGTTCAGCCCTGGCGGCCCCGACCACGCCCGCGATATCCCAAGGAGGCCAGCCCCTCCTGACGCTTCGGAGGAGGCGCCAGCTGATCCCCTCCAGGCGGCAAGGGGGTCCAGAGGCTGCCGCTGTGCTGGAGCCCAAGCACCGCATGGCGACTGGTGACCCCACAAGCCTCCCAGGTCGCCTCCATGGCCTGACCCACCTGGTGGGCACCCTCTTCAGAGGCCAGGGCCAACAGGCTGGGGCCCGCTCCACTGATCACACAACCCCAAGCGCCAGCATCCAGTGCCGCCTGCCGCACTTCTCGTCCCCCCTGGATGAGTCCCCAGCGATAGGGCTCATGGATGCGATCGTGCATCCCGGCCTGGATCAACTCGCCATCCCCAGTCCGCAGACCGCGCAGCAGCAGGGTCAGGCTGCCGAGATTGGTGACCGCATCGGCGATGGGGATGCTCCGGGGCATGGCCCGCCTGGCTTCAGAGGTGCTCAGCCGAATTCCCGGGAGGGCCACCACGGCCTGAACGGAGGGATGCCATTCACTGCGAATCACCCGCCAGTTCGGAACAGCGGTTTTTGCCGTCAGGCAGAGCCCACCAAGCAGAGAGGGAACAACATTGTCGGGATGGCCTTCAATCGCAATGGCCAGCTCAAGAAGCTTCTCGGAACTGAGGGGGTCGCCGATCAGGGCATTGGCCCCGATCAGGCCCGCCACGATCGCCGCCGCGCTGCTGCCGAGTCCCCTGGCCGGAGGCACCGCCAGCCGAACCCTGGCCTCCAGTCCCACAGGTTCCGCACCGGCCTCCTGCCAGACCCTCTGGGCAGAGCGATAGATGAGATTGTCCGGACCACCGCGGAGATGGGAGCCTTCGGGGCCCTCGATCACCAGATCGAAGCGGTCGACCCCTCCTTCCACAACCCGCAACTCAAAGCGGTTGTTCAAATCAAGGGCCGCACCAAGACAATCAAATCCTGGGCCGATGTTGGCTGTGGTAGCTGGAACATCCACCACGACCCCCTCTCCAATCAGGGGTTGTGCCATAGGCCTCGTCTCACTGCTCTCAGTGTCCCATCCCTCAGCCGAGCAGCATCCGGGCCCGGCAGGCGGCGCTGAACACCCCCACCGAAGCATCGGTAATGGCCTGAATAGGAATCGGCTCCAGCACCGGCCGCAGCCGACCCTTGGCCAGAAAGGGATCGAGGAAGGTGGCCGACCGCAACCCTTCCAGCTGTTTGGCCGCCGTGCCACCCGCCAGCCAGATGCCACCCTTGCAGAGGGTGGTGAGGGCTAGATCACCTGTGACAGCCCCATAGGCTCCAAGCCAGAGCTGACAGGCCTCCTGGGCCAGGGGATCCCTGGCATCGGCAGCCGCTGCCACGGCAGCTGGCCAGTCCTCCGCCCCCCCGCACTCAAGAGCCCTGTTAAGTGGATGGTCACCATCGGGATGGTGCTCCGCAAGGAGCCAACGGGCCACGGCACCAAGGCCCGTGCCGCTCACCACCCGCTCGATCGAGAGCCGGTTTAGGTCAAGATCTGCCTGGAGCCATCGGGCCAAATTCCATTCCTGGGGGGTGCGGGGCGCAAAGGTGCCATGCCCCCCCTCCGTGGCAAGAGCCTTCAGGCCTGCGGGTGTCGGCACGCCGATGGCCACACCGAGGCCGGTCCCAGCGCCGAGCACCAGCACCGGTGCCCCGGCGAGGGGCTGCCCATCGCGCACCGGTGCGAGTTGGTGGGGCAGGAGGTGGGGGAGGCCATACACCAGAACGGCAAAGTCATTCACCAGTTCCACCCTTTTGAGGCCGCAGGCCTGGGCCAACTGCCCCTCCTCCAGCTGCCAGTTGAGATTGGTGAGCCTGGCCTGGCCGGACTCGACCGGACCGGCTACGGCGAAGCAAGCAGCCTCAGGAATCCCCAGGCCCTGGCTTTCAGCCTGGGCCAGAAAATCCTGCACCATTGGAGCCAGATGGTTCCAGTCCGCCGAGGGGTAGCGCGCCTCCCGCAGCCACTCCAGACCGTCGGCCGTGGTGCCGTACAGGCTCAAAAGGGTCTTGGTCCCCCCGATGTCTCCGGCCAGGAGGAGGCTCACTGGGACAAGGAGACAGGAGACAACAAAGAAGCGGAGCGGGAGGCATTGGCCTGGCAGGCCCCACTGATCAGCTTCTCGAGACTCACCGATCCGAGATCACCATCCCGCCGGCTGCGCAGGCTCACGGTGGACGCCTCGGCCTCCGTGGCTCCGATCACGCCGAGCACGGGGATCTTCATCTGCTCACCGGTGCGGATCAGTTTGCCGAGCCTCTCGCCGCTGTGATCCAGGGTGGCCCGCACTCCGGCGCTCTTCAGCTGCTCCAGCACCGACTCGGCCCAGGGCATCACCCCATCGCTGACCGGAAGCAGACGCACCTGCTCCGGCGCCAGCCAGAAGGGGAAATCACCGGCGTAGTTCTCACACATGATGCCGAAGAAGCGCTCCAGGGATCCGAAGATCGCCCGGTGGATCATGATCGGCCTCTGCCGGCTGCCATCCGCCGCCACGTAGTGAAGATCAAACCGCTCGGGCAGGTTGAAATCCAGCTGGATCGTGGAACACTGCCAGAGCCTTCCGATGGCATCTTCGATCTTCAAATCAATCTTGGGTCCATAGAAGGCGCCGCCCCCTTCATCCACCTTGTAGTTCCAGCCCTTGCACCGCAGGGCGTCCACCAGACCCTGGGTGGCCAGGTCCCAGACGGCATCCTCCCCGATCGACTTCTCCGGGCGAGTGGAGAGATGAATCTCGTAGCGGCGGAAATCAAAGGTGGAGAGGATTCGCTCGGTGAGGTTGAGCACCCGCAGAATCTCCGCGCCGATCTGATCCGGTAGGCAAAACACATGGGCATCATCCTGGGTGAAGCCCCGCACCCGCATCAGGCCGTGCATCACGCCGGGGCGCTCATAGCGATAGACCGTGCCCAGTTCCGCCCAGCGAATCGGCAGCTCCCGGTAGCTGCGCAACCGGCTTGCATAGGTGAGCACATGGAAGGGGCAGTTCATGGGCTTGATCTGGTAGTCGCGCTCATCCACCGCCATCGGACCAAACATCGATTCGGCATAGAAATCAAGATGGCCGGAGGTCTTCCAGAGACTGCGATCCGCCACATGGGGGGTGTAGAGCAGCTCGTAGCCGTCGTCAAAGTGGGCCTGCCTCCAGAAATCCTCGATCAGCAGGCGCATGCGGGCCCCACGCGGGTGCCAGAAGACCAGCCCTGCACCGGCTTCATCTTCGATCGAGAAGAGTTCCAGATCCTTGCCAAGCCTGCGGTGGTCACGGCGCAGGGCTTCAGCTTTGCGCCGCCGATGCTCCTCCAACTGTTCGGGAGTTTCCCAGGCGGTGCCATAGATCCGCTGCAGCTGCGGATTCGCCTCATCCCCTCGCCAATAGGCACCGGCAACGCTCTCCAGATCGAAGGCCCTGGGGTTGAGGTCAGCAGTGGTGGCCACATGGGGGCCAGCGCAGAGATCCCACCAGCCATCCCCCAGGGTGTAGAGGGTGATCGGTTCAGTGAGGCCCGCCAGGATTTCCAGTTTGTAGGGCTCGTTCTGCTCCCGGATGCGGCGCTCCGCATCCGCGCGGCTCACCTCGATGCGTTGCAGGGGCAGCTTGCGGCCGATGATCCGCACCATCTCCTTCTTGATGGCCTTGAGATCGGCCTCGGTGAAGGGTTCAGGATGGTCAAAGTCGTAATAGAACCCGCTCTCGGTCCAGGGACCGATGGTGACCTTGGCCTGGGGGAAGAGGGACTGGACGGCCATGGCCATGACATGGCTCATGGAATGACGGATGCGCAGCAGCGCAGGGCTCTCGCTGGTTTTGGGAAGGTGAATCGCCGTACCCTCAGCCACGGCTGCACCTGGCATTGGGCCCGCGGAAGCCGCAGGAGAACTGCTCACAGAACCAGCCACGCAGAAACGATTTCACCGTTCCTGATCCTAGGCAGGCCCCGCCAGGGGCCCAGGCGCGGCAATCCGACTCTGTTGCGAGTCCATCGCTCGCCCGAGAATCAGGGAAGTCCCCTGTGCATCGGCCCGCCTTGAGCCGCACCCAACCCCCAGGCGCCCCTGGAGCCCCGAAGGTCACCGGTGAGGAGCCCCGCAGTCTTGCGCTGAGTTATGGACTCTGGTGCCTTTCGCTGCTGGGAATCTGTGGCATCCAGCGCATCTACAACCGCAAACCCGTCACGGGGTTCCTCTGGCTGTTCACCTTTGGATTGTGCGGCATCGGCCAGCTCCTGGATCTGCTGCTTCTCCCCGGAATGGTGGAGGGGGCGAACCGCCGCATTGGCCCAGCCCAGGCGAGCACGCCGCCGATCGATCGCCAGTTGTTGCGGCTCGCCCGCCAGGCCGGAGAGAAGGGATTCACCCTGAACGATGCCCTGATCGAACTGGAGCTGCCCACCCCGTTCGACAGCCAGGATCTGCAAGGTGAAATCGAAAAGCTGCTCCACGTCCACCTGCTGGATGTCGGCAACGACGAGCGGGGTCGGGTGGTTTACAGGGAGCCCTAGGTGGTCTGTTGGAGGCGCTGAAGTTCGCCGCTGTAAAAGCGCCGCAGTTCAGTGGCGGATTTGACGGGTTGACCGTAGTAGCTGCCGCCGTGATAGGCAGGCAGGGAAGCCCATTCAGGAGCCAGCCGGGCCAGCACGTCATGGGTGAGTCCCTGGGCATCGAAGGAAGCGAGGGCTCCGCGTTTCTCCATCAGGTACAGCGCGGCCTGATCCTGGCTCCTGGGTCCGAAGTCTGGGAGACCCAGCCGTCTGGACGCCTCGCGCCAAGTGGCGGGAAGGAACTGATAAGCACCGGCGGCAGCACTCACATAGGTGCGGCGAACGGTGATTTCCGGGTGACGATCCAGCCGCTCGACCTGACCGCCGCCATAGATCACCCGATATCCGTCATCGCTTCCACCCACCCAGGTGCCTTCCGCATAGCGGATCGTGTTGAGCAGGGCACGACGCTCAGGGGTGATCGGATAGGTCTGTTCGCTGGAATGATCAAGATCAGCGGCTCGGCGCGGGGCGGCCTGGGGCGGGGGGGCCTGTTGTGCAACCGCTGAAACCGAGACCGTGCGCTTCTCAGGATCCGGAATCTGGGCAGAGGCCAGGCGAGAGGCGGGAGCCATGGGCAGAACACTCAGGAGAACCACCGAACCCATCAGGGCGGCACGGCTGCCGGAGCGGTCGGAGCAGGAGGTGAACAACAAGCGGTCGTGAGCAGAGACTCGGAAGACACTCGCTGGAACAAGGCTTTGCTGGCCACCCCCCCGGCCTGTGGGGTGGACAAGCCGGGGAAACTGTGTAGTTCAATGCCTTCATGTCCATGGGATGTCGGGAGGAAGCCTGTTAAGGGAGGGGATCTGAAGGAGATCGGTAAGCCGTCTCCATTGGATTGATTTGGGTCCAGCAAGGCCAACTGCACCATCAGTGGCGGTGATGAGACCCGAAGAGATTGTTAAGTTGTGCTTAGGGCCCTTGCGTGGAAGGCGGCAGGAAGCCCATAGCCTCACGCACACGTTTGAGGGTGGCATCAGCCACGGCGGCAGCCCTGAGAGCCCCCTCATCCAACACATGGCTCAGGAGCGCCTGATCCTCACGCCAGTGGCCATAATGCTGTTGGATGGGGCGCAGGGCCTCCACCAGCGCCTCTGTGAGCAATGGCTTGAAGGCACCCCATCCCATGCCGCCGCACTCCTTTGCGGCAGACTCCCGGCTGCAGCCACTGGTTAGGGCATAGAGGCTGAGTAGGTTATGCGCCTCAGGCCTCTCCGGGTTGTCGAATTCCAGGCCCATCACCGGGTCGGTCTTGGCCCGTTTGATCTTCCTGGCGATCAGCTCCGGTGGATCCAGCAGGGTGATGCGTGAGGCCTCATTGGGATCGCTCTTGCTCATCTTGCTCCGTCCGTCCGTGAGGCTCATCACCCGGGCTCCCGCCTCGAGGATCAGGGGGTCAGGCACCTTGAGGATGGGAATGGGCTCTCCCTCCGCATCCCGCGGGGCGAAGCGGGCATTGATGCGCTGCTGCGCGATATCCCGGGCGAGCTCCAAATGTTGCTTTTGGTCTTCGCCAACGGGCACCCGATCCGCGTCATACAAAAGGATGTCCGCTGCCATCAGAACGGGGTAGTCGAGCAGACCCGCCGACACGTTGTCGCCCTGCTTGAGGGCTTTTTCCCGGAACTGAATCATGCGCTCCAACCAGTTCAGTGGGGTGACGCAGTTCAACAGCCAGCAGAGTTCACTGTGGGCACTCACATGGCTCTGAACAAAGACCGTGGACACGGAGGGGTCGATGCCACAGGCCAGGTAGAGCGCTGCCGTGGTGAGGGTGTGGTCAGCGAGCTGGGCTGGATCATGGGGCACAGTGATGGCATGCAAATCCACCACACAGAAGAACGTGTCATGGTCCTTCTGCAGATCCACCCAGTTGCGAATCGCTCCCAACCAGTTGCCGAGGTGGAGAGCACCGGTGGGTTGAACGCCTGACAACACCCTTGGCCTTGTGGTGGAGGACAGGGTCATGGCGGTCAATCCTCCGCCGGTGTCTCAGGGGAAGGGACTGGAGCGGGGTCAGCAGGCGGTTGCGTCTGGGAATCAATGGGAGCGGATCCCAGATCCGCCGCCGGGGCCACCTCCATCGGCGGCTCAGGGGTAGCCACTTCGGATGGGGCAGCCTGGTTCTGCTCCTCAAGGGGGGGCTCCTCCTCAAGGGCTTCAACAGGCACGGCAGGCCTAGAGGGTCTGGCGAAAGGATCCACCCTCGGGCCACGGCTTCCACCACCTGCAGCCCCTCGGCTGTCCTGCCAGCGGCCTGAGGAGCCACGGCCCTCGGGCCGCTCCCGCCTCCCTTCAGGGCGGCCAGCACCGCCGGGCCCCCTCGAGCCCATCTGGGCCCTGTGCTGAGCCGCGTGCTCATCGAGCTTGCCCTCCTCCAGCTGCTGGCCAAGGGTGCGCAGGGCAAAACCCAGCACGGCGACAGTGGAGCGCAAGCCAAAGGCCTCCTGTAGAGCCCGGGCTGAGCGCATCTCGTTGTCGCTCAAGCGGATGCGAAACCCGCCTTCCCTCGGGGCCGAGGCACGCTCGCCACGGCCCCCCTCATCGTTGCGATGACGATCGGACTGGGGTTCAGCCTGGCGTTCTGAGGGAAGTGAGGAGGGAGTGCCTTCGGCCATGACGCCATCGGGATTCAGGCGCAAGTGTGACGCATCGGCGGCTCGGCCAGGGTGAGGCCGGGACGAAGCCAGAACAACCCATGGCAATCCAGGCAGGATGGTCGTGCCAGCACCAGCAAAGGAAGCGAACGGGGCGACTGGCCGAGGAAGCGCTGCCGATACTGCGTGAGCAGATCGAGATAGCGCTGCAGCGTCCAGCCGCCATCATCCTGATCCAGAGCACTCCAGAAGCGTTGCAGGGCCTGATGACAGGCGTCGGCGCCGAATTCCAGCCAGCAGAGCTGCTGGGCCTGCCAGGCCGGGATGCCCGCCTCAATGAGTTCGCGGTAGTGCTCAAGCTCAGGAGCCGATCGGCTGAGGTCAGGTGGCAGCTCAAGGGCAAGCCGCTCAACGGGCAACACCGTGAGACGCAGCCAACAGCGATTGAGCAACAGCACAGGGAGGTCCCCACTCCAGCCCTCCGCGAGCTGCAGGGCTTTGAGGATGGATTCGATCTGTTCCCTCTGGGAAAAGGTGAGGGTCGGAAGCCTTCCGAATTCCCGTTCACCACCCATGCTCCCGCTGACCATGGAAGGCGGGTTTCACACCACTGGAAGTCACTTTATCGGTGCTGCATGGGGAATGGATGTGCGCCACACTGCAGGGGCAGCCAGAGTCTTTTCTCCTGTCCGTGACGACCGTTGAGCCTGCCAAGGACCTCCTGACCCCTGCTTCATCAGGACGCCCGGCCGTAACGCCGGCAACCACGGCCGGAAGGATCCCGGCCTGGGGACGCAAGGCCCTCTGGATCACCGCAGCTGGTGTGCTGACTGATGTGACACTCCACGGCCTCCAGGATGCGGGCTGGCTTGGCTTGGGAGCTCTTGCCGGCGGATGGTGCTGGTTGGCCCTGGGCCAGCTCACCAGGGTCTCCCCCCAACGGCTGAACACCATTGAGGGCTGGATTGAGCGTTGCCGATCTCTGCTGGATCAGTTCGCTCGCCTAGACCCTGACCCCAGCGCCCCGGCAAACCGTTCCGCCGCACTCGCCAATCTGCTGGCCCAACAGGATCGACAAGCCCTCCGACTGGCTCTGGTCTCCTCAGCTTCCACTACCACTGGGCATCTGGCCGCCATGGAAGAGGCCCTGCGAGGGGGCCGCCCGCTGCAGGTTGTCGTGAGTCATCCGCTGCCAAGCAACAGTTTGCGCTGGCAGTGGTCGGAGGCCTTTGCATCCTGTGATGCCTTCATCTTTCATCTGCAACCCCCGCTGATGGCAGCTGAACTGCGCTGGCTGGAGGCACTGCCACCTCGCTTGCCCCTGTGGGTGCTGATGGAAGCCGAGGGTGCTTCTGAAGGGCAGGTGGCTGATCTGTGCAGCCAATGGCCGGCAGCCAACCGAGACCGCCTTCTCCTCTGGGATGGACACCCCCGACAGCTCGGCGCAAGCCTGGCCCCACTGGGCTTCTGGCTGGCCCGGGAAGGGGACGCGCTGCCAGCCACCACCCTCTGCCGTTGCCTGGAACAGCTGCATGGGCGCTGGCAGGCGGATCTGGAGCGGCTGCGGCGGCAGCAGTGGCTTGCGCTCCAGCAACGCACCCAGTGGCTAGTAGCCGCGGGTGTGCTCATCACCCCCGCCATGAGCCTCGATCTGCTGGTGCTGAGCGTGGCCAATGGGCTGATGCTCAGGGAGATGGCTCAGCTCTGGGACTGCCGCTGGTCCCTGGAGCAGCTTCGAGCCGCCGCTGGCCATGTGGGCAAAGCCGCTCTGGTGCTTGGCGTGGTGGAGTGGAGCAGCCAGGCCATCACCACAGCCTTCCGACTGCATGGCGCTACATGGCTTGTCGGGGGAACCCTGCAGGCTCTGAGCGCGGCCTATCTCACGCGGGTGATCAGCCACGCCATGGCCGATCTGATGGCCCGCTACGTGGGGGTGTGTGAACCGGATCTTCAAGCGATCAAAGCGGAAGCCCCCCTTCTGGTGGCAAAGGCTGCTGAGGCAGAACGACTGGACTGGGGAGCCTTTCTGCAGGAGGCGCGCAACTGGCTGGTTCAGCAGGAAGGGGAGAAGGGGATCCAGGCTGGTGGGGCTTGAGCCGAGCCGCCTCCCCAGGGAAATGAACATTTCCGAAGGGTTCCAACGTTTCATTGCCAGGCGTTGCGCCAAGCAGCCCTCTTCCTAGGTTGATTGTCACCCGATCGTTGTGGTTGCTGTGGCATTCGCTGCAGTCGCCCTGATGCTCCGGGTATTTCTAATGAGCCTCAGTTCCCCGGGGTTCACTCACTCGTTCTGATTCCATGAGCACTGCCCTCCGCAGCAGAGGCCAGGCAGGAAGTTGGGAAACCTTCTGCCTTTGGGTCACCTCCACCAACAACCGCCTCTATGTGGGCTGGTTCGGTGTGCTGATGATCCCCACCCTCCTGGCTGCCACCATCTGCTTCATCGTTGCCTTCATCGCTGCTCCCCCAGTGGA
>JBEIRX010000030.1:0-18974 GCA_040375715.1 Aphanothece sp.
GGTTCGGGTGAAGGTATAAATCAGATTGGTTGGCCCATCCTCTACGACTGCAGCTGGAGCAAGGGCCAGCGTGATCACCGGCGGCAGATCGTCATTGCTGATGGTGCCCATCACAGCAGTGGTGGTGCCAATGGAGTATCCAGTGCCTGCCTTCAGGCTGAGACTCACAGTTTCATCGCCTTCAACGGATGAATCCGCTTTGGGGGCGATGGTGAGAGTGGCCGTGGAGGAGCCGCCAGCAAAGGTGATGGATTTGCCGCTGCCGGGGGTTGCGCCTGAATAGTCAGAGGCGTCTGCAGATCCGTCGATTGTGTAACTGACGGTGAGAGGTTCTGTTGTGACACCAGTTCTTGTGAAGTTGAAGACCAGTTTGCTGTTGCTATCTTCTTTCACGCTGACGGGAGAAACCCCAAGGCTGATCACAGCTGGGGAGACAAATGGGGAGGAAGAGGTTTGGTTGAATAGACGAAAATTCTGAAGCGCAATGGATTCCTTGCCTGAAAGGATTGCAAAGCGAGCAGCATTTTGATTCCTGCCGACACCATCTCTGTCATAGAACAGTTCTCCTGTGCTGCTGTTGTAGATGATCTCACCGGCGCTTCCCTTGGCCAATCCACTGGTATTGGTGGTGAAACTTCCTGGATCGAGCCGATCTCCATTGATCAAAAGGCCTCTAAAGATCTCTCCATCCAGCCAAATCTGGTCTGCCTCTGGGCTCCCAATTTCGAACCCCAGTATGGTATCGGTATTGTTCTGAGAATTGGGAGCGGTGTAGAAGACAAAAGCATCCAACTTGCCGGGAGAAGAGCGAAGTTGATCATTCCCAAGTCCTCCACTGATCCAATTTCGTCCATTGCTGCGAGCTGCATTCAATTGGTCATCGCCAGTTCCCCCTACCCGTAAGTGATCGAACAGGATGCCATTGACGTAATTTTGGCCAAATGCTAAGTCGTGGGTGCCTGCCAGGTCACTGCGAACGGCCAGACCGTTGTTGAAGACGTTCCCTGATATGGAGAGCATCTTTTCCACGATCTGGGGAGCAATGTCTGCTCGAATCAGCACTCCGTATCCTGAAGGAATAATATCAAACGTATTGTCGATGATATTGGTGCGCAGATCATAAGTACCATCTCTGGTGGCAAACTTCTTTTTATAATCAGTCCATACTGTTCCGGTGTCTGAATTGAATTGGAGTAAGTAATCAAAAAAGGCTCCGTTGGAAAGATGGTTATTGGCAAAGGTTCCCCCTGCATTGACGAATCGTTCGCCGCGGGGATTATCTGCAGGATTGGTGCCATCATCCTGCCTGATCAGCCCTCCTCCGATGAACCGATTGCTTGCAACAAGAGCGTCCGACATATACAGAACGATGAACGCACCGCTGTAACCCTCTTCATCAAACACACTGTTGAGAATCTGAAAACCTACCCCTGCCTCATGGAAGACAAAGTAGCCACCCCCTGTTCCTTTGCCCGGATCAAATCCGGCTTGCCCGGAGAGTGAGACGCGAATACCATCGAAAATGGTATTCTTTGCACCACTGATGTCCATGTACGTCCCGGAAACACCGATGTTCCCCTGATGGATGCCAGTGAAGGCAACATTCTTGAGACTGAAGGATGTCAATGTTGGGTTTATTGGGTTGTACGGAACGCTTCCTAAGCTTGGCGAGAAGAGATAGCCGCTCTGATTCCTATATCCAAATCCTAGATCTTGAATCGTAAAACCAGGGGCCAACTTCCCTTGCCCAGAGCGTTCCAGAATCGGCGTGTTTAAAAGGGTGGTTTGTGTCCTGGAACCCGAACCCTTTAGCGTTGTCCCTTGAGCGACGGTCAACAGCAGTGGTGCCGAAAATGTGCCGGGATCCAGCAGGATCGTTTCACCCGGTTTCAGGGCACGAAGCGCTTCTGCAATCGATGCATAGATGACTGATCCTATTCTTAACCCAGCCATTCCGAGTTTCGTGAAATCAATTATAGAGGTGAGATCCTAACCTAAAAAATCAAATCGGTCATGGCAGCCACCACCAGGATGCAAAACAGGCTGCCTGTCCGCGTGCTTCCCCTTCACGGGTATGGAGGGTCCATAGCCTTGCCCCTTCAATCCAAAAGCGTCGTCCTTTCGCGTCCACCCTTGTTCCTCCGTATCCGGCCAAGCCTCCCTGCCGCTTGGCCTGCATCAGGGCCTGGGATCTGGCGGTCCGTTCCTCCGGTTCCGCCGTCAGCCGGGATGGCATGCCGATCATCTCGACCCACTGTCGTCTCCACAGCCTGAGGGCGGTCGCATTTGCGTAAATCAGTCGCGGGTCTGCGCTCCCATCGTGAGCCAGAACGGCCAGATCGGCTGCGAACAGCTCCTGTGCCAGCAGGCGTGCGTTGGCCGCAGGATCGGCTCCCTCCGCCAGCAGGTGCGCGCTGAAGGCCGCCCGGTAGCCGCTCAGGAGCATCGCCGCCACCTCAAGCGCTGGCTGCTGCAGCCAGGGGGGCTCCATCGCTATCCGTCATCCCTCCCAGACCCGGCGGCCATGGCCCGGGCCATGGCCAGCTCTGCCATGGCCTTCCCATGCCCCAGCAGCCGCTCCAGGAAGAGCCGATTGGCCTCAGGGAAGCGGGGCTCCTCCGCCAACGGCAGCGGCCCCGCCACCTCCAGCCCCGATTCCCCCTCCAGCGCCGGAGTGATCACCACCAAATCCGGATCCAGGGGAGCGTCGTAGCGCCACCAGCGGGCCGGATCGGCAATGGCCGCGTGCGTGGGGTGGGGCACATGCACCCGCGGGGCCCGGGCGCCAGCCCGGCGCCGCTCCGCCAGTTCCGTGAGGAGCTGGGAGCGGCTGCGGCCCCGCAGCTGAAACAGCACGAAGGGATCCTCCGAGAAGCGATCCCCCATCAGGTAAAAAACCGCACTCACGTGCTTGCAGGGATTGGCCTTGTCCGGGCAGGTGCATTCACTGCGCACTTCCTGGAGCTTGAAGGGAAAGAGCCGCTTGCCACTGGCTGCAAAGGCCCGTTCGATGTCCTGCGGCATGATTCCCGCCAGCAGCTGGGCCGACCAGCGGGCCTTCTGGCTCAGGGCCTCGAGGACGTAGCCCCAGTCTTCGTCGTTGAGCACATCCAGCCAGAGCTTCACCTTGTAGGGATCATCCCCAGTGCCCTGCACCCGGGCGTGCACCCGGCGGCCCTCGAAGCGGATCGACACCACATTGCCGGAGCGGGCGTAATCCCAGGCCCGCTCCAGCCGTTTCTTGTAGCGGTAGGAGTTGATCAGCTCCATCCACTGTTCCACCCACCAGGGCTGTTGCCCCAGGCCCTGCTGGCCCAGTTGGGTGGCAATGGCGGAGCTGGAGACGGTCATGGCCGCCGCGCCTACGGAATGCATGAATTATCCCTCTCGTGCGTAGGCTCTTTCCAGAATGTGCTTCTCCATGGCCCGCCCGGCCCATCGCCTGGCCGCCAACGCTCCAGGCCCCTTCTTTGTGGATGCCAGCTGCATTGATTGCGGCACCTGCTGGGGGTGGGATCCGGATCACTTTGCCCCAGGAGCGGGGCAGGCCAGGGTGGCCCGGCAGCCGGAGGGGGAGGCGGCCACGGTGCGGGCCCTGATGGCCCAGCAGGCCTGCCCAGTGGCCGCCATCGGCTCTCCTGGCGAGCTTTTGCGGCGTCACAGCGCCACCCTGGCCTTGGAGGGATTTCCTGCCCTTCTGGTGCAGCACCCCCTCGGGCAGATCCATTACTGCGGCTGGGCCTCGCGCCGCAGCTTCGGGGCCAGCAGCTACCTGATCGTGCGGCCCCCTTGGGCGGGGGGGAACGTGCTGATCGATTCCCCCCGGTTTAGCCCTCCACTGGCCCGACGCATCGCCGCTCTCGGAGGGCTGGCGGCCATCGTGCTGACCCACCGTGATGATGTGGCGGATCAGGCCCGCTGGGCCGCCCACTTCGGTTGCCCACGCTGGATCCACAGCGCCGATGGCGATGCGGCCCCGGAGGCGGAGCACCGGGTGGAGGGTCGCTCACCGGTGCTTGGCCCCGCCGGCCTCACGCTCCTTCCCACCCCTGGGCACACCGCGGGTTCCATGGTGGCCGTGCTGGGGGAAGGGGGCAGCGAGGAGGGGCAGGTGCTCTTCAGCGGCGATCACCTCTGGTGGAGCGAGCGCCTCCAGCAGGTGGTGGCCTCCCGCCGCTACTGCTGGTGGAACTGGGCTGAGCAGGTGCGCTCCGTGGAGATTCTGCTTCCCCTGGATGTGCGCTGGCTGTTGCCGGGCCATGGGGATCGCCGTGCGTTCGCCCCGGGAGCCTGGGCCACGGCTCTCCGCGCCACTCTGGTGGGCTGTCACGCTGGGGGCATGGAGGAGGGATGACGTGAGGCGCCCGGCTGTGGTGTTCGCTGAAGGGGCGATCCTTGGCCTCGGGGCGGCCCTGTGGCTCTGGCCAGCCCAGGGGCGTGCCCAGCCCGGGAGCCCATCGGGCCCTGGGCTCCCGGTGGCCCCCCTAGCCTGGGGACGCTGCCCGTCGGGGGTGGCTGGCGGGACGAACCCTGTAAGGGATCCGGCCATGCAGTGCGCCACCCTCTCGGTGCCCCTGGATCATGCCCAACCCCTGGGAGAACGGCTGACTCTGACGGTGGAACGCCTACAGGCCACAGGGCCTGGCCCGCGGCTGGGGAGTCTGGTGGTGATCGATGGTGCCCCCGGGGCGGCGGATGCCCTTTCCCTGCGGTCCATCGCTCGGGCCCTCCCCGCCACCCTGCGCAGCCGCTTCGATCTGGTGAGCTGGCAGCGCCGGGGCACGGGCCGCCGGGGTCAGCCTGCCGCCCTGCACTGCTGGCCCGGCGAAGAGGAGGCCAGGGCCTGGCGTCTCCGTCAGCCCCTGAGCCTGCCTGTGGGGGAAGGAGAGCAGAGCCGCTGGCTGGAGAGCTGGGCCGAACTGGCCCGGGCTTGCCAGCACCATCAGGCTCGCCTGCTCCCCCATCTGAGCAGCGCGGACAGCGCCAGGGATCTGGAGCTGCTGCGCGAGGCCCTCGGGGAGCGGCTGCTGCGGCTTCGGGCCAGCGGTGTGGCCAGCCTGATCGGCGCCACCTACGCCAACCTCTATCCCCGCTCCCTGGGAGCTCTGGTGCTCGATGGCCCCGTGGATCCCCTCACCTGGGGGGATAACGGCAACCCCCTGGCCGTGGAGGGAACGGACTACAGGTTGGAGCGGGATCTGGGCACTGGTGCCACCCTGATGGCCTTCCTGCGCAGCTGCGCTGCTGCGGGGCGGACCCGCTGCGCTTTTGCGCCTGCCGCCCCCGGAGCCTCCCAGGCTTTGGTTGATCAACGCTATGCCGAACTTCTGGCGAGGCTGCGGCAAGGGCCCCTGCGCTGGGGTGAACGGCGCCTGGGCACCGGAGAGGTGTTCACCCAGCTGCGCCAGCGACTGCAGACCGTTCCCTCCGACGGATCCACGGGGGGCTGGCAGGGAGTTGGCCGCTTTCTGGATGCCCTCTCCCGAGGCGGGGCCAGGGAAGCCCCGGCCGACACCCCACCGGAGGACACCGCCCCAGAGCAGGCCCTGGCGCTGCGCTGCAGCGAGTCCCCGAATCCACGCCAGGCGACCGTGATCCAGACGCTGGCGGAGAGGGCCCGGGGGCGCTCCGGTCCCCTGGGGGCCTGGGTCGTGTGGGGGGACGCCCGCTGTGCGGCCTGGCCGGCGGCGGCCGCTCCCTATCCCGGTCCCTGGACCACGCCCACTCCTGTGCCCGTGCTGGTGATTGGCCATCGCTTCGATCCGGTGAGTCCTTTTCAGTCGTCGCTGGCCATGGCACGGGAGCTGCAGCAGGGGCTGCTGCTCAGCGTGAATGGCTTCGGGCACACCGTGCTGCGCAATCCCAGCGCCTGCGTGGCCGGCTATGAGACGGCCTATTTCCTCTCAGGCTTGGTTCCTCCCCTCGGCACGGTCTGCAGCCCCAATGCCACTCCCTTTGCAGAGGGGATCAGCGGGGGATGAGGAGCCACAGCTCCCGGGTCGCGGTGCGCCGTGAACCCTTCCCTGCCCAATTCCAGGGCACCATCACGCCACGCAAGTGTTGGTTTCGATGGCTGAGCCAAGGTTTCTGATGTGTGCCCCCACCCACTACGCGGTGGATTACGTCATCAATCCCTGGATGGTGGGCAATGTGCATCGCTCCTCCCTGGAGACGGCCGCCGCCCAGTGGGCGGGTCTCCGATCGGTGCTGGCGGCCCGGGCCCGGGTGGAGCTGATCGAGCCCAAGCCTGGCCTGCCCGATCTGGTGTTCACCGCCAATGCTGCCGTGGTGGTGGACAACACCGTGGTGCTCGCTCGCTTCTTTCATCCGCAGCGCCAGGGGGAGGAGCCCTGTTTCCAGCGCTGGTTTGAATCCCAGGGCTATCGGGTGGAGCAGCTCCCGGCGGATCTGCCCTTCGAGGGGGCCGGCGATGCCCTGCTGGATCGCTCCGGTGGCTGGCTCTGGGCGGGCTACGGCTTCCGTTCCGAGCTCGCTGCCCATCCGCTATTGGCCAGGGCCCTGGGGGTGGAGGTGCTCTCCCTGCGGTTGATGGATGAGCGGTTCTACCACCTCGACACCTGCTTCTGCCCCCTGGCCGACGGCACGCTCCTGTACTACCCGCCCGCTTTCGATTTCTATTCCAACCGCCTGATCGAAAGCCGGCTGAGCGCGGAGAAACGGTTGGTGGTGGGGGAGGCCGATGCCCTCGCCTTCGCCTGCAACGCCGTGAACGTTGGAGAGACCGTGATCCTCAATCAGGCCAGCCCTGCGCTGCGGCAGGAGCTGGAGGGCCGTGGCTACATCGTGGTGGAGACGCCCATGGGCGAATTTCTTAAGGCCGGCGGGGCGGCCAAATGCCTCACCCTGCGACTGGATGAACCCAGGCTGGTTGCTTCCGCAGCGGCATGCGCCGCTTCCCCCCCCCAGAGCCCAGGCCAGGCAGGCTTGTGCCGCACGATCCGGCTGCAGGGCCACCTCCTCGATACGGGGCTGATCAACCGGGTGCTGGATTGCATCTTGGAGGGGGGCGGCAGCTTCCAGGTGCTGGAGTTTGCCCTGGGCCAGCAACGCCACAGCCCCTCCAGTGCGGCGATCCAGGTGAGTGCCCCCGATGGGGAGGTGATGGCTGATCTGATGGCACGCCTGATCGATCTGGGCGCCCAGGCCAGCGAAGATGAGGAGTGCGATGCAGCCCTGGCCCCGGTGGAGGCCTATGGGGTGGCGCCGGACGACTTCTACGTGAGCACCATCTATCCCACGGAAGTGCGGCTGGGGGGGCAATGGGTGCAGGTGGAGCAGCAGCGGATGGATGGGGCTCTGGTGGTGGCCGATGGCCGGGTGGCGTGCCGCCTGCTGCGGGATCTACGGGCCGGTGAGCAGGTGGTGGTGGGGGTCGAGGGGTTGCGCACCTTCCGACGGGATCCGGCCCGGGATGGGAGGGAGGCGGATTTCGCTTTTATGGGAGCGGGGGTCTCCAGTGAGCGGCGGGTGGAGCTGGTGGTGCAGCAGATCGCCTGGGAGTGGCGCCGGATCCGGGACCGGGGCGGCAAGGTGGTGGTGGTGGCTGGCCCCGTGGTGATCCACACCGGTGGCGGCGCCCATCTAGCCCAGCTGGTGCGCCAGGGTTATGTGCAGGCCCTGCTGGGGGGCAACGCCATCGCGGTGCACGATGTGGAGCAGGCGCTGATGGGCACCTCATTGGGGGTCGATCTGCAGCAGGGCGTGGCTGTTCGTGGAGGACACCGCCATCACCTCAAGGCGATCAATACGATTCGCCGCTGCGGCAGCCTGGTGGCCGCCGTGGAGCAGGGAGTGCTGAAGACGGGGATTATCCACGCCTGTGTGAAGCGCGGGGTGCCCTTCGTGCTGGCCGGTTCCATCCGCGACGATGGACCTCTTCCGGATACGGAAATGGATCTCATCCGCGCCCAGGCCGCCTATGCCCAGGCCCTGCAGGGCGCCGACATGGTGTTGATGCTCTCCTCCATGCTCCATTCCATCGGGGTGGGCAACATGACGCCCGCTGGGGTGAAGCTGGTGTGCGTCGATATCAATCCTGCGGTGGTGACCAAACTCAGCGACCGCGGCTCCCTGGAATCCGTGGGAGTGGTGACGGATGTGGGGCTGTTTCTGAGCTTGCTCGTGCAGCAACTGGGGTTGTTCAATCAGCCTTACTCCGCTGGGTTAGATCACAATTGCGAGGACGAGCGGTGAAGCGCTCTAACAGTGCTAATATCCACGATCAATCTTTATGGAATTGGGGATTGACCCTGGATGGAGATGTAATGATGCATCTCGGGGATTACTGTAATCTTTGACATAGGATGCCATTCCCATGGCTGAAGGCACAATTAATGTGTTCGCCAGCACTATGCTCTGATGCTGCATGTTCTGGGGCTTGCGCTTGAAGCTGAACCAGCCACCGAGTACAGGAATATCCCCAAAAAATCCTTCCCAGATCGTGCCAACGAGCGGAACATACCAGCGACCACCAGTGACCGTTGTCTGATTGCTGAAGCTGCTGAGAGCAAAAAGGTCCATGGTGTTCACATATACCTTTGTTTTGAGAGAGCTCTGGGCAATGCGGGAGCGTGGTTTCGCTTTATCATCAGAGGCTCGAAAGATGACGGTAGGCTTTTTGCTTTCGTCTTTGGTTTCGGGATAGCCGATGCTGAGATCAACATCCACTTCAGCCTGCGATTGATCACGCATCAGGATGGGGGTGAGGTTGAGAGTGATGCCCGAATCCAACGCTTCCCAACGCGATTCTTCCCTCGACAGAGCGGAGAGCAGCGCCAGGGCCTGGGAGGCCGAGACAGGCCCTGCTCTCATCGCTTGAAGTTCGGGAAAAAGTTTGTTGATGGTGCTCGACTCTTCGGAGGCATCCTTCAGCCAGTTGCTCAATCGCAGGGGTGTGGGTTGATCAAATGCACTGCTGATCCCTGATTTCACTTCAACTGTCAGACCGTTGATGCCGGCGATGGAAGTCCGGCCAACCTCGGCATATTCAACACCTCGATTGCGGCCAACAATTTGTCTGATCTTGAACAGGGTGGGCAGGAGAAAATAGTCTTCAATATCTCGGTTGATGGCCTGCACAACTGGATTCATCATTCCATCCACCACGGCCGCTGCCCTTGCAAGGCTCTCGGGTTTGTATTCATGTAGCGTGGGATTGTCTCTGAGATAATTTGTGTCAAATGCATTATATTGGGTGGCAAATTCTATGATCGCGTTTCGTCTCAATCGTAGCAACTCTTTTTGTTTCTCATAGTTTTTTTCTGATTGTTCGATGGCGCCATCCCCGCAGGCTGGCTGCCGCTGCTTGTGATTAAACGTTTGATGGAGGCCTGTGGTCATGAACCCTTGAAAAGGCCGCCGGAAGGCCCGGGGCGGATCGTCGTTGAAAATGCGCTTAATATTGTATGCTTCAAGTTCTTTCCCCTCAAATTCATTGAACAACTTGTATTTAGGATCTTCTTTTGCCTTTCTCACGAAGAAATTGCAGATATTTAGCGCTGCTTCGTCGTAGTTGTCAAAAGTCTCTGCATCAGTATTGCCCGCAAATGTCAAGCGGAGCAGCATTTGGGTGAGGCTGAGAGTCGGATTCTTTGCGTTTAAGGCAAGAGCATCCCCAAAGCCCAAGCCGACCAGATCTTGTGCACCGGCTCCTCCCGGCTTCTTGCCGCTGATCGAGAGATTCGAAAATTCTTTATAGGTTTCCTGCATGGCTTCACGGGTCTGGTTCACCACGTGTTGCACTTCGCTCATCACCTCTGAAAGCCGGGCGGAACTGGCACTGGAGATTTGAATCGCCCAAAGGTCCATGTTCACCCGTTCGAGAGGAAGATCAAGGCTCCCAATGAAGCGTTTCAGTGCCTCTCTTCCTTCGCGATTCCCGTAAATCGCAATCGAGCGAGGAGTGCCAATGTTGATGCCGACAACTTGCCCACAATTCGCTGAACCAGCAGGCCAAGGAGCAGCCAGCAGAAGAATCTCTTTGATCTTTGCGGGATCGCTAAAGAATACTGGCACACTCTCAAAGACTCCATTTCCAATTGGGCAGGCCTTGATCTCTTTCTCTGCCTTGGTTGGAGAGTTGGATTGTGCATCAGGTTTGCTTGAAGATCCAGCGGTCTTATCCGTTTTTTCCTGTGCCTGCACAGCCAGATTGATGGGTATGCCTGTAAGGCTGAAACAGGCACTCAGCGCCAACAAGAACAGATTCGGCCTCCGGGGGTTGTTTGCCAAGCTGCTGCCTTTGATTTTGGTGCCCCTGCTTATAGCTGCTTCATGTAGATTGGACAACGGCTTGTTGTGGCTTTGAAATGAAGCTTTCACCTTTGCACATTCTTAAGAGTCTCACTTTTGTGCTGGTCTGTATGTTTGGGGCCGACTACTGCCGCCCTGCCCAAGCCGAGGTACAGCAGCGCTGCGACGGCACCCTGCTGGAGGCCCGCGGCAGTGCCGAGCAGGAGAGTCCCATCGCCCGGCTGCGCGTGTCGCTTTCCCTGGAGGCTGAGCATCCCAGCAGCGATGGGGCCCTGGCCCTGCTTCAGCAGAGGCTCGGGGCGGTGCGCACCGCGCTGATCGGCCTTGGGGTGATGGAGTTTCGCGTCAGCTCTCCCTCCACCTGGCAGCGCCCCGCGGAGGGCGGGCGCCCCTTCCTCACCCAGGCCTCCCTGCAGGTGAGCGGAAGTCTTGCCCCGTCTCGCCTGCAGCCTCTGATACGCCAGGTGGGCACGTTGCCTGGGGTGCGCCTGGCTCCGGTGAGTCCCGAGGCGGATCCGGCCAGCTCCCTGGCGGCACGCCGGGTCCTGCTCGCGGCTGCCTATCGCCAGGCCCTCGCCAGGGCCTCCGATGTGGCCGCAGCGATCGGGGTTTCCCGGCTCCAGGCACTCCAGGTGCAGGTGGAGGATGATCGAAGCCCGATGCCCATGCAGGCGATGAGAGCGAAGGCAGATGCGCCCCCCTTCGATCCGGCGGAACTCTCCCCCCCGAAGGACAGCGCCTCCATGCTTGTGCGTTTCTGCGCCCGCTGAGCTCAGCCGTTGTCCTGTGACTGCAGCCAGGTCAGGG
Source organism: Aphanothece sp. (assembly GCA_040375715.1). Taxonomy (GTDB): domain Bacteria; phylum Cyanobacteriota; class Cyanobacteriia; order PCC-6307; family Cyanobiaceae; genus Cyanobium. The sequence goes on from JBEIRX010000030.1 coordinate 11,080, forward strand.
TGCGCTTCAAGCCTGAAGCCATCGAGATCTGTGGTTGCCACTGCAATTCATGGCATGCCCGTTCGCAGCAGAGAATGTTGGATTTCACATCAAAATCACGGGCAGCTTGATAGATCACTTCCAGGTCTCGACCGAGCTGTGCTGAGAGGATGGAGGCCAGTTCATTCAAGGAGGTGCCTGCTCCCGATCCGATATTGAAAATGCACCGATCTCCCTGGTAGCTGAGGGCGGCGGCAAAAGCTTCGGCCACATCCGCCACGTGCAGATAATCGCGAACGACAGAGCCATCTCCCCAGATTTCTATGGGTTCCCTCGCAAGAGCTCTTTTTAAGAAGGCGGCCACAACGCCTTGGGCATATTCAACACGCTGGCGTTCGCCATAGGGATTGGCAACCCGCAGGATCACTGGCTGCAAACCGTGCAGAGCTTTTTCCAGGAGCAAATACTTTTCAATGGTGAGTTTTGTGATGCCGTAGGAGGTGGTTGGGTTGGTGGGATGCTCTTCGTTGATCGGCGTGTAGAGAGGGGGCCCATAGACTGTGCCGCCAGAGGAGGCAAAGAGAATCTTCCTGATGCCCATCCCTCTCATTCTTCCGAGGAGCTGAAGGGTGGAAATCACATTGCTTTGTACATCGTAGATGGGCTCGTCATTTGAGCTCTTTGGCCGAGTTGTGCAGACGAGATGTACGACGGCAGTGGCGTCTTCAAGGCTGGTTTGAATATCGGGAATATGGCCAAACTCTCCTTCGATCCATTCCACGTTCTCCGCTTGTGTAAAAGTTCGAAATGGCTTGATACGGGGTCGCTCAAAAACCCGAATAGCATGGCCGTCGGCCAGTAGGCGATCAATAATGGCAGATCCCAGGAATCCGCCACCTCCAAATATTGTCACCCTCTCAGGCACAAGTTCCCCCTTCGGATCCTCTTTCAGAATGGCATAGATGCCAGTCTTTCTCGTCTTTTCTCCTGTTGCTGACTCTCATTCTTAGCTGTCCTCTAAAGCTACCAGCTCCTTGAGCTGACTCACATCCAATCCTCCAAGCCAGTCTTCTCCGCTTCCCACGATGTCGGCGGCGAGTTTGGACTTTTCGTGAATCATGCGATCGATCCGTTCTTCCACCGTGCCGCTGGTGATGAATTTGTGCACCATCACCCGGTTGGTCTGGCCGATGCGGTAGGCCCTGTCCGTCGCCTGGTTCTCTACGGCAGGATTCCACCAGCGGTCGATGTGGAACACGTGGCTCGCCCGGGTGAGGTTGAGCCCCACCCCCCCGGCCTTCAGCGACAGGAGAAACAGCTGGGGTCCCCGGGGATCGTCCTGGAAGCGATCCACCATGGCCTGCCGGTCGCTTTTGCTGCTGCCCCCGTGCAGAAAGGGCACTTCCTGGCGCCAGCGGCGCTGAAGATAGACCTGAAGCAGATGCCCCCACTCCGCAAACTGGGTGAAGAGCAGGGCTCGGTCGCCCGCCTCGATCACCTCCTCGAGGATTTCCTCCATCCGCTGCACCTTGGCGCTGCGGGATGCAAAACCGTTGTCGACGCTCCCTTCCTTCAGGGCAAGAGCTGGATGGTTGCAGATCTGCTTGAGGCGGGTGAGCAGGGCCAGCACCTGCCCATGCCGCTGCCCGAGGGGTGCGCGGGCGATGGTCTCCAGGCTCTCGTCCACGGTTTTGCGGTAGAGCTTCACCTGTTCGGGTGCCAGACCCACCCACTCCCTGAGCTCCACCTTCTCCGGCAGATCGGAAATGATGGATTTGTCGGTTTTCAGGCGCCGCAGGATGAAGGGGCCCACCCGGGCCTTGAGATCTCGCAGCGAACTCATGTCGCCGTAGCGCTCGATCGGGAGTCGATAGCGTTGGCGGAAGAAGGCCTCATCCCCCAGCACCCTCGGGTTGAGAAAGTCCATCAGGGCCCACAGCTCGCTCACTCGGTTTTCCACAGGGGTGCCGGTGAGGGCGATCCGGAAGCGGCTCTGTTTGCGGGGGCGGGCCAGGTCGCGGGCGGCCTGGCTCTGCTTGGCGGAGGGATTCTTGATGGCCTGCGCCTCGTCGATCACCATCCCCTGCCAGTCGATGCTCTCCAGCAGCTCACTGTCCCGCTGCAGGAGCCCGTAGCTGGTGAGCAGGAGATCAATGCCATCGAGGGAGGTCTGGAGGGCAGCTTCCGTGCTGGGGCGTCTTGGCCCGTAGTGCTCGCGAACCTCCAGCTCCGGCGTGAAGCCCGCCGCCTCCCGCTTCCAGTTGGTGAGGACGGAGGTGGGCGCCACCAGCAACACCGGCCGTTTCAGTTCACCGGCGGCTTTCAGATGTTGCAGAAACGCCAGCAGCTGAATGGTCTTCCCCAGACCCATGTCATCGGCCAGGCAGGCGCCCTGGTCGAAGCGGTGCAGAAAGGTGAGCCAACCCAGGCCTCGCTCCTGATAAGGGCGCAGCTGGCCTGAGAACCCCTCGGGAGCCGGCAGGGGGTCAGGGGCCTTCTGCTGGTGGTATTGCTCAAGCACGGCCTGCAGCCTCGGCCCGGCTAGGAAGCGATGCACCGGCAGGCGCATCAGGGTGTCACCGTCACTGGCGGTGAGGCGCAGGGCCTCATCCAGGCTCAGGCTCGGATCCGCCGCGCAGAAGCGCTCTGCGTTCTTGAGATCGCCTGGCCGAAGCTCAATCCAGGCCCCCTTGTGCTGCACCAGCGGGCTCCGTTTCGCCGCCAGCCGTTCCAGGTCCTTGAGGCTCAGGGTGACCCCGCCGATCATCAGCTCCCAGCGCCAGTCCAGCCCCTCACCCAGGCTGAGTCCCCGCGACTTGATGGGCAGTTCCGCTTCGATCGAGAGGCCTAACCGGCTCGCCAGGCCACCGCTGAGGCTGGGGGGAAGCACCACGCCCAATCCCACATCCCGCAGCTGGTTGGCGGCGGTGCGCACCAGCACGAACGCCTCCGCGGGGGTGAGTTGCATTTGTTCGGGTGTGGCGCTTTCCAGGCCCCTGCCGAGGGGTTCAAACACCTGCAGCGCCCGGCCGAGACCCTCCAGCAGCAGCTCTCCGGGTTGAGCCACCTCCACTTCCCCGAGCTGCACGGTGCTGTCCCCCGCACCCCAGACCACCCCGGCGTTGAGCCGCAGGCTGGGCTCTGCTTCGGCCTGCAGGGAGAAGCGGAGCTCCCAGAGTTCGTCCCCGTCAGCGGGGGTGAACAGCTCCAGGCAGGCCCGCGCCGGTGCGACGCGGCCCGCGACCCCTTCACGCCAGTGGTGGGTGGCGGTCTGCAGCCGCTCGGTCTGCTCCACATCGAGCGCCAGGCGACCATCCCCTTTCCCCAGAGCCTTCTGCCAGGCTGCCAGCAGTGGATCGAGGTCCTTGGCTGGCGGGGCGAAGCCATGGCGCAACTGCCCATCCAGCAGGGCCTCCAGGAGGCTGGCCACCCGGAGGCGGCCACTGCCTGGCCGGCGGCAGGCCAGCGCTTTCTCCGTGGGGGCACCGGAGGCAACAGCGCAGGTGGCCACCTGGGGCAGGCCCATGGCCAACTCTTCCAGTCGTCGTCTGTCCCCTTCCCGATTCAGCAGGGGCAGCCAGCAGGCCCTGCCCTCCTCCACCTGGGGAAGCCAGCGGCCACGGGCGATCAGGCTCTGGGCCCAGCGCTGCAGATGGCTCCACCAGCGCAGCTCATCCGCCAGATCAGGGTGGTGTCCGGAGAGGGGGAGGCTGCTGAGCCATTCCGCCGCCGCCCCCGGTTCCATCGCCAGCCCCTCCACCTTCCAAGGCCACCAGCTCACCTGGCTGGGAATGGGTTCGCCGGCCTGAAGGGGCAGTCCGCTCCAGGTCCCGTCCTGGGAGGCTCGGCGGCCGCGGGCCGCCTGGCTTCGGCTTGGCAGGGTGAGGCTGGCATTGGCAGGCCTCAGGGCTTCGGACCACAGGTCATGCTCCTGCAGCCAATCCGCCAGATCGTCCCAGTTCAGAGTGAGGGGGTGTTCCGGCACTCCCGTTTCTGGCTTTACCGGCGTCGCCACTCGCCAGGTGTCAGCCCAGAGCAGCAGGCGACCTCCCGCTCCTTCCGGGGGAAACAGCCAGGTGGCATGCAGCAGGCTCATGGCCGCGGGGCGGGCAGCAGGCGCTTGGCCCACTGGAGCAGCAGGGCACTGCCGATGATTGGCCACCACAGAGGTAACCACATCAGCAGAGCTTCCATCATCAGTGATGACAGGCCCCTTGTCAGCTCTTCCAGGGTCCAGGGTGCTGAACTCAGGGGGACAAGGGTCCAGTTCTGCACGCCTGGAAAGGGTGCCGCCAGGCTGCGGATGCCGCAGATGGCCCCCACCAGCCCGGCCTGGAGATGGCCATCGTCAGGATCGACCCGCTGAAGGTGAAAGGCCAGAAGCCCATAGAACATTCCGCAGCCGGCCGCCCGCAGGGAAGGATCCAGCCGCTCCAGACCATCCAGGGGCCACGGCAGCAGGAGAGTCAGCAGGCCGGAAACCCCTCCTGCCAGCAGCGCCCAACTCAGCGAACGAAAGCGCAGATGCGCACGGTGATCGCCGCAATCCTGAGGGGAGGGCACGCGCGGGCAGGCGAGTCCGTGTGGATCATGCCCCACCGCAGGTTCTTCAGCCAGGGCCCGCCCGCAGTGGATACCGCAACCAGCGGCAATCCAGCCCACCGTGGCTCACGGGAATGCGCAGGGAGGTCTTGAGCCGCAGCGAGGCGGTAAGGCCGGGATGACCGCTCAGCAGCCAGAGGGTCCACCCGGGGGCCCTCTGCCGAAGCTGATGCCCCAGGGCCGCATACAGCTGCTCCAGTTCCTCGGGCTGCCCCAGGCGCTCTCCAAAGGGTGGATTGGTCACCACCAGTCCAGGACCTGGGGGGGGAGAAAAGGATTCTGCTTCGCCAAGCTCGAAGCGGATCCAGGGGGCCACCCCCGCTGCTTCCGCGTTGCTTTGGGCCTGGGCCAGCACCTCGGCGTTGTGGTCCCGTCCCACGATCGTGGCCAGCGGGCGACCATCGGCCAAGGTGGCGCGGGCGAGACGGTGGGCCGCTCTCACCTCCTCCTCCCAGAGGGAGGGGTTGAAATCCGGCCAGCGCTGCAGGGCGAATCGCCGGGATCTGGGAGGTTCCCCGTCCAGGGTCGGAACCAGCCCTGGAGCTCGGCCCAGGGCCATGCAGGCCGCCTCAATCAGCAGGGTGCCGCTGCCGCAGAAGGGATCCACCAGGGGGCAGTCGCCCTTCCAGCCGGTGAGCGCGATGAGCCCGGACGCCAGATTCTCCTTCAGGGGCGCCATGCCCACGGCAGCTCGCCAGCCCCGGCGGTGCAGGCTGCCGCCGCTGCCATCCAGGCTGAGCACTGCTTCCCCGTGACGATGAAGGTGGAGATGGATCACAAGGTCGGGATCGTGGCGATCCACCGTGCTGCGGGTGCCCCAGCGTTGTCGCTGCAGATCCACCAGGATGTTCTTCACCTCCAGAGCCGTGAAGTGACTGTGATTCAGGGCTGAGGTGCCGCCGCTCACCTCCACCCGCAGGCTCCGTTCCGGGGGCAGCCAGGTCTCCCAGTCGAGGGCCTGCGGCAATCCTTGGCGAAGATCATCCTTCCCTGAGCAGGGGAAACGGGCCAGTTCCCGCAGGAGGCGGAAGGGCAGTCGGGCTTGCAGGTGACATCGGTAGAAGCCGGCCATGTCACAGGTGAAGGCCACCCCCCCGCGCTGACGCCGTGGAGACTGGGTCTCCAGCTGGCTCAGCTCTTCTGCGGCCACGGTTTCCAGACCAGGGGGAACCACGGCAAAGCCTGGGAAGATTTCGGTTTCGCCCACGGAGCTGGTGGAAGGGATGCGGAAGCTTTAGGGTCAAATCTATTCACCACAGCCACATCCAGACCTGTAGAGCCAGGTCCGCAGATGTGGGTGCCACGATCTCTCCGCAGCGCCATGGCCAGCAGTTCCAAAGGTGCGCCTCTCCGGAGGTTTTCCATTGAGGAGTGGGTTCGCTGGCTCTCAGAGCAACGGTTGGCCTCCACAGGGGGCGACGGTGCGCTGGCTGTGTTTGCTGATCCTTCCATCCTGCCAAGGGCTTTCAGCAGTTTCGGAGCCGCCCCCCTGGGCTGGCCGGTCCAGCCTCCTGGGCTGGTCCGGCTGGGGCCGATCTCTGGGCGTCTGCTGGCTGCGGGCGAGCGCTCATTGGAGCGTGTCACGGGCCTGGACCACCCATCGATCCCCAGAGCGATCCAGGCCCTGGCCCCTACTTTGGTTCCCTTGTCGCCAGTGCAGTCAGCGGGGAACGGTTCCGGGTCGCCGGCGTCAGTCAGCCCCCAGAAGGCGGAATCCTGGGTGCTGCCCCTGGGCTTTCCCGATGGAGCCCCACCGCCCGTGCGGGGAACGGATGCCCTCCCCAGGCCCAGCACACCCGTGCAGATTCTGGTGCAGTGGGAGTCGGGTGCCACCGAAGCAGCCAGGGCGGAAGCCCTGAGCCGGGTGAGAGGTCTGCGGAAGGAGCTGATCCACACAGCCACCATGACGGCCCGGGGAGAGGGGGTGCTGGAGGTGATCCAGGTGGCGGATCCCGGGAGGCTGGACGATGTGCTGGCCACCTACCGCAGCGACGCACGGGTGCGCTACGCGGAGCTGGATCAGGCGGTGCAGCCCCAGGTGATCAGCAATGACCCCAATTACGGCAACGGCTCGCTCTGGGGGATGTACAGCAGCGATTCCCCAGTTTTTGTTGGACCTACTGGCACCACGAATCTCTTCGGAAGCCAGGCAGAAGTGGCCTGGAACAATGGAGCCATTGGCTCAAAATCCGTTTATGTGGGCATCGTTGATGAGGGATTTGATTTCACGCACCCTGATTTGGCGGCCAATGCCTGGCTGAATCCGTTTGAGGCTGTTGATGGGGTGGATAATGATGGCAATGGCTATATTGACGATGTACGTGGCTGGGACTTTTTCAATAATGACAATAGCGTCTATGACGGAAGTGTGGATGATCACGGCACCCATGTTGCTGGCACCATCGGTGCTGTAGGTGGCAACGGCCTGGGTGTGGCCGGCGTGAACTGGAATGTATCGATGATCTCTGCCAAGTTTCTCGGCAGCACGGGTGGATCTACCTCGGGAGCGATTAAGGCGCTTGATTATCTCACGGATCTGAAGACTCGCCATGGCCTCAACATCGTGGCCAGTAACAATTCCTGGGGAGGGGGAGGCTATTCCCAGGGATTGCAAGATGCCATCACGCGCGCGGCCAAGCAGAATATTCTCTTTGTTGCTGCTGCGGGCAACTCAACAAGTAATAATGATGTAACCGCTAATTATCCCTCCAATTACAACACAGCCTCCGGCGCTGGTTACGACGCCGTGGTGGCTGTGGCGTCGATCACAAGCGCTGGTGAGCTCTCAAGTTTTTCCAGCTATGGCAGCAGCACCGTGGATCTCGGAGCCCCGGGCTCCTCGATCCTGTCCACCCTCCCTGGTGGCACCTACGGCACCTACAGCGGCACCTCCATGGCCACGCCCCATGTCACGGGGGCTGTGGCGCTCTACGCCGCCAGCAATCCTGGCGCTTCGGCGGCCCAGATCCGCTCGGCCCTGCTCGCCAGCACCACGCCAACGGCTTCCCTTGCCGGCAAGACGGTCACGGGCGGTCGGTTGAACCTGGCCGCTCTGCTGGGATCCCCGACGCCAGCCGTTCTCTCCATCAACGCGTCCCAGTCGTCCCTCACCGAAGGCCAGTCCGGCTCCACGGCCTTCAACTTTCAGATCACCCGCAGCGGCAGCACCACCGGCAGCACCACCGGCAGCACCAGCGTGTCCTGGGCTGTCACCGGCACCGGTTCCAACCCCGCCGATGGGGCCGACTTCGTCGGTGGTCAGCTGCCCGGCGGCAGCGTGACCTTCGCGGATGGAGAAACCACCCGGACCATCA
>JBEIRX010000091.1:0-2933 GCA_040375715.1 Aphanothece sp.
CCGCTCAGATCATCGCCTGGCTGGAAAGCAAACCAACTGCCCGCATGGCGCAGCGCCCCATCATTGGCGATGGCCAGCTCCTGCAACTCAGGCCAACGGTTGATTTTCCCCCGCCGAAAGCCCGTGGCCTGCAGGGCTTCCATCTCGCCGTCGTTGTCGAAGTCGCCAAACTTGGTCTCCCATCCCCAGCCACTACGCGACATCCCCAATGATTCGCTGCGATCCAGATAGGGAGCAATGCCTTGACCCATCTTCTCTGGCTGCCCAGTGCTCACAAAGACAAAATGGCTTTCCTCTAATGCATACTCATCGGCGATATTGCTCACATAGATGTCAAGTAAGCCATCGCCGTTGAGGTCGGCAAAATCCACTCCCATGCCCTTGAAACCATCGTTGCCCAAGACCTTCGAACTGGGCATGCCGATGGGTTTTTCGCCATTCAACACGGCCAATGCCACATCACCAGGCTTGGATCGGTTGTGCAGCAAGCGATCCGGTCCAAAGTCGTTGGCGAAATACAGTTCAGGCAACAGGTCGCCATCCAAATCAGCGGCTCCGATCGCCAGGGTCCACCCATGGGCGATCTCTTCAGGAAACACGCCCTCCACATCCGCATACGTCACCGCAGGGGCGCCGGAGGAGGCCGCATGGGTCCAGAGCAACAGATGATTCGTGCCTCCATTGAAAGCTCGGGTCATCGAATCCTGCATTTCGGGCCGATTAATGGCTTGGGGATTGAGGATGTCGGCATTGTCTGCAAAGTAGTTGCCGATGATCAAATCACTGTGGCCATCACCATCGACATCTGCGAAGGTTGCCCCATTGGTGAACCACTGTTCTGCAGGAGAATCTCCCACCACAGCCTGGGCGACGTAGGAGGTCTCGGCAGGGGTGGAGTCGTCTTGTTTGAGATACGCAACCGGCGTTCGGCCCCAGTAATACACCAGCAGATCCATCCGCCCGTCTTCGTTCATGTCGTGGGGCACGCATCCCATCGGGGCGATGGTGCCTGGCCTGTGGTCGCCCATGGGTGTGGCCAGGGCAAAGGGAGCAAAACGCTCGCCGCTGCCGGGCACGGGGGCTACGAGCACCTGATCCGTGCGGGTTTCCACCTGACACAGATCATTCGCCAAACCATCGCCATCCAGGTCATTGAGGGCAATCGCCGCCCCCACCGCGGAAATCCAAGCCGAATGACGGGCTAGATGGGGATTCACAGCTCGCTCGTATCTGGCCTCAGCCATCGACAACTGGGGCAGGGGCAGGCGCTGAAAGGAAAACCGATCCATGATCGCCGCTTGTTCGCCGCGGGAGAGGGCTGGTGTTTGGGCCAGAAGAAACAGGCCAGCCACAATGGTGATCGCCAGGAGGCGTTTGCTGTGTTGGCGACCGATGGCTGTGATCCAGGCAGGCAAGCGATTCATGGTTCTCATAAGAATGAAAAAAAAATGAAAAAGACGATTTAGGGTTGCTGCTCAGACGAAGGCCAGTTGAATTCGCTCGCGCCAGAGGGCATAGGCAGCGGTCATGGAGCTAAGGGGTAGCTGGGCCAACTTCGCATCTGTCAGCTTGGATACGTTTTCCACCGACTGACGCCAAACGGTCTGGCAGACCAACTGGGTGTGCTCTGGAATGAAGCCAGCTTTCTGGCGGGCCTTGGCGGCGAATGCGACACCCTGGGCCACAGCGGCCGCATCGCCACCTGCAGTCTGAAGGAGATGGCTTACATCTGCAGCAGAAAGCCCGCCGGCATAGGCCATGGCCAATCCCACCCCACTCCACAGATCAGCCTGGCTGGAGGTGGGAAAGCGTCCAATCGCCTTAGCAACACGATCGGCATCCATGCCATACACAAAGCACAAACTCCGGCCCACCCCCTGACGAAAGATGGGCAAGCAATCGTGGGGAAGAAAACGAGGCTCTTGCATGGCCACCACATATCTTTCCCAATCAAAAAAACTCTGGTGAAAGCCATAACCATCCAACACCAAGCAGACCAAGATTGAACAGCTGGAGGATGCTTTAGTAGTGAACAGTTGTCCTGCCGAAAGAGATTGGCAAAAGCGATGCATTCCACCTGGAAAGCGGGCCAAAGCCCAACCCAACCCCACATGGGTGAGATAGGGATAGGAGTTTTGCTCACTCGAAAGAAAGCCAGGAAATTGGGAATCTCGCCATGGTTGTAACCTGTCCAACAAACCAACTCCCATGGCCGCACCCTCATAGGCGAAGCCCTGGTATTCCAATGGGACATCACCCAGCAGATCGTGAAGTTGATCACAATGGCTGTTCTCAAGCGCGGCGTGGTATCCCTTCAAGAAAAATGTGCCGACAGCCTCGATCCTTTGTTGTTTTTCAGGGCAATCCACAATGAATCGTCGGCGTTCAGTTGACACCTCCGACAGGGAAATTTTCAACAAACGCCGCTTCAATGCTAGCGCTAAATGATTCCCGGATTGATTCATGCTGGGCTCAGGGCGAATGGGATTTATTGAGGTGGCAGCTGGGTTCACTGGAACAAGCCTGAGAACAGCATTCGTATTACTCTTTTGCTAGAATTTAATCACTTTAACGTTAGCAAGAGATTGGAGTGCTTGTCATGGCGAGGGTGGTCGTGTAATAAAAATTTGTATCAGAATACTTGGGGTCAGAGTTTGCTGTCACTTTGCAAAGCACACCAGTATCTGTCGCTCCTGGCGCCCGAACCGGTCAGCATGGTCAAGAACAAGCATCATTGTTTTTCCAAGACCTTGCCCCTGATCCGCCTGCCAGCACTCCTCACGGCGTTTCAGTGGCGACTTGCAGAGCGGCGCAAACTTATCTTTGCCTTGCTGCTCGCCCTTGCAGGTCTTCTGGTTGGTTCGTTCCTCCTGACGCGACGCCACGAGCCAGGAGATCCTCCGCCACCCGCCCCCCTGACTTCAAGCCCACAG
>JBEIRX010000104.1:0-2164 GCA_040375715.1 Aphanothece sp.
CCGGGCCTATGAGGCCGAGCAGATCGATGGTGGCGCTATTGGCTCGGTCGCAATCGAGGCGGATGGCACCAATGGCGGCCAACCGCTTGAGATCGGCGTGGACCGTGTTGCGGTGCAACCCTTGCCGGCGCCCGTAGTCGCTCGCTGAATACCGCACCTGACTCGCGCCACCCGCCATCCACTCCATGTCGCCGTAAAGGAGGGCAATGCGCATGGCGGTGGTGGCATCAACGCCAAGGCGGCGGCAGAGGGAGCGGGTGAGACTGCCGGGCAGATTGGGCGCACACCGCCTGGAGCAGGTTGCTGCAGACGGAGAAGGGGATGACCAAGCCATGGTGATTGGCATCTGTCCTATCAGGAGTAGCAAAGTTTGATGGGTGGTCAATGCATTTCTAGATGCACTGCAAGCATCTCCTGACAGAGCTAGGAGCTATTGGCTACCTGAAAGGCTGCGGAGTAGGGTGATCACAGAAACGATCTGCTATGCCTCCCTCTGCGAAAAGCAAGGCCTGGCCGGCCTTTTTGCCGGAGCATGAGCTGCTGTTGGTCCCTGGAGAAGCCCGCCGAGAGGCCGGCAGCCTGCACTTCAGCGAAGCGCTCCTGTACTTGCTGCGGTATGTGAGCCATCCGCAGCTGAGCGATCTGGCGGATTGGGCCTGCAATGAGAGCGGCAATCTGCACATCTCCCAGATCTCCCACATGCGCAACAACAAGGTGCGGATGCTTGGCACCAAGGCCATCGATGCTCTGGGTCGGGTCAATCAGCTGGCCTGGGTGGCGCGCCACCGCAGTGATCTCTTGCCCAAGCTGGGCACCGCAGCGCTCACCCCTCGGATTCAGATGATCCTGAAGGCCTATCAGCCTTTGGTGCATCCCACCACCCAGGAGCCTTTGGGGGCTGGGGAGTTCATGGCGCTGTATCTGGGCTATCTGCGGCTGCCGATCGAGCTGCCTCGTGCCTTGAGCCTGACGGAAGCCGAGCAGATTGCTGGGGTGTTGGGCGATTGGCTGGAGGGGGAGCTGGGCGTGAGGGGCGTGAGCTTTCGGGAGGCGAGCAAGCAGTTGCAAGCCGCCTGGAGCGGGGAAGCCAGTGGCGGCAAGCGGCTGGTGCGGGTGCTCGCGGGGCTGGAGGACTACAGCCCCCGGCAGCTGGCGGATGATTGGGAAGCGATTGGCCAGGCGGTGCTGATGGTGTTGGAGCAGGAAGGGGACGCGTGGGGCTTGGCCGATGAGCTCATGGGCCGGGGCGAGAGCAAGCCCGCCAAGGGTGCTCAGACGGCGGCGGCTGGGAAGCAGAGGACAGCAAGCAAAGCAGCGGGGGGGAGGGCACCATCGGCAAAGTCACCAATGCTCCCCAAAAAGCTCCCTTACGCCAGGCGTCGAGTCAGTGCCTCGTAGAGCGGTCACGATCACAACACATCAAGAAAGTCCCTGGGGTCAACCTGAGCCTGGCGCAGGAGACCAGCAAGGGTTCCCACCTTCACCTGGCGATGGAGCGGGACGATACAGCCCCTACTGCCCTGACGCATCACGACATGGCTGCCGCTCTGACGCATCACCTGAAACCCCAGACGTTCCAGAGCACGGATGATCTCCTTGCCTGAAACGTGCGGAAGCTTAGGCACGGACAGGAACGCTGAACATAGTGATCAGTGGATGGCCTTTGATCGTTGCCGGGAACTCCTCCAGGTAGAGGGTGGTGGCCTCCTTGAGGTTGGCCAAGGCGTCCTCCACGGTTTCCCCTTCCGTTGTCGTGCCCGTTTCTGGATTGAAAGCGATGTAGCCGCCTTCCTCCGCTGGGGTGAGCACGGCGGTGAGGTCCATCGGATCGTTTCGTGTTGGATCCAGTTTGCCTGGAGAGAACGTTGCGGGTCAGAGCACAGCGGCCTCAGCGATCACCCGTTCCCTGAGCTCGGGCTTGAGGTTGCGGCGGCGGATCAGGTCCACCTTCTGTTGCAACAGCTCTTCCAGAGCCAGCTTGAGATCAGCGCGATCGATCAGGCTGGTCTGCTCGGGAAGATCCACCAAGAGATCCACATCGCTGTGTTCTGAGGCCTCATCGCGGGCAACCGAGCCGAACACCGCCAGGTTGGTTGCCCCGTAGCGGCTGATCAACAGGTGGATCTGGGGAGCCATGGATCTCAGTTCAGCAAGGCGCATTGGC
>JBEIRX010000112.1:0-1628 GCA_040375715.1 Aphanothece sp.
ACTACTCACCTCAGGCAGCCTTAAACTCCCCTCTGCAAGGCTAAGGGATTCGGCTCCTGTTGCGCTTTCCAACCTTCCCTCCTTAACGCAATACCGGCTGATCTTCCCCAAGCTGAAGAGAGCTGGGAATGGCATGCAGATCGCCGATCTTAAGCTCTACGGCACCCAATTGCTTCCCCCAGTATCAACGACCCCACCCGTCATCACCTTGGCGGTTTCACCCGCCTCCGTCCCAGAAGATGGTCCAGCCAATTTGGCCCTTACCTTCTTGCGATCTGGTAGCACCAGCTCTGCTTTAACGGTGAATTACACCGTGGGCGGTACGGCAACACTAAGCACGGACTACACAGGCATCAACATTGCAGGGTTGACCAAAACGATCACTTTTGCCGCAGGCTCCGCAACAGCCAGCGTCTCAGTCGATCCCACTGTTGATACGGGGGTGGAACCCAATGAAACCGTTGCCCTCTCCCTCGCTGCAGGCACGGGTTACATCATTGGCACCACGTCACCGGTCGTAGGAACCATCGCCAATGACGATGTGGTGATCTCCCCACCTCCAGGCCAGTGGTCCTACAACTGGGCCAGCGCTTTACCGCTGGGCAACATTCCCAGCATTCTCAAAGCCAGTGTGGACATGCCGAGCCCTAGGCCTGGGGAGCAGCCCTTGGCTCTCACGGCCCTAAGAGTCGACCTCCGTGATCCCTCCATTCAACTCACAAGCACAGGGCGCCGTTCCGACTGGGCGAACAACACGATCGAAACGACCACCGAGACCAGCCGCCAATACATCAGTCGTGTTCGCAGCAGCGGCCTGCCGGTTGTGGCGGCTCTTAATTCCGCCCCCTTCGATCTCAACCTTGCCAACCAGTTTCGATCGGTTCCCACCAACATCCGCGGTTTTGCTGTCAGCGATCGTCAGCTGGTCAGCAGCACCGATTACAACGGTGACACCTTTAAATCCACCTTCCTCTACGACCCCGTGACAGGTGCGCGCATTGAGAACAAGGCCAGCACCCTCCCTGCTCCATCAGATGTCACCTATCCAGCCCCTGCGGCGGAAGTGGCCCTGGCCTCCACCTTGAAGGTGGCCACCTCAGGGTTTGGCATCGTGCTTAACAACGGGGTGGTCAGCGGCAACCAAGTGCTCCAAAACGCCCGTTCCGCCCTGGGCCTCACCGCTGATGGCCGCTATCTCACCATGCTCGCCGTCGACCGGATCGCCAATGCGGCCCAACCCAGTGGCTGGCAGGGCGCCACGGATTACGACGTGGGCACCATCCTCAAAGGCTTTGGATCCTCCATGGGAATGACTCTTGACGGCGGCGGCTCCACCCAAATGGCCTGGTGGAATTCCACCACCAACCAAGCAGAACTGCTTAGCAATCCCCTCGCTGAACGCTATGTGGGTGCCTCTCTGGGGGTGACGTACACAACGATTTGAGACTGCCCACAGGTGCGTGAACCGGGCAAGGAATGCAAACCGCGTCCTTCAACAGGCAGCAACCACCAGTTTCGGAGCCCCCTGCCTACAGTCACTTTCTAGCCGTGGAGGGAGCCGCCATGACCACCACCCAGCCATCTCCAACCCTGCCAGCCCAGCCCCGACTGAGCCTGCAGTGCGAATC
>JBEIRX010000106.1:0-1917 GCA_040375715.1 Aphanothece sp.
CGCCATTCGCAAGGACGTGCTCGCCAAGTGCTACGGCGGCGACATCAGCCGCAAGAAGAAGCTGCTGCAGAAGCAGGCCAAGGGCAAGAAGCGCATGAAGGCGATGGGCAAGGTGGAGGTGCCCCAGGAGGCCTTCATGGCGGTGCTGAAGCTGAATCAGTAGGTGTTTTCTTGCTTGGCTAACTCAGATCTCAGCTGCCCCACTTGTTCACGTACTTAGCGTAAGAAGTTAGCCAGTTATCATCGTTATAGCTTCCAATTCCTTGGTGGGTTATTGCAATCGGCCATGTGCCTAATGTTAATCCTCCGCATCGGGCGGTGCGGCAAAAATCCAGATCGTAGAAGTGGAATTCAAAAAGTGGATCAAAGCGAATTCCGCTTCTTCTGAGGGTGGAAGCTCGTGTAGCAAGCAATACTCCATCTAGAAGCTCGCATTTTTGTCGCCACGGTCCAAAGTAAGACAGCCTCCCGCAAGGTTGGGGGCCGTGCCCAATCATCCCGCTCATAGCATCAAGATTTGGGGTAAACTTGGTATCGCGGAATGACCAGGAAGGTTGGCCGGGAATTCGTTGGGTACTGCCTGCCACGCCGATCACATCAAAGTTTTGAAGGCCTTCGATCAGATGCTCTCCCAATTGAGCGTCATCAAGCCAAACGTCATCATGCACAAACAAAAAAATTTCGTTCGCGTCTAAATATTGCTCAGTTTCGTCATCGATCGCTTTGTTGTAAACGATACCGAGTCCATCTCGATTGGCAAATTGGATCACAGGTCGAAAGCGGATGGCTAGGTCCTTTTCCTGCAGTGGCTGGAAAGTCTGGAAGGTGCGAAAGCGCTTGATCGATTGCCCCAAGGCCGTATCAGCCCAAAACTCCGCTTCCTGAGTTCGGCTGGCGGAGACGACAGTGATGCAGGCTTGCTTATTAGTCACAGTGGCTTGGGCAGGCGCGCACTTCAGCGGCCATCGCGGTCTTCGCGGATCAGGGCTGCCACATCCAGGTTGCGCCCTGCGGCCGGTGTGGAGGCGCGCAGCCGCGCGAGTTCATCGCGTAGGGAACGGTCGGTGCGGACTGCATCGGTGAGCAGATCGCGCAGGCTCTGCTCCAGGGAGAGGCCTTGGGCCCTGGCTCGGGCCCTGAGCGCGCTCACCACATGGTCATCGAGCTGCCTGACGAGGACCTGCGCCATGGTGTTGACCACCGATAGCGCCAATGATAACGCCCTGAACTGGTCCTGGGCTGCGGCGGCGTCCCCCTGGCCGCGCCTCCGCCTGGCCGCGCCTTCCTGGCCGCGCCCCCTGGCCGCGCCTCAGCCTGTCCGCCGTCGGGAATCCTCGGCAAGCGCTCACTACCCGCTGCCATGGCAACCGTTGTTCCCCGGAAACCGCCAATCCCGCCTTCCCAGGAAGGCGGCTTCGTGATGCCCCTGGCCCTGGGGGTCTCCATGCTCCTGCTGCTCAGCAGCCTCTCTCTCCAGACCGTGGCCCTGCAGGGCCACTTCGATCAGGTGAGCCAGGCGGGAAGGGGCCGCGATGAGGATGCCCTTGTGGGAGTCGCCCAGCGGCTGGTGGGTGAGCTCAATCGCCGTCACGCCTGTCTCCTGGCGTTGCCCCTCAGCCGTTGGGCCCATGAGGGCCAGAGTTGTGCCAGCCTCCCTCAGCAGGAGGCTCTGGTTGGGGAGGCTGGATCCTTCGGCGGGCGCCTGCTTGCCTGGTCTCCGGGGGCTATGGAAGCCGAGGCCCTGATCGAGGCCGAGCCCGCGGTACATGGCGGGATCGCCCGGCGGGCTGTCTTCAAGGTGGTTCTCCATTCCGATCCGCTCCGGGCCCAGTCCCCGCGACTGCTGGGCCTGAGGGGGGTGGCGCCATGAGCTTGGTGGAGCTGATGTTGGCCTCAGGGTTGCTGCTTGGCTCCAGC